>JAEZMB010000031.1 GCA_023435825.1 Pseudomonadota bacterium | reverse complement strand
GAGGAAACCCCTTTTTTCAAAAAGGGGTTTCCTCCCCCGCAGTATTTAAAAGGGGTTGATCGTTTGTTCCCGCGTATAGCTTTGGTAGCCGACGCTGGCTCCAAGGCGCAGGCCCACGCCCACGCGGATGGGGGCCAGGGTGATGTCGCCGGCGCGCTGGTAGTTCATGCCGAAGCCGCCCAGCACGTAGGCGCTGCCGTCCACGCCCGGGTAGCGTTGGAAGATCTGGTCCGTCCGGGTCATGCCGTAGACCAGGGTGAACACCTTGCCGGCGTTGACGCCGAGGTCGAAGCCCAGCGTCGGGCTCTGCCAGTAGACCGGCACGGGCGGCTGGCCTTTGAGGTAGAGCGTGCCGATGCCGTAGCGGAAGCCGACCACCAGCGCGCCGCCGCCTTCGTTGCCCTTGATGAAGCCCACGGGCTGGCCGAGGTCCTTGAAGGCCCGGGCCACCATTTCGGCCAGGCCCCGGGAGCCGCCTTCGAAAAAGCCCATGACCTCGCGGTTGACCTCGTCGCGGTTGTAGGGGCCGGGCTTGTCCGGCATCGGCGGCGGCGGCGGGGCCACCGGGCCGATGGGTTGGCCGTTGACCATGGTGCCGCCGGCCGGGTCGCCGTAGGGCGAGGGCTGGGCCGGGGGCGGCGGCGTGTGCTGGCCCTGGGGCGCGGCCTGGTAGCTTGGCGCGGCGGCCGGGGCCGGCTGGTAGGGCTGGCCCGTTTGGCTCGCCGGTTGGCCCGTTTGATACGGCTGCTGGGAGGGCGCGGGCTGGGCGGTCTGGGGCTGGTATTGGGGCGCGCCTGGCTGCTGTCCGGCGGGCTGGACGCCGACAGTGGCCGGCGCGGGCGGCGTCTGGCCGGCGGGCGCGGCTTGTTGAGCCGGGGGCGGCGGCGTGGTCTGGGTTTTGGGCGGCGGATCGGACAGGGAGCGTTCCTTGAGAGCCTGGGCGAAGGCGGCCGGGGAGGCGGCCAGGAGGAGCGCGCCGGCCAGGGCGGCGGCGGCGAGGCGTTTCATTGATGACCTCCGGGTTCGGGGGCGAGGTTGCAGGGGAGCCGGTCGCGGATGTGGGGCAGCATGGCGGCCACGATGCCGTCGCGTCCGGTGTCCGTATTGTGAACGCCGTCGGCGGTGTAGGCCGGGGCGGCGCGTCCGTTGAGGCAATCCCGCAGGTTGACGAAGTAGGGCTTGCCGGCCAGCGCTTTCTCCAGGGCGGCGTAGACGATGTTGAAGTTGTCGCGCACATGGGGGAACGTCTTGCGGCCAAGGATGAGTTCCTGCTCCTTGGCGGCCACGGTCGCGTCGGCCGGCGGCGCGGTTTCAACCCAGTAGAGCGGCTGGAGAAAGAGCAGGAATTTCGCGCCGTAGCAAGCCGAGAGGCGCTCGGCGAAATCGTAGCGTCCCACGGCCTGTTCGATGAATTTGGCCAGCTCCGGGGCGTTGGGGTCCAGCGGCGTGGCCGTGTACAGGAATTTTTGCAACAGCTCCCGGGTGAACGAGGCGAAGTAGGCGGCGTTTAAGGGCTTCAGGATGCCCACGCCCGACTTGTAATAGCTCTCGATGACGCCCTGGGCGCGCTCCTTGCCTTCATGGGCGTAGGGGTCCTTTTGCACGGCGAAGTAGTTGGCGTCATTGGCCCCGTCGTAGAAGACCACGAGGTTGGGCCGGATGATGTATTCCAGGAACTGCTTTTGCAGATATTTGATCTCCAAAAGCGAGTTGAAGGAATTGACGCCAAAATTCATGCAGTTGAACGCGCAAGGCTTGTCACGTTCGTTTAAGGCCTTGGCCACCAGGCTCGGGATGGAACGCTCATAGGGCGCGGAGCTGGCCCGCATGGTGGAGCCGCCGAAAAACCAGATGGTGCGCGACAGTTCCGGGTGGTTGTTGACCACCTCGCAGTTGGCCGTGGGCCAAACGCCGTTTTCCATGAGAAAGAGCGTATACGGGTCATAGACGGCCTTGGGGCCTTCGCGCAGGTTGCCGTAGATGATCCAGTTGCTGGTGGTGATGACGGCAAAGGACAGGACTTCGACGGCCAGCACGGCGACAAGGAGCCATTTGACCGTCCGGGCGGCCAGGGAAAAGAAGCGTTTCACGAAATCGGACCTCGGGCCATGGGCTTGGGCCTATTTGGGGATGCGCAGGGCCACGCCCTCGGGCACGCGCTCGGCCGTGGGCGCGCCGCGAAGGCGCGTGGTGGCGTCCGGGGCCATGTCCAGGACCACGCGGAATTTGTCGGGATGCTTGCCCACCCGGATCTGGCGGATGAACGCGTCGCCGGTGGAGCTGGACAGCGGGCCGTTGTAGTTCCAGGCGCCGTCGATATCCAGGACCAGCCTTGGCGGGTCGGTCATGAACATGCGCGAGAAATTCGCCGGCGGCTTGTTGGTCTGGATGACCAGCACGTATTCGCCGGGTTTTTCCTCGGCGACCACCCGGATGACGTTGCCGCCGCCAGCGACCGGCTTGGCGGCGGCCGGGGCCGTCGGGGCAGCCGGGGCGACGGGTTTGGGCGCGGGGTTGGCCTTGGCTTCGGCCTTGGCTTGTTCCGCCTTGGCCTTAGCATCCGCCTTGGCCTGCTCGGCCTTGGCCTTGGCTTCGGCTTTGGCCTGTTCGGCTTTGGCCTTGGCCTCGGCCTTGGGATCGGCCTTGGCCGGGGCCGGGTCGTGGCCCGGGGCCGGCGCGGCTTGGGGTTCGGGCAGGGCTTCGGCCTTGATGGCCTCGGCCGGCGTGGTGGCCACCGGCGCGGCCGGGACGGCCGGCGCGGGCGCGGCGGCCTTGGAATCGGCCTTGGGCGCGCCGGGTTTGCCGGCCTTGGGGCCGGCGGATTCCCCGGCCAGCTCCTCGAACATCTTTTCCAGGCTCTCGTCGCCCGCCGCCTGGGGCGGCTGGGCCTTGGCCGGGGAAGCGGCCGGAGCGGCCGGAACGGGCGTCGGCGTGGCCGGCGTGGGCGCGGCGGCGCTGGTCGCCTGCTTGGCGATGGCCGCCGGAGGCGCGGTGATGGGCGGCGGGCCGGCTGGAATTTCAGGAGCGGCGGCGGCCGGAGCCGGGGGGATGTCGGCCGGGGCGGGCTTGTCGCCAAGCCCGAACAGGTACGGCTTTTTCACAACGGCCAAGCCGAGCACCACGGTGACGGCCAGGGCTGCCGCCCCCGCGATGATCATCTTGTCGCCCCGAGTCAGAGCCATGGCTTCCCCCTTTCGCGCCATGCACGGCATGGACGCAGTATCGGGCCGGACGCTACCCGAGGTTGCCGATTCCCTCAAGAGGCAAGCAGGGCCGCGTGTTGCGTTGACAGGCAGCCTGTTTTCCGATTTCCATGGGCCAAAGGGAGGGGGCAATGCCAAACAAGGTTCGCTCGGTGCGGGTGCCGTCGGAGATCGAGTCCATCGACCTCACGAGCCTGGTCAAGGAATGCGCCCGGCATCTGCGCGACCTGGAGTCCGCCTCGCTGCTCACCACCCAGGGCAACCCCGAAGCCGCCGAGGCCCTGCTGCGCGCCCGCCAGGCCGACCTCGGCCGCCGCGTCGGCCGTCTCGTCTGGGAAGCCGGCAAACCCGCCCAGGGGCGCTAGGATGCGGGGAAAAGAGGCCTCCGGCGGGGGGGGGGGGGGGGGGGGGGGGGGGGGGGGGGGGGGGGGGGGGGGGGGGGGGGGGGGGGGGGGGGGGGGGGGGGGGGGGGGGGGGGGGGGGGGGGGGGGGGGGGGGGG
>JAEZMB010000019.1 GCA_023435825.1 Pseudomonadota bacterium | reverse complement strand
GTCTTGCGCGCCGCGCCGGGCGGCCCCGGGGCCGACGCTCCGGCGGCCGGGCAGGAACCGTCGCCGCCCTGCCGCGCCCGCCTGGTTCGACGCCTGGGCGTGCTCCGGCCGTCGGGGGGCGACCACGCCAAAAAGGCCGCCCCCCGAGGGGGGCGGCCTTGAGTATCGGTTGTCGTCGCGGCTAGCGCTTGAGCTGGATGACTTCCGAGAGCATGGAGTCCACGGTGGTGATGGTCTTGCTGTTGGCCTCGAACCCGCGCTGGGTGAGGATCATGCTGACCATTTCCGAAGCCATGTCCACGTTGGAGGTCTCCAGGGTGTTGCCGGAGATGGAGCCCACGGAACCGGTGTTGGCCCGGTTGGTGGTGCCCTGCCCGGAATCCAGGGTGGCGGCGTAGAGGTTGCTGCCCTGGCGGCTTAAGCCCTGGAGGTTGGTGAAGTTGGCCAGGGCAAGGGCCCACAGCTTCTGGGTCTGGCCGTTGGAGAAAGTGCCGGTCAGGATGCCGTCGCTGTCCACGGACACGCTGGTGAGAAGTCCCGAGGTGTAGCCGTTTTGCGAACTGAACACCGTGGAGGACGAGGTGGCGTAACTGGTGGTCACGGTGCTGTTGACCTTGGTGGTGGCCGGATTGAAGGACACCAGCTCATTGGGGTCGGCCGCAGCCGCCGCCGAGAGCAACGTGCCGGTCGTTCCGGCCACGAAGCCGCTGTTGTTGCTGATGCCGACGTTAAACGCGATGTTGAGCGCGTTGGGCGAGTCGGTGAAGCTGGCGTTGGACACCGACTTGAAGTTGGCGGTGAAAACGGGGTAGCCGTTCTTCACGGTGGCCGCCGCCCACTGGGAAGCGTTGAACGCGCCGCCGGTGGCGTTGCTGGCCTGCAGGGTGTAGGCGCTCATGTTTTCCAGGCTGCCCGACGAATCGAAAGTCATGGTGCCGGTCATGAGCAGGCCGGCGGTGGCCGTCCCGGCGATGGGGTTGCCGGCGGAATCGACGCGGCCGTCCTCGCTGGGATCGCAGGTGACGGCGTATTCCCAGTAATCCTTGCCGTCTTGGCTGGTGACCTTGTCGTAGTAGGTGGTCAGGGTATGGGGCGAGCCGTTTTCGTCGTACACCTTGATGGTGGACTGGTAGCCGTAGGCCGTGGAAGGCATGGCCGGACTGGCCGTGCCGTCCCACTGCTCGGTCATGGCATAGTAGTAGTTGGTTCCGTCGGTGCGGGTGTTCTGGGTCACCGTGTCGGAGTCGAGCTGGGTGACCATGGTGACGCTGGAGGTCGCCTTGGCCGGGCTCGTGAACTGGGTCAGGCGGATGTCCTGGATCTCGCCGGTGACCGGCACCTGGCTTAAAACCGTGCCCGAGGCGGAGGCGGCGTCGATGCGGTCCTGATCGACCTTCCAGCCCTGGACGGCCAGGCCCTGCGGCGTGACCAGGTAGCCGTCGGAATCGAAGCTGAAGTCGCCGGCGCGGGTGTAGTAGGTGGTGGTGTTGCCGGTGTTGAGCATCTTGCCGTTGGAACCCACCTGGCTCTTCTGCTTGACCATGAAAAAGCCGTTGCCGCTGATGGCCATGTCCAGGTTTTCGCTGGTGGTCTCCAGGCCGCCCTGGGAATAATCGGACACGACGGTGCCCACGCGCA
The DNA here is from genome assembly GCA_023435825.1 of Pseudomonadota bacterium. GTDB lineage: Bacteria > Desulfobacterota > Desulfovibrionia > Desulfovibrionales > Desulfovibrionaceae > Solidesulfovibrio. The sequence continues at coordinate 3,155 of JAEZMB010000019.1, read as the reverse complement.
CGCCGCGCCCGATCTGCTTGACGCCGGCGGCCGTGCCGACGTTGGCGCTCATGAGATCCATGAAATCCGTGCGCGCGCCCTTGAAACCGTAAGTATTGACGTTGGCCAGGTTGTTGCCGATGGTGCCCATCTTCGTCGAGTTGGCCAGCAAGCCCGACACGCCCGACCACATGGATGTTCCTAATCCGACTCCCATAACGACCTCCTTTCCTTATGTCCTCCCCGCGTCGGGTCAGGAATCCTCTTATTGACTGGTGGTGCTCGACTCGTTTTCCACGTTGCTGATGTCCGTGAAGGCCGCGTAGCGGCCGCCGCCGATGTCGAGGTAGTAGCTGCCGTTGACCTGCTGGATGCCGACGACCTTGCCGCGCATGGTGCTGGACACCTTCATGGCGTCGCCATCGGCGTTGGTGGCGGTCACGGCTACCTGGTACTGGCCGTCTTCCACGGCGTTGCCGTCGTAATCCTTGCCGTCCCACTGGAATTCCACTTCGCCGGCGGTCTTGGCCCCGACATCGACGGTGCGCACGATGTTCTTGGAGCTGTCCAGGATGTTGATCAGGCAGGTGTTCGCGTCCTCGGGCAGGGTGAAGGTCACCGAGGTGGCCGTGCCGTCCTCGACGCTGACCGCCGTGCCCGTGGCGTCGATGGTCTTGCCGATGAAGTTCACGGCCCCGATCATCTGCTGCTCCTGGGTGAGCGTGGTCAGGCCTTCGATGCCGGAATTGATTTCGGTGAGCTGTTCAAGGCTCGAGAATTGCGCCAACTCGGCCACGAATTCCTTGTCGTCCATGGGGCTCAAGGGATCCTGGTACTGCAACTGGGTGACCAGGAGCTGCAGGAAGGCGTCCATGCCCAGCCCGGACGAGGACTTGCCCGTGGTGGAACTGGCGGAGCTGCCGGAGGTGGAGGACAAGAGGCTGTCTACGTAACTCATGGCCGTCTCCCTGTATTAAGCGAAAAGGTCGAGTCCGGCGGCCCGGGCGGTCATGGCCGCGGGCATGGACGAGGTTTCGTCGCCGCCAAGACCGGCGGACTCCCGGGCCAGGCGCACCGAGGAGCGGATGCGGTCCAGGGCTTCGCGCTGCTCGCGGGCTTCGTTGTGGCGCTCGGGGCTGTCCCAGGCGGCGGTCTGGTTGTCCTGGGAAAGCTGGCTGCGCACCTCGACCTCGGACACCTTGAATCCCTGTTCTTCCAGGGACTGCTTGATCTTGGAGGCATGTTCCTGAAGCATGGCCGTGGTGTCGGCGTTGTCGGCGGAAATGACGGCCCGGACTTCCTTGTCCTTGACGGTCAGGGTCACCTGGACCTTGCCGAGCTCGTCAGGGGTCAGGTTCAGGGTGAGCTGCTTGGCTTCCTGTCCCGTGCTCTTCAAAATGCCGTTTTCCACCTGCTTGACCACTCGGGCGGCCAGGGCCGGGTCCATGTTCTTGGCCTGCTGGCCGGACTGCGAGGTCTTCAGGGCATCCATGGCGGCCAGGGTCGGGCTGGTTTCAGCGGTCTGTCCGGCGGTCTGGCCCGTGGCCGTGCGGCCGGCGAAGCGGATCTTGCCCATGAGTTCGGCCATGGACTCGTCGTGTCCGTCCTGCCCGCTGGAAGTATTCTGGCCATTTTGGCCGAATCCGAAGGCGTTGCCGCCGGCCGCGCCCTGCTGGCCGGAGCCGGTGGACTGATGGACTTCGGCGTTCTGGACCGGGGCCGAGGCGGCATGTTCCTTGGCCTGGGGAGCAACCTCGGGCTGCCCCTGGGCCTTGGACGAAGCCTCGGCGGCGTTGCCGGCCAGACTGGCCTGTTCGGCGGCCACGGCCCCGGCCTTGGCGGCCAGTTCGGCATGGGCGCCGGCCTTGGGCTCGACGGCCTTGCCGGTGGAAGCTTCATCCGTGGCGGCCGGGGCGGCGGCCGGGGTTTCCTTGCCGCCCACGCCCTTGCCGTCCAGGGGCACGTCGGCCAGGGCGTTGAGCCCGTTGCCGCCGTCGGCCTTGGCGTCGCCTTCTTCATGGCTCATGGCCACGATCTGGCCGGCCTTGCGGGCCACGTCGTCCTGATGCAGATCCGAGGAACGGCCGGTGGTGTCCCGCTGCCAGGCGTTTTGCAGCACGCCGGAAGCGGCCTCGCGGAATTCGGCCATCTTCTGGTTTTCCAGACCGGTCTGCGTCAACAATTCGTTCTTGACCATGGCCATGGCGGAAACGATGCCCTGGCCGGCCTGGCCCGAGGATTGGCCCAAAAGGCTGGCCAGTCGGGACTGGGCCTCTTCGGAAAGATTGAGCGCGCGGCCCAGGGCGGTCATTTCCGACGCGCCGACCTTGACCTCGTTTTCGCTCGACATGCCGGCCAGCTTTTCGTTGATGGCCGACATGACCGACTGGGTCTCGCCCCGGGACAGGGCCTCGACCATCTGCTGGGACTGGTCGGCGGTGAAGCCGAGCTTGCCCAGAAGGCCAAGAATCTGGACCTGATCGTCGTTGGCGATGGTCTTCTTCTCGCCCTTGCCGGTGGAGGAGACCTTCTTTTCGACGTCGTCCATGAGCTCGCCCCAGGTCATGCCCTTGCCGTCGCCGGCCTTGGCTTCCATGTCGTCGAGTTCCGCGTCGGAGAAGCCCTTGTCCTTGAGCTCGTCGCGCAGGGCGGCAATATCTTCCCGGGTCACGGGCAGGGTCTTGAGGTCGGCTTCGGAAGGCGAGGCGGCGGCGCTGGCCGCGGGGGGAGCGCTGTCGACGTCGGCCATGGTCGTCGGGGCGACCGTGGTGGAACTCGACGCGGAACTGGCCCGGGCGTTGTCAAGGAGGCTGGCGAAAAGCGCCGACTGGCGGCTGCCGAGGCTCGAACCGCCGGTGGCGGCGGCGTCGGCCATCACGCTTTGGGTGCGTCGCTGGATGAGGGGAAGAATTTGCATGCCGGGCCTCCTGCGCCCACAATTCTTCAAGACCCGTTCCAAATAAAAAAAGCACGCTTTGGCAGGATGTTGCCAAAACGTGCCACAGGCATGGGGGAGTTTTTTTCCGTTTTCTACCGGGCAAGCAGCGAGGCGGCGCGCTCATACAGGGCAAGGGCCGCCAAACGGGCCGACCGGGAGCCGTCGCCGTTTTGGAGCAGGCGTTCGATGTAGCCGGCCAGCGGGGCCACGCCCGGGGCAAAGCCGGCGGCAAAGGCGG
>JAEZMB010000325.1 GCA_023435825.1 Pseudomonadota bacterium | reverse complement strand
GGCCGGGGCAGGCTCGGCGGCCTTGGCCGGGGCGGCCGGTTCGGCCGGCTTGGGCGTCGGGGCATCGGCGGGCTTGGCGGCCGGAGCGGCCGGCGCGGCAGGGTCAAGCTTCTTGCCCGAGGACCGGGCCTCGCGGAACCGGTTGTATTCCTGTTCGTTCAGCGTGCCGTTGCCGTCGGCGTCGGCGGCCAGGAACTCCTCGACGGTGAGGTCGGGGAAGACGACGATCAGCTCTTCGAAGATGATCCGGCCGTCCTTGTTGTAATCGACCTTGGGGAATCCCGTGGGGTCTTCCTTGTTGCAGCCGGCCAGGGCAAGCCCGGCCGCCAGAATCATCAGCGTGGCAATGCGCGACTTCATGCCGCCTCCGTGTGTTTCGCCTCGGCCCAGGCCTTGACCACAACCAGCGTCACGTCGTCGCGGCTGGGTTCGCCCTGGCGGAAGGCTTCCAGATCGGCCAGCGCCTCGCGGGCGACGCCGGCCGCGTCCAGGGACGCGGCCCGGCGCAGGGCGTGGCGCAAGCGGGTCTTGCCGTACATTTCCCCGTCCGCGCCCCGGGCCTCCCAGATGCCGTCGGTGCCAAGGGCCAGCACGGCTCCGGGCGGCAGGCCCCTGACCAGATTCTCTTCATAGCGCCAGTCGCCGTCGATGCCCAGCGGGATACCCCGGCCGCCGAGTTCCTGGAACTCGTCCGTGGCCGGATCGTACAGCAAAGCCGGGTCGTGGCCGGCCCGCACATAGCGCAGCTCGCCGGTTTCCGGGCACAGTTCCAGCAAAAACAGGGTGATGAACCGGCCGGAGACGCCCATGTCCTCGGCCAGCAAACGGTTGACGTCGCCGACGATGGCGGCCGGGCCGCCCGGGGACAACAGGCGGGAACGCAAAAAGGCCCGCACGCTGGCCATGAGCAGGGCGGCCTGGATGCCGTGCCCGGTGACGTCGCCCACGGCCACCAGAAAATGCTGCTGCCCGTGATCGCCCGGGCGCATGAGGTAGTCGTAGTAGTCGCCGCCGGTGGCGTCGCAGGGCCGGCTCACCCCGGCCACGTCGAAGCCGGCCAGGGCCGGCGTGCCCTTGGGCCAAAAGCCCTGCTGCACGCTGGCCGCCACCTCCATGTCGAAATCCATGCGCTGCTTGGCCAGGGCCTCGCCGTGAAGCCGGGCGTTGACGATGGCCACGGCGGCCTGGGCGGCCAGCAGGGAAAAGGTCTCCAGATCGTCGGCGCAAAACTCCCCGCCGCCGGCCTTGTTGATGCACTGCACCACGCCAATGACCCGCTCGCGGTAGGTCAGCGGCACGCACAGCATGGACCGGGTGCGATACCCGGTCTGGCGGTCCACCTCGCGGTTGAAGCGGGGGTCGGCGTAGGCATCGGCCAGGAGCACGGGTTCCCCGGAGGCGGCCACCCAGCCGGCCAGGCCCTGGCCCGGGGCCAGACGGAAACCGGCTTTCAGCGGCAGACAGGCCGGCCCCTGGGCCACGGTGAAGATCAGCTCGCCCTGGCCGGGGCCGGGCGTGTCGTCCACGAGCAGCAGGCTGGCCGCCTCGGCGCATAGCGCCTGGCGCGAGGTGGTCATGATGCGCTCAAGCACTTCGGAAAGATCCAGGGACTCGGCCACAAGCCGCGACAAGGCAAAACAGCGTCGAAGCCCATCGATCTTGCGCGACAAGCTGACAGCGTCCCCCGTCTCGGCGGGTTTGGCGTCTATCGGCGTCATGGCCCCATGCTACAACAAAACGCCGCGAGGGCAAAGCCACGCGGCGAGACGTCCCGGCAAAAGATCCCGGCCGGGGAGAGCGAGGTCGCGTCCCTTAACAAACTCGCTCGTATTTTTGAAGAAAAACGCCTGGTTTTAGCTCATCCACGACAAAACACCCAGGCGCTTTTCGCGGACGCGACACTAGACGGACGGGCTGTCGAGCAAGGCGATGGCCGTGGTCTTTTCGTCCTGGAAGCGCGACTGCACGGCTTCCCGGATCCGCTTGTTGTGGCGGAAGAACTTCTGGCCCCGGATGCGGTAGACCTCTTCGATGACCGCCTTGTCAAAATCCTGACCCGGCGGCATGGCCTCGGCCTTCTCGATGGCCTGGGTGAAGATGCGCTCGGCTCCGCCCGGGCCGTGCTGCACGGCCGTGCTCCACAAGACCTCGCGCAGGGCGTAGGAGCGCCTGGTGACGTCCACGCCGGTGGTCAGCACGATGGACTTGGCGGCCGGGGAATAATTGTTGGAGCGGATGAACTCATGCTGCAAGGCCTCGAATCGCCTGGGGTCCGAGGCGGCCACGGCCTTCCAGGTCGCGGGCATCCGTCCGGAGCGCCCGCCGGTGTCGGCCGGGCCGGCCGCGCGCAGCTTGCCCGCGATGTCCGGAGCCTTGTCGTCGAGGAAGCGCAGGAAATAATCCATGGTCCCGGTCTTGGAAGCGATCTGGTACTGGCCGTAGGAGGTGCCGCCCCGGCTGTCGTAGCCGATGTAGTCGATTTCGGAATTGGATTCGTACTGGGCGGACAGCCGTCCGGCCTTGTGCTCCAGGGTCGAGGGCAGCACCTTGCGGGAGACGGCGGCCGTCTCCTTGGCCTGCTCCACCCGGGTCGTCTCGGCCAGGATGTTTTCCGCGCCGGCAACAGCCAGGAGCAGCTCTTCCTCACGCTTGGTGAAGCCGCCCCGGCCCGAAGCCTGGTTGACCCGGCCAAGGTGGCCGAGGTCGTCGGGATGGCGGGCCGAGGCGCTCACAGCCATGCGCACGGCCGACTTGTCAACGGCCCGACGGACGCTCGATCCGCCGGCATCGGCCGATGCGGCGGGAAGCGTCGCCCCCGGACCGGAGGACGGCGCGGACGCCTGGCCGGCGGCCGCCTGTTCCATGGCCATGCGCGACAGCGTGGCCAGGGCGCTGCCCTGGAAGCTGGCCATGCTCTGGCTCAGCCCCGGGCTGAGGCCCGGACTCTTGCCCGGACTGGTGCCCTGGTTCATGCCCTGCTCCATGGCCGTCAAAGCCTTGGCGTCGGTCTGATACCCGAGCATGGACAGGGCCGCGTCCTTGCCCGTGCCCTCGCCCGAGGACAGCATCTCCAGGCCGGTGATCATATTTTCCTTGGGAATCGACAACTTGCTGTTCTTGCCGACTTCCCCGTTGATCCCGTACCCACTTTGCAGCATATTCTGGAAAAGTTTGGGATCAAGCCTGGCCTTGCCCGATCCCGGCGTGCTTGCAGCCGCTTTCTTCAGGAAATCCTGAGCGGTAGTGGTGGTTGTCGCTATGGCCATGGCGCTATCCCGTGGTTCGATCAATCCGTTGACGCGACCGGGTTACTGCAACCCTTGTGCCGACGAACCGGAGCCCTCGTGGAAAACAGCCACCGTTTCTTTCGCAACGCCGCCTGCCGCTATTTCCCCTGCCACCCCGGGGCCGATCCCGAGGCGTTCAACTGTCTGTTCTGTTTTTGTCCGCTGTATTTCTTGGAGAACTGCGGCGGCGACCACCAGATGGTCAAAGGCGTCAAGGACTGCACGCCCTGCCTGCGGCCCCACCGGCCCGAAGGCTACGACGAGATCCTGGCCCGCTTGCGCGAGGAGGCGGCGGCGCGGCGGGATGCGGCGGCGACTGACAAGTAAAGCAGCTCCCTCCTGGCTGCCGACGGCAACGTGTGCGTCAGTTGCCCAAAAGCAGGGAATTGGCCGCCGGCGTCTCCCCGGCCACGGGGCCGGTCGCGTCGTCATAGACGTAGACCCATTCGCCGAACCGGACATCGCTTGAAGCCAGCTGCGAATAGGCGATCCAGAAATAGCCGCTGATGCCCCAGTCCGTGCCCCAGCTGTTTTTTACCAGGAAGGCCGATGTGGCGTCGTCCCAGCCCACGACCAGCACGAAATGGCCGCCCTTGTTTTCCCCGCTGACCATGGAATACACGCCGCTGGTGTAACTGTAGAGATCCGAAAACACGACCATGCGGGCCACCACCGGCCCCTTGGTCAGCACGGCCGTCTTGAGCATGTTGGTCGTGGCCGGAAACGTCTGGTTGGCATAGGACCAGTTCGTCGCCTTGTAGGGCGATAGCGGCCAAGTGGCGCAGGCCGAACCGCAGGAACCATCCGTGTTGGTATACGGATAGCAGGTCTCCTTGCCCGTGCCGCTGTTCTTTAAATAGGTCGAGGCCGTGCTGGCGTATCCTCCGGCAGCGCAGTCCCCTGCTCCGGCGCAGGAAAGCGGAATCTGTTCGGAAAGATCGATATCCGTGCCAGGCCGGTTGTACGTCCGCAGCAAACGGGATTCCAGCGCCGCCACCGGGGCGAACACAAAGCAGCTGCCGCAGGTCTGCTGGTTACGTACCGGCGTCACGTAATTCTTGCCGTTGACGTCGCGCCAACTGTAGCTGGCCGGCAGGTCTGCTGCGGGCAACGCCGCCAAGGGCGTCGCCTCGTCGCCGCGAGTGATTTCCGCCAAACCGCCGCACAGTCGATTCTGTTCTTCCGGGGTCATTCGGGTGACAGACGTTTCGCCGGCCGTCCATTTCGCTCCCCCGGCGGCGATGGATTGGCGCAAATCCGCCAAGGTCTCGGCCGACGCCCCTCCCTGGACAATGACCGACAAGCAGAACACCATTCCCACGATCATTCCGGTCATCTTCCGCCTGCCCATACGAAACTCCTTGCCCTTGGTTGCCAGAACCGACGTTCCACGACATCCGATCCAGGACTTCTTTTGCTGCCTTCCGTCGGCCCTGGCAATCACCGTTTTCTCTACCGCCCTGCTGCGCGCGGTTATTACGCCCCCCTCAACGGCTGCCGCGCGGTGAAAGCGGCGCAATCGAACAAGAGCCCCGACGCCACCCGGCAGCCGTCGGCTTCTTGCCGACCAGCCTGAACCCACGCCAGCGTTGCGCCGCACAAAAAAAAGGGAGGCCCATAAAGGGCCTCCCCGTCAATCGACCGGAGTCGATTTTTCTACCACTTGTCGGTGGCAAAGGCGTCGGAACCGAAGCCGAAGTCGGCAGCGGGCTCGCCGCCCACGACCGGCTCGCCGGTGCCGCCGGAAGCGCCGCCGTCAGCCGCGGCGCCGCCGCCGGAGACGGTGACCACGCCGTGCTTCTTGACGTCCTCGATCATCTTGAGCAGCTCGTCGACCTTGCCGATGTACTCGACAACCTTGGCCTCGGAAGCCACGATGACCTTCTCGCCGGCGCCCTTGGCGGACTCCTCAAGGCGTTTGGCCTTGTCTTCGGCAGCCTTGGCGCGGACTTCGACGTCCTTCAGGATGGCGGTCTTCTCGGCCAGTTCCGCCTCGACCTTGGCGAGCTTGGCGGCCTGCTCGTCGATGGTCTTCTTGGAATCGGTCAGCTTGGCGAAAATCGCGTTGACCTCGGCCACGACATCCGGGGGCAGCACGGCCACGGAGACGTTCTGGGCGGAAGCGCCCAGCTCGCCAGAGCTCATCCGGACGAGTTCCGGATGCTGCTCGTAGATCCAGGCCTTGGCGAGGGCGGCGGCGAACGGCGCCAGCTCGGCGTCGATTTCCATGCCGGTCATGAAACCGACCATCTCGGCCACGCCCTTCTTGTTGCCTTCCTTGTCGACGCCCTTGAGATACGACACGAACGCATTCATGGGGAACACTTTGCGCGCTTCAGCCATGGTACCCTCCTAAATTAGACCAAGAAAGTTTTTTCTTCTTCACGTTTGAGGGGGAGACGCCCAGCCTGATGGGCGTACACCAACGCCGTGGTTCTGTAGACCAAGTGCCCGAGCTTGGACCAGGGCAGATAGGCGAACAGCATGAACACCGAAATCAGATGCAGGTAGTAGGTCGGATAGGCCAGGGAAGCCACATTGGCCAGGCGGAAGATTTCCGCCCCAAGGCCGGTGAGGCCCACGGCCCAGATGACGCCGAGCAGGTACCAGTCGTAGTAGGACGACGTGGACTTGGCCGGGTCGACGTTGATCCGACGCCGGGTCAGCATGGTCAGGCCGTAGATCAGGGCCACGGCGCCGACGTTGGCCAGCAATTTCACCGGGCTCCACAGCGGCATGGGGGTGTGCCCCAAGGGCGCGATGAAGGTGATGATCTTGCCGCCCCAGTGGGAAACGGCCACGACGCCGGTGACGATGGCCAGGGCCACGAAACCGTAGAACAGCGACAGGTGGCCCTTGTACCGCTCGGTATTGTCGTTGCCGCACTCGTTGAACTTGGAATGCGTGCCGATTTCGTCCACGATGACGGCCTTGAGGGATTCAATCAAGGTCGGCTTCTTGGCCTTGCCACCGATCTGGAGCGTGCTCGGCGTGGACTTTGCAAAACCCTTCCACAGCTTGGTCACGCCCTTGTAGAACGTGAAGGCCACGAAGGCCGCGACCAGCATGAAGATGGGGTCGATGGTGTAGTCGCCGGGGTAGAGCTTGCCGAAGACGATCTCGCCCTGGGGCAGCTTGAACCCGGTGGTGATGAGCCAAATGAGCAAGAACAGCACGGCCGGGATGGCGATGAGCTTGGGCAGATGCTTGGGCGAGCTCATCCAGGTGCCGATAGCGGTCGGCGTGACCAGATCCCGGTAGGTGATGTTGCGGATAGCCGCCACGAGGTCGCCGGGACGCGCGCCCCGGGGGCACAGATCAGAGCACGTCTGGCAGTTGTGGCACAGCCAGATGTCGATGTCGCCCTCGAAACGGTCCTTGAGTCCCCACTGCGCCCAGACCATTTCCTTGCGGGGAAAGGGGGTCTCGGGCGGAGCCAGAGGGCAGGCCACGCTGCAGGTGGCGCACTGGTAGCACTTCTTGACGGCTTCGCCACCGGCCGCCTGCACGTCCTTGACGAACTGCAGATCGGGCTTGATACGCTGCTCGTTTGCCATGGAGCCTTCCCTCCTAATAGCCTTTGAACGGGTTCGGCCCGATCTTGAGGACCATGTCCATGAACTGGTCGATCATGTCGGGAATCTTGTCATATTCGTCGATGGCCACCTGATACTGCTCGACGCGTTCAGGCTCCACGCCCAGACGCTTGAGCGACTCGGCGATGTTTTCCTTGCGGCGGTTGCAGATCTCGGAACCCTTGACGAAGTGACACTGGTAGTCGTCGCCATATTTGCAGCCAAGCAGCATGACGCCGTCAACACCCTTGCTCATGGCGTCGGCAACCCAGATGGCGTTGACCGAACCCAGGCAACGCACCGGGATGATGCGCACGTAGGGGCTCCACTTCTTGCCGCGAAGGGCCGCCATGTCCAGGGCCGGATAGGCGTCGTTTTCGCAGGCCAGGATGAACACGCGCGGGCCGCCGTCTTCGATTTTCGGCGGGATCTCGCATTCGCGGATCTGGGAGCCGATCATGTCGACGTTGTAGTTGTCAAAGGAGATGACGCGTTCCGGACAAGCGCCCATGCAGGTGCCGCAGCGGCGGCAGCGCGTGGGATTGGGCTTGGGCGTTCCCTTTTCGTCGTCGTCCAGAGCGCCGAACGGGCATTCCTCGGTGCAGCGTTTGCACTGGGTGCAGCGCACGAAGTTGAACACCGGGTAGGACAGGTCGCCCGAACGGGGATGGACGGCCACGCCCCGGCTGGCGGACTCGATGCACTGGATGGCCTTAAGCGCCGCGCCGGCCGCGTCTTCCTTGGCCTGGGCCATGGTCATGGGCTGGCGCACGCAGCCAGCGGCGTAGACGCCGGTGCGGCGGGTTTCGTAGGGGAAGCAGATGTAGTTCGAATCGGCAAAGCCGTCGAAGAGCTGCAGATCCGGGAAGGCCGGCCCCTGGCGATAGAGCAGGTTGATGGTCGGATCGAGCGCCGTGGCCGGCACGATGCCGGTGGGCACGACGACCAGATCGGCGGCCAGGGTGATGTCGCCGCCAAGCAGCGTATCCTTGGCCGAGACCACGAGGCTCACGCCTTCCTCGGCAACGCCGGTGACCGTGCCCTTGGTGAGCATGACGCCGGGGTTGTCCTGGGCGGCGCGGTAGTAGCGCTCGTTGATGCCGGGGACCATCATGTTGTCATAGATGATCATGGCCACGGCGTCGTCGAGCTTCTCGCGCACGTAGTTGGCTTGCTTGAGCGCCACAAGGCTGGTCAGCTCCGAGGAGTAGGCCAGGTGCTTGGGGGTCTTGATGGGATTGAAGACCGGACCGGCTTCCTCGCCTTCCTTGGCCTCGGCGGGCTTGGCGGCGTCGGCCGGGGCTTCCTCGGCGGGAGCGGCCGGCTTGGCTTCCAGGGCCTTGGTCACGTCGACGATGAAGGCCACGGTCTTGGGGGCCTTGCCGTCGGAGGGCCGCTTGATGGAGCCGGCCTTGACCATGGCTTCGAACTCGGCCGAGGTCACGACGTTTTTCAGCGTGCCGTAGCCGTAGGGGGCCAGGGCCTCGCCGTCCATGGGCTGCCAGCCGGCGGCCAGGACCACGGAGCCGATGGGCAGGGTCTCTTCCTTGCCGCCGGTGACCAGGGTGGCCTCGTAGAGGCCCGGCGCGCCGGCCAGGAGCTTGAGCGACGTGGACAGCTTGACCGTGATCTTGCTGTTGCCGGCGACCAGCCCGATGAGGCGGTCAATGCCGGTGTCGGTGGCTTCCAGGTAAGGATAGGCCAGGGGGAACGTCTTGTAGAGGTTGGCCGCCTTGCCGCCCAGGGCGGCTTCCTTTTCCACGAGGACCACGGAGTAGCCGGCGCCGGCCGCGGCCAGGGCGGCGTTGATGCCGGTCCAGCCGCCGCCAAGGACCAGGATGGTCTTGTTGGTCTCGGGGATCTCGGGATTGGGCTTGGCCATCTTCTGGAGCTTGACCACGCCCATGCGCAGGTAGTCCTGCACCAGGGAGGCCAGCTCGCGGGGCACGGGCTGCCCGGCCGTCGGGGCCGAACCGTCCGGGTTTTTGTAGGACAGGGTCACGAACTCGCGCAGGTTGACCCGGTCCACGATGACCTTGTCGCCGAAGTCGAAGACTTCCCAGTCCACGCGGGGCGAGGTGCCGGCCAGCATGACCGCGTCGATCTCGCCGCCCTCGATGTCGGCCTTGATCATGGCCACGCCGTCAGGGCTGGACAGACGCTTGTGCGATTTGACGATGGGGCAGGCCCCAGCGCATTTTGCCTTGACGAACGCGACCAACTCCTCGGCGGACAGAAGCGGGGCGACGCTGGATTCGTCGATATACACACCGATTTTTTCGGCCATCGCCGCTACCTCCCTCGCACCGAAGCGATTGCTTTCATGGCCGCGCCGGTGGCCGACTGGGCCGACTTCATGACGTCAAGGGGCGTGGCGGCGCAACCGGCGGCAAAAATGCCCTTTTCCTCGCCGCCCACGATAAATCCCATCTCATCGACGGGCACGTCCACAGGCAGGCGTTCGCCGGCAATGCTCGGCTGCATGCCCGTGGCCAGGACGACCAGTTCGAAACGGTTGTCGGACTTGATGCCGGTGACGGCGTCTTCCACGGTCAGGATGACGTCGCCGGAGCCGGCGTCCTCGGCCACGGCGGCCACCTTGCCCTTGACCGCGCTGATGCGGTCATCATCCAGGATGCGCTTGGCGAAGTTGTCGTAGCGGCCGGGGGTGCGCAGGTCGATGTAGTAGATGGTCACGCGCGCATCGGGGAAGGCTTCCCGGACGTAGGCGGCCTGCTTGAGCGACGCCATGCAGCAGATGTAGGAGCAGTAGTTGAGGTGGTTCTCGTCGCGGGAACCGGCGCACTGGACGAAAGCCACGCTACGCGGGGCCTTGCCGTCGGAGGGGCGCACGATGTTGCCGCAGGTCGGGCCGTTGGGGGAGGCCAGCCGCTCCAGCTGCATGTTGGTCACGCAGTTGGCGATATCGCCCGCGCCGAGGTTGGTCAGGCGGGTGACGTCGTAGGGCTTCCAGCCGGTGGCGTAGACGATGGAACCGACCTTGAGGACGATTTCCTTGGGGGCGTCGTCGAGATTGATGACGTCGGAGCCGGACAGGACTTCCAGGTCTTCCTTGGTGCAGCGTTCCTTGTCCAGAACGTAGCGGTTGGGGAAGGCGAAAGGAACGTCCATGTACAGGGCCTTGCGGTCGCCCAGGCCCAGTTCGAAATCGCTCTTGACGTCCTTGGACAGCTTTTTCGCGGTATCCGAGAGATCGACGCTGCCGGGTTCGACGAAGCGGGGCTTGATCTTCACCGTGACTTCGTAGTCGCCGGCCTTGCCCGTGACCTTGGTCACTTCGGCCAGGGTGAAAAACTTGACTTTTTTATTGTTCTTGATGCGCTGGAACTGAATTTCCAGCCCGCAGGACGGGGGGCACAGCTTGGGGAAATATTTGTTGAGCTGCATCACCCGGCCGCCGAGAAAGGGGTTTTTCTCGACGATGTAGACTTCGTGGCCGACCTCCGCGGCTTCCAGCGCGGCGGTGATGCCGCTGAAGCCGCCGCCGACGACCAGTATCGCGTTGCTCGACATCGCAACCTCCCGGCAATGGTTAAGGCCAGCAAGAAAACGGCCTGATCCGCGAGGATAGACCGCCCCCGCCGTAGGCGTACAAGCACGGTCCATCCGCCCGGGTAAGACCGTTAAAAAGCGGCCGCCGGGCTAACCCGGCGGCCGCTCTGGTCATTCCTACTGAGCGTCGGGAATGATCTGGTAGTAGGTCTTCTTGAAGACCTTGGTTTCCTTGGTGGCCGGATCGTACTTCGAGTTGACGAAGCACTTCCATTTGGAATCGTCCAGGCCCAGGAAGTCGCCGCGGTAGTAGAAGCCCGGGTAACGGGTTTCTTCGCGGAACATGATGTGGGTCATGTGCAGGCGGACGGTCCACAGGCGGTGGTACTGTTCCCAGCAGCGCATAAGCTCGTGCAGGTCGCGGGCGGCCAGCTTCTTGCTGTCCTCTTCCAGGTACTGCAGCAGCTGGAAGCCGGTGTCGAGCAGGGTCTTGGAGGTCGTGTACAGGGTGGCGCAGCCTCCGCCGTACTCGTCCGTGCACTTGACCAGGCGCATCATGAAGTTGTGCGGGCTGATGAAGTTCGGGTTGACGACCGGGTCGGTGGAGACGCCGACGTTGTCCTTAAAGGTCTGCCAGGGCTGGTAGATTTCCTTGGCCAGCTCGGCGGCGGTGACGGACAGGGTGGGCTTGAAGTCCTTGTGGTCGACAACCCAACGGACCATCTGCTTGCCGCAGATACGGCCTTCAGCGTGGGAGCCGGAGGAGAACTTGTGGCCGGAGGCGCCGACGCCGTCAGCGCAGGTCCACAGGCCGTTGACCGTGGTCATGCGGTTGTAGACTTTGCCGTTGTCGGCCTTGATCTTGTACTCTTCGGGAACCCAGGCTTCGTCCGGGCCGGAGACCCAGATGCCGCAGCAGCCGGAGTGGGAGCCGAGCAGGTACGGCTCGGTCGGCATGATCTCGGAGCCCTTCTTCTCGGGCTCGGTGTCGGTGCAGGCCCAGAGGTTGGCCTGGCCGACGCACATGTCGAGGAAGTCTTCCCAAGCTTCGGACTCGAGGTGCTTCTGCTGCTCAGCGTTCAGGTTGGCGAAGGTGGCCTGGAGGGCGCCGGCGGTGTCCATGTAGATGGGGCCGCGGCCTTCGCGCATTTCACGGAGCATCATGTGGTTACGCAGGCAGGTCGGGATGATGTGACCCTTGGCGTAGCCGCGATCCTCGTAGGGCTTCAGCATGGCGCGGTTGGTGACGCAGTAGTCCTCGCCCTTGGCGTTGGTGGCTTTGGCCTTGAAGAGCAGGAACCAAGCGCCGACCGGGCCGTAACCGTCCTTGAAGCGGGCGGGGACGAAGCGGTTTTCCATCATGGTCATTTCGGCGCCGACCTGAGCGCACATGGTGTAGGTGGAGCCGGAGTTCCACACCGGGTACCAGGCGCGACCCATGCCTTCACCAGTGGAGCGGGGACGGTACACGTTGACCGCGCCGCCGCAGGCCACCAGGATGGCGTTGGCCTTGAAGACATAGACTTTGTTTTCGCGGGTGGAGAAGCCCACGGCGCCGGCGATCCGGTTGGGGGTCTTGGCGTCCAGGAGCAGCTTCACGATGAAGATGCGCTCGAGGTAACGGTCCTGGCCCAGGGCATTCTTGGCGGCTTCGGCCACGATGCACTTGTAGGACTCACCGTTGATCATGATCTGCCAACGGCCGGAGCGGACGGGGTCGGCGCCGGTGCGCAGGGAGACGCCGGCGGCCTTGGACTGGGCGCCGTCGAGGTTGTGACCGTGGGCGTCCTTGGTCCAGCAGGGCAGGCCCCACTCTTCGAACAGGTGGACGGAATCGTCGACGTGACGGCCAAGGTCGAAGATCAGGTCTTCGCGAACCAGGCCCATCAGGTCGGTGCGGACCATGCGGACGTAGTCGTCAGCATCGTTCTTGCCGAGGTAGGTGTTGATGGCGGACAGGCCCTGGGCGACGGCGCCGGAGCGCTCGAGGGAGGCCTTGTCCAGCAGCATCATGCTGATGCCACCGACTTTGTCGGCCCAGCGAACGGCTTCGAAAGCCGCGCCGCAGCAGCCCATGCCGCCGCCGACAAAGAGGATGTCGACATCTTTTTCAATCAGTTCCGGCTCGGCAAGGGCAACGCCTTTGGGCTCGTCCTTCACGGGAATGGTCGGCATAATATATGTCCTCCGTAGGGTGGATGGCTATTCAGTTGGCGAAACGGACTACTTGCAGAAGCCGTCCAGCCAGCACTGCACGGTGTCGGCGCCGGTGACGTCGAACTTCTTGCCAAGAGCTTCCTTGGGGGTGGCCAGGGCGGTCTCGGTGAACAGCAGTTCGCTATCCAGGTCGCCCGGCTCCGGCTTGCCTTCGAAGGGCTTGATCGAACCTTCGGGGGTGGTGCGGATGGGGAACTTGAAGCGCTTGATGTTGCCGTTGCGGAACTTCACGGTCCACATGATGGAGTCGGCGGAACGCATGGGGATCGAGGTGCCGCCCATGGGAGCGAAGTCGGCGTAGGGGCGGGCGGAGATAGCGCCCTGCGGGCAGATCTTCACGCAGGAGTAGCATTCCCAGCAAGCGGAAGGCTCCTGGTTGAAGGCGCGCATTTCCTGAGGATCCAGAATCATCAGGTCATTGGGGCAAATGTACATGCACGCGGTCTTCTCACCGCCTTTGCATCCGTCACACTTGCTCGGATCCACAAAGGTAGGCATAAGTAGTCCTCCAAACGTTTAGTTGTTGTACACCCAGCGCCCAATCCATTAAAGAGCTGAACGCCTGGACGCCTGGGACATCCGCGCGCCGTCGCCATGTGGCGCATTGTGCGCCTGGCTCCGGCCTGCCCTCATGCGTCGGCGTCGCTTGGTGCCGACGTTGTATGCAACCGCCGGGCGTGGGGATTTTCGCCGTCCCCGCTGCCTCTTTGCAACAAAACCCCGGAATTGCTTCCGTTTGTGAACTGCCTGCGGTTAGCTTGTGATCGGTTTAACAAGCGCCGCAACCCCAGTCAAGGGTAATGTTCTTTTTTTCACGTCCGCCCAAAAGCGCCGACAAAGCGGCTCCGAAGACCCCGGCGGGCCCTCGGCCACGGACGAACACGGTAGTGGTTGCACCGTCCAAACTAGCAGACCCACCCCACCCCCGCAAGACCTTTTCCCGGTTTTCCCCGGTCTCTCATCACAACCCCTTCGCCTCTTGTGACTTTTTAAACAAAACCCGGTTTCCCACCAAAACCATGGACATTCCAGCCAAACCACTACCCCCAAACTTGTTCAGGCAACAACGATCCTCGGTCGATGCGCGGCTCCAGCCGTGACACGCGACAGCCCTGACGGCTCCACCGCTGGCCGGATCACGCCCCCGGCCGTTGTGCTCCGCCAACGCGCTGTGCCCTGCGGCAGACGTCCAGCCCCGCCGCCGACACCCCCATTTTGCCGAAAACGAAAAAACCCTTGACAACTTCCCGCCGGCCCAAGTACCCGTATTGCCCATGCAGACCCTCCACACCCCCACCACCGGCTTTTACTTTTGGTACTGGTTTAGCCACGCCCGTGGTCTGGGGGGGTTGCGGTCGAACTAGGTCAACCGCAAACGAGCCTCTCCAGGGCCGCGGGCATCACGCCGGCGGCCCTTTTTTATTACCAGTCGCCGGCGGCCTCGGCCGGTTGGGCCAAACGCAAGGAGATACGCCATGCTGCTTGGGAAAGCCGTCCGCCTCGAACGCATTTTCAATCGCAACACCCACCGCGCCATCATCGTCCCCATGGACCACGGCGTCACCGTCGGCCCCATCTCGGGCCTGATTGACATGCGCGACGCCGTCAACCAGGTGGCCGAGGGCGGGGCCAACGCCGTACTCATGCACAAGGGCCTGCCGCGCTGCTCCCATCGCGGGCGCGGCCGCGACGTCGGGCTGATCATCCACCTCTCCGCCTCCACCAGCCTGTCGCCCTTCCCCAACGCCAAGACCCTGGTCGGCACCGTCGAGGACGCCATCAAGCTCGGGGCCGACGCCGTGTCCCTGCACATCAACCTCGGCGACGAGACCGAGCGCGACATGCTGGCCCACCTCGGCGAAACCACCTCCCGGGCCGCCGACTGGGGCATGCCGGTTCTGGCCATGGTCTACGCCCGTGGCCCCAAGGTCAAAAACGAGTACGACGCCGAGGTGGTGGCCCACTGCGCCCGGGTCGGCACCGAACTCGGCGCGGACGTGGTCAAGGTACCCTACACCGGCGACATCGAATCCTTCTCCAAGGTCACCGACGCCTGCTGCATCCCCGTGGTCATCGCCGGCGGCCCCAAGATGGACAACGACCGCGACCTGCTGCAGATGGCCCACGACTCGGTCCAGGCCGGCGGCTCGGGGCTTTCCATCGGGCGCAACATCTTTCAGCACGCCCAGCCCGCCCGCATCGTCCAGGCCCTGCACGGCATCGTCCACCTCGACTGGGAAGTCGATCAAGCCCTCGAACTCCTCAAGGATTAGGTCATGACCAAAGAAATATGGCTCAAGGTCGTTCCCTTCGACAAAAACGTCATCACCCTCGGCCTCGAATCCGGCGTGGACGGATTCGTGGTCGAGGCGGCCGACGCCGACAAGGTGCTGGCCCTGGGCCGCACCCAGGTGATGACGCCGGATCAGTTCGAACTGATCCCCATCTGCTGCAAGGATGACGAGGGAACGGCCATCGACTCCTTAAAGGCCTGTCGTCCGGTCTTCCTGGCCCAGGGCTGGGAGATCATTCCGGTGGAGAACATCCTGGCCTGCACCGAGGGCCTGGGCCTGGAATGCGAAAGCCTGGACCGGGCGCGGCTGGCCGCCGGGGTCCTGGAGCGCGGCGCGGACAAGCTGCTCATCACCCCCGAGGCCGTGTGCGACCTCAAGACCATCGTCAATGAACTCAAGCTCTCCCAGGGAACCATGGAACTCGTGCCGGCCGTCATCACCAAGATCGAACACGCGGGCCTGGGCCACCGGGTCTGCGTGGACACCACGAGCATCTTGAAGACCGGCGAGGGCATGCTCGTGGGCAACAGCTCGGCCTTCACCTTCCTGGTCAACGCCGAAACCGAGTCCAATCCCTACGTCGCCGCCCGCCCCTTCCGCATCAACGCCGGCGCGGTCCACGCCTACTGCCAGATGCCCGGAGACAAGACCCGCTACCTCGAAGAGCTGGCCTCGGGCTCGGAAGTGCTCATCGTCTCCCACAAGGGCGCCACCAAGACCGCCGTGGTCGGCCGCGTGAAGACCGAGATCCGCCCCATGCTGCTCATCACCGCCGAGGTGGGCGGCAAGGAAGGCAAGGTGTTCCTGCAAAACGCCGAAACCATCCGGCTGGTCACCCCCGAGGGCAAACCGGTCAGCGTGGTGGCGCTTAAGGAAGGTGACACGGTGCTCGTTTCCACCGACGTGGCCGGCCGCCACTTCGGCATGCGCATCGCCGAAGAGATCAAGGAAGGATGACATGAACCCGGACACGACCCAGC
This sequence comes from Pseudomonadota bacterium, assembly GCA_023435825.1. Classification (GTDB taxonomy): domain Bacteria; phylum Desulfobacterota; class Desulfovibrionia; order Desulfovibrionales; family Desulfovibrionaceae; genus Solidesulfovibrio. Next base: position 2,704 of record JAEZMB010000325.1, on the reverse strand, counting down.
CTGCCGTCGCCCCGGGTTCCCTGGAGGAGGCGCTGCTCGAAATCCGCCACGGCATCGACGCCGTGGACGACGAGATCGTGGCCCTGCTCAACAAACGCGCCGCCCTGAGCCTGGAGGTCGGGCGGCGCAAGGACGGCCGGGCCAGCGCCATCTTCAAGCCCTTCCGCGAACAGGAAGTGCTGGCCCGCCTCACCGCCGCCAATCCCGGACCGCTGCCCAACAACCATCTGATCGCCGTCTACCGCGAAATCCTGTCCTCCTCCAGACGCCTCCAGCGCCCCGAACGGGTGGCCTACCTCGGCCCCGAAGGCACATTCTCCCATTTCGCCGCCATGGCCGCCCTGGGCCATTCCCCGGATTTCCTGCCCCAGACCACCATCGGCGACGTGTTCGCCGCCGTGGCCGGCAAGCAGGCCGACCTGGGCGTGGTGCCGCTGGAAAATTCCCTCCAAGGCACCATCGGCCAGAGCCTGGACAACTTCCAACGCTACAACGTCTTCATCCAGGCCGAGATCACCTGCCGGGTCAGCCACGCCCTGCTCTCCACGGCAACGAGCCTGGACGCGGTGGAAATCGTCTACTCCCACCCCCAGCCCCTGGCCCAGTGCGCCGGCTGGCTCAAGACCCACCTGCCCCGGGCCAAGGTCATCCCCACCGACTCCACCGCCGCCGCCGCCGCGCGGCTGGCCGGAGAGCCGAACGCCGCCGCCATCGGCCACCTGCGTCTGGCCGCCATGCACGGCCTGAACGTGCTGGCCAGCCCCATCGAGGACCTGCCCGACAACTGGACGCGGTTTTTCATCATCGGCCCCGAGGACACCAAGCAGCAGACCCGGGACAAGACGTCGCTCCTTTTCACCGTGCCCAACAAGCCCGGCTCCCTGCATCAGGTGCTGGCCCACCTGGCCGGCGAGGGCATCAACCTGACCAAGCTCGAATCGCGGCCCATCCGGGGCGAAAAATGGCAGTACTTCTTCTTCGCCGACCTGCAATGCGACCTCACCCGCGAGGAATACAAGAAGCTCCTGGCCACCCTGACCGAGAACACCCACAGCCTGCGCATCCTGGGCTGCTACCCGGCCGGTCCCCAGGTGGACCTGGCCGAAGGCGCGACGGACAAGGCGGAGTGAGAGGAAAAAAGAAACCGGGGGGGGATCATCCCCCCCGGACCCCCTGGATAAATTGAAGGAAGAAGGTCGCGCGGAACCAGCGCCACTCCCCTAGTGGCACGCGACGCTTGAATGCAACGGACGGAAAGCGCTAGGGGGTTTCAAGGGGCGTCAGCCCCTTGGCCGCCGGAGGCTTCCCACCGACCACCCTTGCCAACGAGGACCCTATGCCGACCATCACCGCGCCGCCTTCCAAGTCCGTGTCCCACCGGGCCGTCATCGCCGCCAGCCTGGCCGCCGGCACCAGCCGCCTCACGGGTTTGCTCGATAGCCAGGACATCGACCGTACCCGGGACTGCATGATCGCCATGGGCGCGGCCATGCACCCCCAAAGCGACGGTTCCGTGGTCGTTTCCGGCACCGCCGGCCGGCCCCTGGGCGGCGACGACGACGAAGAGCATTCCGTCGCCCTCGACGTCGGCGAATCCGGCACCACCTGCCGCCTGCTCGTGGCCGTGGCCGCCGCCGGACGCGGCCATTTCCTGGTGCGCGGCCACGGCCGGATGCACGACCGCCCCATCGGCGAACTCGTCAACGCCCTGCTGCCGCTGGGCCCGGAATGCCTGTACCTCGAAAAATCCGGCTGCCCGCCCCTGGCCGTCGTCACCCAGGGCCTCTCCGGCGGCACCACCGCCATATCCTTGGAAGACAGCTCCCAGTACCTCTCCGGGCTGCTCCTGGCCGCGCCCATGGCCACCGGGCCGCTGACCATCGAGATCACCGGCAAAAAAACCGTGTCCTGGCCCTACGTCGCCATCACCCTGTCCGCCCTGGCCGATTTCGGCGTGCCCTTCGCCGTCCAGACCCGCCAGGGCGACGCCTGGGTCGAGGCCGACTGGCGCGCCATCACCGACGTCGTGCCCGGCCAGATCCGCTTTGCCATGCAGCCCGCCCGCTACACGCCGCGCGAGTACGCCGTGGAAGCCGACTGGTCCAGCGCCTCCTATTTCCTGGCCGCCGGAGCCGTGGGACCGGCCCCGGTCACCGTGGCCGGGCTGCGCCAGGATTCGCTCCAAGGCGACCGGGCCATCCGCGACATCCTCGCCCGCATGGGCGCGCGCATCGAGGAAACGGCCGAGGGACTCACCGTCTTCCCGTCCGAACTGCACGGCCAGGAACTCGACATGGGCCGCTGCCCCGACCTCGTGCCCACCGTGGCCGCCGCCGCCTGCTTCGCCTCGGGCGAGACCGTCATCAAGAACGTCGCCCACCTGCGCCTCAAGGAGTCCGACCGCATCGAAGCCGTGGCCGAAAACTGCACCCAGGCCGGAGCCGTGGTCACCACCCTGGCCGACGGCCTGCGCATCAAGCCCCGGCCCCTGCGCACCGACCAGCGCGTGGAATTTTCCGCCTTCGACGACCACCGGCTGGCCATGTCCGCCGCCATCTTCGAACTGGCCGGCATCGACGTGGTCATCGACAACCCCGGCTGCGTCGCCAAGTCGTTCCCCACCTTCTGGGACAAATGGGAAGCCATACGCGAAGCGATGCAGGACGAAGAATAGGAAGAGGGAAGAGCGGGCTCTGCCCGCACC
>JAEZMB010000227.1 GCA_023435825.1 Pseudomonadota bacterium | reverse complement strand
CCCCCCCCCCCCCCCCCCCCCCCCCCCCCCCCCCCCCCCCCCCCCCCCCCCCCCCCCCCCCCCCCCCCCCCCCCCCCCCCCCCCCCCCCCCCCCCCCCCCCCCCCGCCGGAGGCATCTTCCTCTTCTCAGTCCACCGAAAACGTCGTTTTTCTCAAAGCGCGCCTACCCGCCCAGATAGGCTTCGCGGACGCGGTCGTCGGCGATGAGCGCCTCGCCGGTGCCGGAGAGCGTAATGGTTCCGACTTCGAGGACGTAGGCCTGGTGGGCGACCTTGAGGGCCGCGTAGGCGTTTTGTTCCACGAGGAGCACGGTCATGCCCTTGGCGTTGATCATGCGGATGATGTCGAAGACTTCCTTGACGATCAGCGGGGCCAGGCCAAGGCTCGGCTCGTCGAGCATGACGAGCTCGGGCGCGGCCATGAGCGCGCGGCCCACGGCCAGCATCTGCTGCTCGCCGCCGGACAGCGTGCCGCCTTTCTGGTTGCGGCGCTCCGACAGGCGCGGAAAGAGTTCGAAGACCCAGTCGATGTCCTTGGCGATGCCGGCCTCGTCGCTGCGGCTGTAGGCCCCCAAGCGCAGGTTTTCCAGCACGGTCAGGTGGGCGAAGATGCGCCGGCCCTCGGGGGACATGACGATGCCCGACTTGACGATGTCCACCGGATTCTTGGTGGAGATGTCCGTGCCGTTCCAGCTGATGCGGCCGCGCTTGTTTTTGACGAGGCCCGAGATGGCCCGCAGCGTGCTCGACTTGCCCGCGCCGTTGGCCCCAATCAGCGTCACGATGGAGCCCTTGGGCACGTCGAGGGAGACGCCCTTTAAGGCATGGATGCCGCCGTAGTGGACGTGGAGATCGCGGATCTCAAGCATGGAGTCCCCCTTCCTCGCCGAGGTAGGCCAGGATCACCTTGGGATCGCGGCGGATGGCCTCGGGAGCGCCCTCGGCGATGGTGACGCCGTAATCGAGCACCCAGATGTGTTCGCAGATGCCCATGACCACCTTCATGTCGTGTTCGATGAGCAGGATGGTCAGGTCGAAGTCCTTGCGGATGGTGCGCACAAAGCCCATGAGGTCTTCGGACTCCTGGGGATTCATGCCGGCGGCGGGTTCGTCCAGGAGCAGAAACGACGGCTCGGTGGCCAGGGCCCGGGCGATTTCCAGGCGTCGTTGCGCGCCGTAGGCCAGGCTGGAGGCCTTTTCGTCGGCCAGATCGGCCAGTCCCACGGCGGCCAGCAGCTCCAGGCAATGGGCGCGCATGGATTTGTCCTCGCGCAGGTAGCCGGGGGTAAAGAGCACCGCGTCGATCCAGCTGGTCTTCTGACGCAGGTGGCGGCCGATCATGACGTTTTCGAGCACGGTCTCGTTGCTAAACAGCCGGATGTTCTGGAAGGTGCGGGCGATGCCGGCCTTGCAGACCTTGTGCGGCGGCAGCCCCGTGATCTCCTGGCCGTCAAAGACGATGGAGCCCGTGGTCGGCTTGTAGAAGCCGGTGATCATGTTGAAGCAGGTGGTCTTGCCCGCGCCGTTGGGGCCGATGAGCCCGGCGATGGTTCCCCGGCGCACGGCCAGGGACAGGTCCGTCACCGCGGCCAGGCCGCCGAAGCGCATGGTCACGTCGCTTGTGGCTAAAATCACGTCGCCGGACATCACGCCCTCCCCCGGGAAAACACTTTGGACAGGGATTGCCAGTTCAGTTCGCGCATGCCCATGAGGCCCTCGCGGCGAAAGAGGATGATCATGATGAGCGCCAGGGAGAAGACAACCATGCGCATCCCCGGCACGCCCGGCAGCTCGTAGCCGAAGATATCCACCGGATTTTCCACCACCCGCAGCCATTCGAGGAGCACGGTGATGCCAATGCCGGCCATGACCGTGCCGCTTAAGGAACCAAGGCCGCCGGCCACCACGATCATGAGGATGTTAAAGGTGAGGGTGAAAAGGAACATCTTGGGGTCGATGGTGGTGAGCAGGCTGGCCAGCAGCGCGCCGCCGACGCCGGCGAAAAACGCGCCCACGGTAAAGGACAGCAGCTTGTAGCGGAAGACGTTGACGCCCATGGCCCGGGCGGCGGCTTCATCATCGCGGATGGCCTTGAGCACGTTGCCGGTGTTGCTCTTGAGCAGCCGCACGATGACGTAGAGGGTGACCAGGCACCAGCCGAAGTTCCACCACAGGTTGGCGTAGTCCGGGATGCCCTTGAACCCCAGCGCGCCGTTGGTCAGGCGGGGGAAGTTGTTGGCCAGCACGCGGATGATCTCGGCAAATCCCAGGGTGGCGATGCCGAGGTAGTCATCGCCCAGGCGCAGCAGCGGAAAGCCGACCAGCGCGCCGATGGCGGCGGCCACGAGTCCGCCGGCCAGCACGGCCACCAGGAACGGGGCGTGGGAGTTTTGCACCCAGTCATAGGCCGGCTCCAGCAGGAAGAGCATGTCCTTCTGGTCCGGGGTCATGATGCAGATGGAGCAGATGTAGGCCCCGATGGCCATGAACCCGGCGTGGCCGAGGCTGAAAAGCCCGGTGAAGCCGTAGATGAGGTTGAGCGACAGGGCCAGGATGATGTTGATGGCGATGAGGTTTAGGATCTGGATCTTGTAGCCGTCGAAGTTGCCTTCGGCCAGCCACAGAAATCCGCCCAGGGCCAGCACGGCCACGAGATTGAGGATGACGGTTTGTCCGCGTCGCATCAGACTTTATCCTCCAGACGTTCGCCCAGAAGGCCTGTCGGCTTGAACATCAGGACGGCGATGAGCAGCACGAAGGCAAACGCGTCCCGATAGCCGGCCAGATCGGGGAAGAACGCCACGGTCATGATCTCAATGAATCCCAGGGCCAGGCCGCCGATGACCGCGCCCTGGATGGAGCCGATGCCGCCGAAGACGGCGGCGATGAAGGCCTTGAATCCGGGGATGGTGCCCATGATGGGCTGGAGCTGGGGATAGCGCAGGGCCCACATGATGCCGCTGGCGGCGGCCAGGGCCGAGCCGATGCCAAAGGTCAGGGCGATGATGCGGTTGACCGGCACGCCCATGAGGTAGCTCGTCTCGATGTCCTTGCTGATGGCCCGCATCCCAAGGCCGGCCTTGGTGCGGTAGACGATCCAGATAAGCCCGAGCATGAGCGCCAGGGAGAGCAGCGGCACGAAAAGCGTCAGCGGCAGCACCCGCACCCCGCCCATGATGATGGGGTTTTCCAGCCACTGGGGCCGGTAGACCTCGCGGGGGATGGCCTGGAAAAAGACGATGGCCACGTTTTGGAGGAAGAAGGATACGCCGATGGAGCTGATCAGCGCCGAAATTCGGGGGGCGTCGCGCAGCGGCCGGTAGGCCACCTGATCGACCACGATGCCGAGCGTCGCGGTGACGACGATGGCGATGACCATGGCCACGGGCCAGGGAAGGTTGGCCAGGGTGATGCCCCAGAAAACGAAATACGCCCCGAGCATGAACATTTCGCTGTGGGCGAAATTGATCAGGCGCAGGATGCCGTAGACCATCGTGTAGCCGATGGCGACCAGGGCGTAGAGGCTGCCCAGGGTCAGGCTGTTGAGCATGTGTTGGATGAACGTCGCCAAGTTCATGCGGGGGTCCTTGCCTGCGGTTTCGCCGCCCGGTCGGTTTGGCGGGACGGCCCCCCAAAGGGGCCGCCCCGCCGCGGGCGAAACGCGTCGTACGGTTTAGAGTTCGGGGGTGATTTCGCCTTCGTAGATCTTCTTGCCGTCCTTGATCACCACGAGGCCCACGGGCTTTTCGGCGTCGTGGGTTTCGTTGATGGTGGTGGCGCCGGTGACGCCCTGGAATCCCTTGGTGGCGGCCAGGGCCTTGGCGATGGACTCGGGGTCGGCCTTGCCGGCGCGGGTGATGGCGTCGAGGATGATCATGTAGGCGTCGTAACCCAGGGCGGCGTTCACGTTGAGTTCCTTGCCGGGGTACTGGGCCTTCCAGGCGGCGGTGAACTTCTTGGCCATCTCGGTCATGTTCTTCATGGACGGATCATAGGGGAAGGTGGTGTGGACGAACCCTTCCACGGCGGCGCCGCCGATATCGGTGATCTTGGGGTTGTCCATGGCGTCGCCGCCCATGATCTTGAAGGTGGCGCCGAGTTCCTTGGCCTGCTTCATGATGATGGCGCCTTCGGCGAAGTAGGAGGGGATGAACAGAACGTCGGGCTTTTCGGCGATGATCTTGGTCAGCTGAGCGGTGAAGTCCTGGTCGCCGGACTGGTAGTTCAGCGTAGCCACGACCTGGCCGCCGAGCTTGGTGAAGGACTTGCTGAAGAACTTGGACAGCCCCACGGAGTAGTCGCTGGCCAGGTCGACGAGCATGGCGGCTTTCTTGAGGCCCAGGGTCTTGTAGGCGTAGGTGGCCGCGCCGGCGCCCTGGTAGGGGTCGATGAAGCACACGCGGAAGATGTACTTCTTGCCCTGGGTGACCAGCGGGTTGGTGCAGCTGGTGCCGACCTGGGGGATGCCGGCCTTTTCGGAGACTTCACCGCCGGCCATGGCCAGGGAGGAGCCGTAGGTGCCGATGATGGCCTGGACTTTTTCCTTTTCGATCAGGCGCTTGACGGCGTTGGCCGCTTCGACCTTGTCGGACTTGTTGTCAACGACGAACAGTTCGACCTTTTTGCCCAGGACGGTGGGGTTTTCCTTGGCGGCGAGCTGCACGCCCTCAAGCTCCAGCTGTCCGCCAAAGGCGTTCTGGCCGGTCAGGGGCAAAAAGACGCCGATTTTGACGGTTTCGTCGGCGGCCAGGGCCGCGTTGGCGAAACCGAGCACCAAAGCCAGGCACAAAAGAAGCATTTTGCGCATGAGAAGTCCTCCACGTTGCGGTTTTCGCCGGCGGCCGTTGCGGCCCGGCGGTTACAGCGAGACCACGGCCGATATTTTCTTGGCCAACTCCACCAGATAGCCGGCGAAGAGGCGTTCCAACTCCTGCATGGAATAGGTGGCGGTGGACGAGTCGAAGCTGACCGCGCCGACCACCTCGCCGGTGCGCAGGGAAAAAAGCGGCGCGCCGATGGCGATGAGCCCCGGCAGCGATTCCTCGTTGTTTTTGGCGTAGCCCAGTTCCCGGGCCTCGGCCAGCTCGGCTTCGAGCACGGCCTTGTCGGTGATGGTGCGGTCGGTCTTGGCGGTCAGCTTCAAGCGCGACATGATGCCGGCCAGGGCGCGCGGCTCCATGAAGGCCATGGCGGCCTTGCCGGCGGCCAGATAGTGCAGGGACGAAGCGTAGCTAAACGACCGGAAGACCCGGGTGTCGGCCGAGTCGCGGCGGTAGACGAGATAGACGGCGTCCCGGGAGAGCAGGGCCACGTCGATATGGATGCCGTGGCGGGCGGCGGCTTCGTCCACAAAGGGGCGCAGGCCGCGCACCAGCTCGCTGGTCTCGATCATGGACTGGGCCAGGGCCAGGGTGCGCACGCCCAGGCGGTACAGGCCCGAGCGGGGATCGCGGGCCAGATAGTCCTGTTCGCAGTAGGTGGTGACGTAACGGTGGGCGGAAGTTTTGCTGATGCCGACGCGGGCGGCGATTTCGCTTAAGGTGAAGCCGGCGTCCTCGACGCCGAACAGGTCGAGGATGGCCAGTCCCTTGGCCAGGGATTCGGATATATTGGCCTTTCCCGACACGAAATCGGCTCCGTTTGGCTTGAAATGTGAACTGTCGTTCCGCCAGCCGGAACACCCGGCCCGCAGAGAGATACACGGCGACCGCCCCCCTGTCAAAGGAGAAGACGGGGCCGGCGCAGAATTTTCGGCACTATTTTAACTTTTTTGGCAATCGTTCGGCGACAGCCCCCGCTAACGCGCCAACAGGCTTGACTTTCGGCCTGGAGGCGCTACCCCTGGACACTGGACGCCTTGCGCCGGGCGTTTTTGTCCGGCCGACAGGCCCTCCGAGGCCGTCATACAACTCCGGAGAATCCCATGGACCACGACAAGGACGCACTCCCCCCGCCCGCCTCGACCCGGGACGACGTGTTCCTGGCCCGCTGCCATGGGGTCATCAGGATGGCGGTGCGGTTTTTGGCCGTGCTCATGACCTTTGTCATCTGCTGGGGCACCCTGGACGTGGTTTGGGTGATGTACCGGCGCATGACGGCCAATCCGTACTTCCTGCTCGACATCAGCGACATTTTGGCGACCTTCGGGGCGTTTCTGGCGGTGCTCATCGCCATCGAGATTTTCGAGAACATCGTGATGTATCTGCGCCTGGAGTTCATCCAGGTGCGTTTGGTGCTGGCTACGGCTCTGATGGCGGCGGCGCGCAAGGTCATCGTGCTGGATTTCAAAGAGACGGACCCGCAGTTCGTCTGGGCCATCGCGGCGGTGATCCTGGCGCTCGGGGTGGTTTACTGGCTGCTGTCCGCCAAGAAGGCGGCCGCACCGGCCCCGGGCAATCCGGCCGGGACGCCCTGAACCGCCGCAAAAAAACGCGGCGGGGAAACCTCCCCGCCGCGCGCAAAACCCCTCGCCCGAACGAAATTCGCGATCAGCCCAAATAGGCCTTGGTCACCCGCGCATCCTGCGCCAGTTCGGCCGACGGCCCTTCCAGCACGATGCTGCCCGACTCCACCACGTAGGTGCGGGCCGCCGCCCGCATGGCCAGGCGGGCATTTTGCTCCACCAGCAGGATCGTCGTGCCCATGGCCCCAAGGCCCATGATGATCTCGAAAATTTCGGAAACCAGCAGCGGCGCGAGCCCCAGGCTCGGTTCGTCCAAAAGCAGCAGCCGCGGCCGGCTCATGAGCGCCCGGGCGATGGCCAGCATCTGCTGTTCGCCGCCGGAGAGCGTGCCCGCCGACTGGTTGCGCCGCTCGGACAGCCTGGGGAACAGCTCGTACATCCGGGCCATGTCCTTGGCGATTTCCGCCCGGTCCTTGCGCACGTAAGCCCCAAGCTCCAGGTTGTCGCCAACGCTCTGCTTGGCAAGCACCTGCCGACCCTCCGGGGAATGGGCCATGCCCAGGCGGACGAGCGCTTCGGGCGGCAGGGAGGTCACGTCGTGGCCGTCGAAACGCACCACGCCCGAGCGCGGCGCGACGAGCTTGGAAATGGCGCGCAAGATGGAGGTCTTGCCCGCGCCGTTGGCCCCAATGAGCGTGACGATCTCGCCCTGCTCCACGGACAACGACACGTCGCGCACGGCCGAAACGGCCCCGTAATTGACGCAAAGCGCCTCGACCTCAAGCAGCGCCATGGGCGTCCCCTCCGAGATAGGCTTCGATGACGTCCGGGTCGCGCTGCACGTCCTCGGGCGCGCCGACCGTGATCATCTGGCCGAAATTGAGCACCATCACCCGGTCGCACAGCCCCATGACCATGGGCACGTTGTGCTCGATCAAAAGCACCGTGAGGTCGAAGCGTTCCTTGATGTCGCGGATGAAATCGGCCAGCCCCAGCTTCTCCGAGGGATTGAGGCCGGCGGCTGGCTCGTCGAGGAGCAAGAGCTTGGGCGAAAGGGCCAAGGCCCGGGCGATCTCCAGCCGGCGGCGGTCGCCGTAGGGCAGCGAGGCGGCCAGATGGTCGGCCCTATCCTCCAGCCCCACCAGACGCAGCAGGTCGAAGGCCTTTTCGGTCACGGCCTCATCCTCGCGGCGGCTGCCCGGGGTGAAGCACAGGCCGGAGAGCAGCCCGTGGCGGGCCTGGACCCGGCCGGCCACGCGCACGTTGTCCATGAGGGTCAAGCCGCCAAACAGGCGGATGTTCTGAAAGGTGCGGGCCAGCCCCAGCCGGGCGATGGCCTCGGGCTTGGCCCGGGTCACGTCGTGGCCGTCAAAGACCACCGTGCCGGAATCGGCCCGGGTCATGCCGGTGAGCAGATTGAAGAACGTGGTCTTGCCCGCGCCGTTGGGGCCGATAAGCCCCATGATCTCGCCGGGGCGCACCTCGATGGACACGTCGCACACGGCCATGAGGCCGCCGAAGCGGCGGCGCAGGTCGGTGGCTTGCAAAAGCGCGCTCATGCCGCCCCTCCCCGGCCGGACAGCCGCGACCGCAAGGCGGCCAGGCCGCCCATGATGCCCTGGGGCAGATAGACGCAGGCGGCTACCAGCACCACGCCGTTTAGGATCATGCGCGAGTCCTTGAGCGGCCGCAGCAGCTCCGGCAGGCTGACCAACAGCGCCGCGCCGCACAGCGGCCCCCAGATGGAGCGCGAACCGCCGATGAGCACGTAGGCCAGACAGGTGACCGAGGCGTCGAAGGTGCCCTGCCGGGCGTTCCAGGTATTGAGGAACGGCGCGGACATGGCTCCGGTGACGCCGGCCAGGGCGCAGCCCAGGACAAAGGCCGTGACCTTGTTGCCGGTGACGGCCACGCCCATGGCCCCGGCGGCCAGCTCGTCCTCGCGCACGGCGAAAAAGGCCAGCCCCCGGCCCATGTTGCCGATGCGCCAGACCAGAAACAGGGCAAAAAGGAACAGCGGCCCGAAAAACCAGATGTAATCCAGGCGCGACTCGAAGGCCTGGGGAATGCCGAAGATGCCGACCGCGCCGCCGGCGATGGGCATATTGAGCACGGCCACGTTGACCACCTGGACAAAGGCAACGGTGGCGAGCGCCAGATAGATGCCGCGCAGGCGCAGGGCCGGATACCCCACGGCCAGGCCCAGGATCACGGACAGGATAAGCGCCCCCAGCCACTCCAGGGGGAACATCCAAAAGCCCAGGGCCTCGCGCAGCGGGGCCAGGGCCGGATGGGTGCCCATGACGGCGGCCACGTAGCCGCCAAGCGAATAAAACCCGATGCTGGCCAGGGACAGCTGGCCGGCCATGAGCGGGAAATAGATGCTCAGGCCCAAAAGCGCCTGCTGCACGATGGTGACGATAAGAAAGCCGTAGTTTTCAAAAAAGCCCGACATGATTACACCTTCTGCTCCAGACGGCCGCCGAGCAGGCCTTGGGGCCGAATCAGCAGGATGGCGAACAACAGCACAAAGGCCACGGCCTCTTTGTAGGAACTCATGTCCGAGGGCAAAAAGGCCTCGCCAAGGCCGATGACCAGCCCGCCAAGCACCGCGCCGGGGATGCTGCCAAGGCCCCCGAGCACGATGACGGCCAGACCCTTGAGGCCGTAGGACACGCCGAAATACGGCCCGGCCACGCCAAAAGAGACGCCAATCAGCGTGCCGGCCAGTCCGCCAAGCAAGCCGGAGATGAAAAAGGTGCCCAGGATGAAGCGGTTGACGCTGATGCCCAGCAAGCTTGCCGTGTCGGCGTTCTCGGCCGTGGCCCGCAGGGCCTTGCCGCCACGGGTGCGGCCGATGAACCAGCCCAGGCCGGCCAGCATGACGAGGCTTGCGCCAAAAAGGATGATCTGGATGGTGCGCACGGCCACGGGCTTGCCGCCGATCTGGAAGATGACGGCCATGGGCAAGTCGCCGAAGATGTCGGCGGGGAAGGAATAGATCTCCGCGCCGACGAGATACTGGATCAGGTTGACGACAATAAGGGCCACGCCCAGGCTGCTGACCAGGGCCAGGAGCGGATCGGCCCCGCGCTTGCGCAGGGGCTTGAACGCCAGCCGTTCCACGGCCATGCCGGCCAGGCCCGACAGGACCGCGCCGAGAATCAGCGCCGGCACGAAGGGCAGGGTCACGGGCATGGTGACGTCGGCCAAAAGGCCATTGATGCCGAAATGGCCCACGGCCAGGGCATAGGTGAGGTACGCGCCCAGGGTGAAGACCGCGCCGTGGGCGAAATTGATGATGCCGAGGATGGAGAAGACCAGGGTGTAGCCCAGGGCGAAGACGGCGTAGACCGAGCCGATGCTGAGGCCATTGAGAAGACTTTGCAGGAGCCAGGCGAAATCCATGGGAGCGCTTTTTTAGCGGCCGGGACGCTCGCGCGGGGGCGGCGTCCCGGCCGCAGCCGTGATGGGACGGTTGCTATTCGGAGACGAGCACGAACGCGCCGGTCTTGCCGTCGGGATTCATGACGATCTTGGAGACGTAGAAGTCCTTTTGCTGCACCTCGCCGGAGGGCAACATGCTGATCTCGCCCATGGGCGTCATGTAGGAACCGGTGCGCAGGGACTTGTTGAGGGCGACGCGCAGATCGGCCAGTTCGAAGTCGGCGATCTTCTTGCCGGTCTCTTTCTCGATCTTGGCCAGGGCCTCGACCACCACCTGGACGGCGGCGTAGGCCTGGGCCGAGAACTGGGCCGGGCCTTTCTTGTAGGCGGCCTCGAAGGCGGCGGCGAAGTCCTTGTTGACCGGGTTCTTGTCCACCGCGCCGGGGCTGTAGGCCTGGGCCACCAGCACGTCGTTGCACAACGCGCCGCACACCGGGAACATGTTGGGGGAATTGAGCCCATTGCCGCCGACGATGAGGCCCTTGTAGCCGAGCTGGCGCAGTTGCTTGACGAGGTTGCCGGAATCGGCGGCAAGCCCGGAGATCACAACCAGATCGGCATTGGCCCCGAGCACGGCCGTGACCTGGGTGGTGAAGTCGGTGTCGGTGGTCTGGAACTTCTGGACGGTGACGGTCTCCAGGCCGAGTTCCTTGACGGCGTCCTGGAAGGTCGTGGTCTCGGAAGAGGAAAAGGCGTCGTTTTGGGCGTAGAGCACGGCCACCCGCTTGAGGTCGGGCTTGATCTTCATGGCCTGCTTGAGGGAGTTGGGCGCGACCTGGGTCATGGGGGCGGAGATGCGGCCGACGAACTCGCCGATCTCGGGGATGCCCTTGGCGGTGTTGGAGGGGCCGACCACCGGGGTCTTGGCCCGGTCGGCGATGGGGTTGGCGGCGAAAGCCTGCTGGGACAGGGTGGGGCCGATGATGGCCACGACCTTGTCGCGGTTGAGCAGGTTCTGGAAGGCGTTGACGGCCCCGGCTTCGTCGCCGGCGGTGTCCTGGAAGACCAGGGCGATCTTCGTGCCGTTCACGCCGCCAGCGGCATTGAGGCGTTCCTCGGCGAGTTTCGCGCCGTTGACCTGCTCCTGGCCGAACAGCGCCACGTTGCTGGTCTGGGCCACGGCGACGCCGATGGGGATGGGAGCGGCGACCTTGTCGGCCAGGGCCGGCTGGGCGGCGCACAGGACCAGGGCCAGGGCGATGATGATACGCTTCATGGAGCCTCCGAACGGGGGAAAGTTGGCGGCACGATGCCGAACATGGCAAAGGTGAAAAAGGTTTTTTGGGCAATGGCGGCGGCCGTGTCAAGTGTCGCGCGGCGAAAAGCGGCGCGGGAGGCCGCTTCTCGGGCCGCCAGCCGTCCGGGGCGGCCTGCGGCCGGCGGGCTGGTCACAAGAACGTCAAACGCCCCGGACGCGGCGGCGTCCGGGGCGTTTGTCCTGAAGCGTGGGCGGTGCGGCCAGCCGCGCCGCCCTTCACCAATACGCTGGTATTTTTTTAAAAGGTATCTGTTTTCAGTCTATTGCCTTCGACCTGCCCACGGCGTCTTTCGCGGACCCGACCCTAGCCGCGCATGACCATCCAGGGGAACCCGACCAGCAGGTACACGCCCAGATAGATCGCGCCGAAGATGAGGCCCAGGATCCAAAATTCCTTCCCCTTGACGTAGCCGGAGCCGTAATAAATCGGCGAGGGGCCGGTGCCGTAGGGGGTGATGACGCCCATGATGCCCAGCGTGCCGCAAAGGACCATGGCGGCCAGGCCGATGTCCAGGCCGGGCACGGCCTTGGCCGTGGCCAGCATGACCGGTAGCAGGGCGGCCACGTGGGCGGTGACGCTGGCGAACATGTAGTGGCTGACAAAAAACAGGATGGTCAGGCCAAGCAGCGTGGCCGTCGGGGTCAGGCCCTGCATGTGGACGGCGGCGGCGTCGGCGAACCAGGTGAGAAAGCCGACCTTGCCCAGGCCGTCGGCCAGGGTGACCAGGGTGGCGAACCAGGCCAGCACGTTCCAGGCCTGCTTGTAGCCAAGGATGTCGTCCCAGTTCACCACCTTGGTCAGCACCATGATGCAGATGGCGACCAGGGCCACCAGGGTGGAATCGATCATGTCCTTGAAAAAGATCCAGCCAATGAGCGCGCCGGCGGCCAGAAGGGCCATGACGACTTCGCGCCCGGTCAGCGGCCCGAGCTTGACCAACTCCTCGCCGGCCCAGATGGGGGCGTTCTCGGAGGTCTTCTGGGTGGGCGGATAGATGATGTAGGCCAGCAGCGGCGTGGCCAAAAACAGGATCACGCCCACAGGCAGGACGCTGACAAACCACTGGCCCCAGGCGATGTTGATGCCGGTGGCCTTCTCCACCAGCGAGTGGGCCAGGACGTTGGGGGCAAGGCTGGTTAAGAACATGGTCGAGGTGACGCAGGTGGTGGCCAGGGCCGTCCACATGAGATAGGCCCCCATGCCCCGGGGATTGTTGTCCGGGGTGGAACCGTACAGGGGCGGAATGTTCTTGATGATGGGGAAGATGGTGCCGCCGCTGCGGGCCGTGTTGGACGGCATGAAGGGGGCCAGCACCAGGTCGGCCAGGGCCACGGCGTAGCCCAGGCCCAGGGTCTTGCGGCCCATGCGCTTGATGAGCGTCAGCCCCAGGCGCTTGCCAAGGCCCGTCTTTTCGTAGCCCAGGGCGAACATGAAGGCGGCGAAAATGAGCCAGACCGTGCCGTTGGAAAACCCGGACAGGGCCCACTTGAGCGCGTCGGCCGGCGAAGGGACCTTGCCCGGGGTCACCGGCACCAGCCGGAACATGGCGGCCAGGACCACGCCAATGAGGCCAGCCAGGGCCGGGGGAACGGGTTCCAGGACCAGGGCCAGGACCACGGCGGCGAACAGGGCGAAATAGGCCCAGGCGGCGGCCGACAGTCCCTGGGGGGCGGGCAGCAGCCAGACCGCCAAACCCAGCAGGATCGGGGCGAGCATCTTGGCGGCGCGTTGCATGGCGTCTCCTTTGCGTTGGGAAGTGGCGAGGCGCCGCCGCCATGGAGCCGGTCCGTCCGGCGGCCCCGCCCCGGGCCGGACGCGATGAGGGGAGTCGCGCCCGGCCAAGGCGAGGCCATGGCAGCAGTCTGCCCTGCCCCAAGCACGGACAATGCCAGCGCCCTGTGGTCGCGCTAACCACCCGAATTACAATATCTTACAATCTTTTTCGCCAGAACGGGCCAGGGCAACCCCCATAACCGAAGTTATGAGGATTCCTACAACGGCAAGATATCGGCAACAAAACCGGACGGTTGCTTCAAACCATCCAGGTTATGTCCATGCCCTAGGTTATGGGGGTTTGGCGGCCGGCGTGCTTGAGGCGCTTGCTGAGCGCCGGCTGGGAGATGCCGAGCAGCCGGGCGGCCATGGTCTGGTTGCCGCCGGAGCGGCGCATGGCCTCGTCCACGAGGAAGCCGGCGGCCTCGGCAAAGGTGGGCAGGGGTTCAAAGGGCGTGAAGGGATTGGGCGGCGGCGTCGCCCGGCAGGGTTCGGCCCGGGCCACGGCGGCCAGGAAGCTGTGCATGGACAGCATCCGGCCGGCGTGCAGGCTCACGGCGTCGTAGACCATGGCCCGCAGTTCGCGGACGTTGCCGGGAAAGGCGTAGGCGGCCAGACAGCCGGCCAGTTCGCGCGGCGGCGTGGGCACGGGCTTGCCCAGGGAGGCGGCGGCTTCGGCCAGGAAATGGCGCAGCAGCGGCTCGATGTCCTCGGGGCGCTCGCGCAGGGGCGGGATATGGGCGTGGTGGGTGCGCAGGCGGTAGTAGAGGTCGCGGCGCAACCGGCCGGCCGCTTCCTCGGCGGCCAGGTCGCGGTGGGTGGCCACCACCACCCGGGCCCGCAGGCGCTTGGGCACGTCGCTGCCCAGGGCGAAATACTCGCCTTCCTGGAGCAGACGCAGGAGCTTGACCTGGGAGGCGATGGACAGGTCGCCGATTTCGTCGAGGAACAGCGTCCCCCCGGCCGCCTCCTCGATCATGCCTTTGCGGGCGGCCTCGGCCCCGGTGTAGGCCCCGCGCACATGGCCAAACAGCGTGTCGGCGAAGACGGCGTCGTCCAGGCCGGCCACGTTGACCGCGACCAGGGGGCCGGCCCGGCCGCTGAGGCCATGGACGGCCCGGACCACGTTTTCCTTGCCCACGCCGGATTCGCCGGTGACGAGCAGGGGCTGGCTGCTTTTGGCCACGGCCTCGATGTAGGCAAACACCTGGAACATGGCCCGGGAGCGGGTGACGATGGCGGCAAAGGCCTCGGGGCGCGACAAGGTTCCGGCCACGAGGCCCTCGGAGACGGCGCGGTTTTCGTCGCGCAGCTCGATCATGCGGATGGCCCGCAGCACGCCGCTCACCAGCCGGTCCTCGTCGTCGGTCTTGACGTAGTAGTCAAAGGCCCCGAGCTTCATGCAGCGTACGGCGGTGTCGAGCTGGTTGACGCCGCTGACGATGATGACGGCCACTTCCGGGTGCTCCTCGCCGATGCGGGCCAGCAGTTCCTCGCCGGACAGCCCGGGCATGGTCAGATCGAGCAGGGCCAGGCGGATGCCGCCTTTTTCCAGAAGCGGCAGCACGTCGCGGCTGTCCTGGCACAGGAAGAGGTTGGTGACGCCGGCCGAGGACTCCAGGGTCAGGGACAGGGAACGCAGCCAGGCCGGTTCGTCGTCCACGAGCAGAATGCCGAAGGCGGGAAAGGTGCTCATGAAGCCTGCTCCTCGGCCGGGACCGGAAAGGCGACCACGGCCGTGGTTCCCTGGCCCGGGACGGAGTGAAAGGACAGGGTCGCGCCGTATTCCTTGAGGATGCCGGCGGAGACGGACAGGCCAAGGCCGGTGCCGCCGGCGTCGCGCTTGGTGGTGAAAAAGGGGTCGGTCAGGTGGGGCAGGTGCTCGGGGGCGATGCCCGCGCCCTCGTCGCGCACGGTCAGGGCCACCTGCTTTTTGTCCGGGTCGTGGCCGACGGCAAGGACAATGGCCCGGTCGCGGTCGGGCAGGGCCTGGCAGGCGTTGAGCACGAGGTTGACGATGACTTGTTCCACGCGCTGGGAATGGCCCCAGACCAGGGGGATATCCGGTTCGTAGACAGCGGAAAAACGCTCGGTGGCCTTGCGGATGGCGGCATCGAGGAGGCGCACGGCCTTTCTGGCCGCGTCGCCGACGTCGATAAGCGACCGGCCGGCCCCCTCCTCGCGCCGGGCGAAGTCCTTGAGGTCGTTGACGATGCGTTTGATGCGCTGGGCTCCTTCCTGCATTTCCTCCAACAGCCTGGGCAATTCGTTTTTCATGCGCGAAAAGGGGATGCCGCCCAGGAGAAAATCGCCCTCTTCCTCATAGCGGCGCGCCAGCAGCCGCACGGCGTCGGCCTGGGCCTTGCGCAGGATGGGGATATTGAGCAGGATCAACCCGTTGGGATTATTGATCTCATGGGCCACGCCAGAGACGAGGATGCCCAGGGCGGCCATCTTGTCGGCTTGGACGAGCTGGCGCTGGTTGCGGGAAAGCTCCTCCATGGCCTTGGTCAGGGATTTGGTGCGTTGGGCCACCTGCTTGCGCAGGAAATGGGTCCACAGCATGGAGCCGCCAAGCAGGGCCAGAAGCGGCGTGGCGATGGCCCCGACGTACAGGGCGATGGTCTGCCAGCGCAGCCGGCCGTTTTCCAGCACCCCCAGCCATTTGTCGTGGATGGCCTGATAGCGGCCGGTTTCGCGCAGGATGGCCAGCCCTTCGCTGAAGCGGGCCAGCAGGGCCTCGTCGCCTTTTTTGACGGCATAGCCGTAGCGCACGGTGAAAACGCCACGGGCCACGGGCTGGATATTGTCCAGGCCGAATTCGCGCATGATGTAGATGCCGGGCAGCATGGCCACCACGGCGTAGTCGCCCTGGCCCGAGGCCAAAAGGCGCAGGCCGTCGGCCGGGGTGTCCACCAGCACGAGATCGTCGGCGAAGCCCTTGGCGGCCAGGGTGTCGTGCATGATGCCGCCCCGGTGGACAATGACCTTCTTGCCGGCCAACTGGTCAAGATTTTCCACGGCCAGGGCGTCGCGGCGGGCGAAGATGGCGTGGTTGACGATGGTATGGGGAGCGAAGTCCACCACCTGGGAGCGGTCGTCGGAATAGGACATGCCCTGGAGCACGTCGCGCCGGCCCTCCATGAGCCCCTCGCGCTGGCTGGCCCAGTCGCCGAGCCGGAACTCCACGCGCATGCCCATGACCTCGCCGATGGCCCGGGAGATGTCGACGTTGAAGCCCGCCGGCTGGCCGTTTTTGTCGAGGAATTCGTAGGGCGGATAGTCGCGGTCGCCGCCGACCACCACCGGCCGGGTGACGCCGGGCACGAATTCGGCGCAACGCCCCACGGTCGCGGCGGCCAGCGAAGCCGCCACGCACAGGACGGCCAGGACGGCGCGCAGGCCGGCAAGGCGGGGCATGGCGAAAAGGACGGTTCCTGGCGGACGCACGGGGAAAGGGTACGGAAAAAGCGCCGCCCTGCCAAGCCGGCCGGCCCCGGTCACGGCGGCTCCGTGCCCCTGGGCCAGCGCCCCGGGACATCGACCGCGACGGCCGGGGCCAGGAAGCGCCCGCCCCCACCGCCGCGCCGAAGCGTTATCGACAGCGGAGGAAACTCAGCGGTTTCTGGCCCGGGCGGCAGCCAGGGCGTCTTCCATGGCCCGCAGCAGTTCGTCGCGCAACACGGGCTTGGCCACGTAGGCGTCCATGCCGGCGGCCAGGAAGGTTTCGCGGTCGCCGGCCATGGCGTAGGCGGTCAGGGCCACCACGGGCAGGCCGGCCACGGCGGCGTAACGGGGCTCGCCGCGCATGGCCCGCACGGCCTGGACGCCGTCGAGAACGGGCATCTGGATGTCCATGAGCACGAGGTCGCAGGGTTCGCGGGTCAGGGTTTCCAGGGCCTGGGCGCCGTCGCCGGCCTCGACCACGGCGTGGCCTTCCTTTTCCAGAAGCCGGCGCACGGCCAGCCGGGTTATGCGGTCGTCCTCGACAACTAGCACCCGCAATCCGTCGGGCTCGGCCGGGTCGGCCAGGTGCGCGGCGTCCTGCCCGGCCGAGCCGCACAGGCGAAACGTGCAGCAGAAAAAGACGGTCGTGCCCCGCCCCACCTCGCTGTCCACGGCGATGTTTCCGCCCATGAGTTCGACCAGGCTCTTGCAGATGGACAGCCCCAGGCCCGCGCCCTGGACATTGCGGCGGTAACCCCGGCTGCCCTGGACAAAGGGTTCGAAAAGGCGGGGCAGGTCGTCGTCGGCGATGCCGCAACCGGTGTCGGCCACGGAAAACAGCGCCCGTTCCTCGCCTTCCCGGCGCGGCGGCAGAGGATAGGCCTCCACGGCCACCGACCCCTTGGCCGTGAATTTCAGCGCATTGCCCACGAGATTGGCCAGCACCTGCTGGAGCCGGGCGGCGTCGCCTCCGACCCGGGAAGGCAGGGCCGGATCGATGTGGACGGTCAAGTCCACGCCGGCCTGGGCGGCGGTCGGCCTGAACAGCTCCACGGCCTCGGCCACGACCTGGGACAGCTTGAAGGGTTCGCACTGGATGGCCATCTTGCCGGCTTCCACCCGGGACAGGTCCAGTATGTCGGCCAAAAGGCGGGTGAGCCGCCGGCTCGACTGGATGGCCAGGTCGGCGTACTCGACCTGCTCGTCATCCAGCGGCGTGTCGCGCAGGAGCTGGAGCATTCCCAGGACGCCGTTTAAGGGCGTGCGGATCTCGTGGCTCATGTTGGCCAGGAATTCCGACTTGGCCCGGCTGGCCGCCTGGGCCTCGTTGCGCGCGGCGGTCAGGGTGCGCTCCATCTCGATGCGGGACGTGACGTCCTCGCGGATGAGGATGCCGCCGGCCAGGGAGCCGTCGTCGCGCAAAAACGGCACGCCGCGCAGGTTGACGTAGCCGGAGTGGCCACCCGTGAACTCGGCAAAATGCACGGCCTCCAGATCGACCCCGCGCCCTTCCAGCAGCGGCGCCAGTTTGTCGGCGATGCCGGCCCGCACCACGCCCGGCAGTTCGGTGATGCGCCGGCCCAGGAAAAAGTCGCGGGTCTGGCGGCCGGCGGCAAAGGTTTCCAGATGCCGCCGGTTGACGAAGGTGATGCGGCCGGCCGCGTCAAAGGCCATGATGGAAACCGGGGCCAGCTCGGCCAGAAGCCGATAACGGCCTTCGCTTTCGCGAAGCCGGGCCTCGGCCTTTTGGCGTTCGGTGATCTCGGAGGCCATGGTGGCCACGCCAAGCAGGCGGCCGTCTTCGGCGTAGACCGGAAACTTCTTGGTGAGAAAAGTCCTCTCGCCGCCCCCCTCCCCGCGCATGTGCTCCTCGCTGGTCAGGGTGCGGCCTCGGGGCAGGGCCAGGGCGCGGCGGTCGTTTTCCACATAGCGCGCGATGTCCTCGGGAGCGGAAAGGCCCTCGAAGGCTTCGGCATCGGTCTTGCCGACAACGGCCTCCAGACGATGGCCGGTGAGATTCTGGTAGGCCCGGTTGACCATGACGTAACGCAGGTCCCGGTCCTTGAAGACCACCACATGCTCGGCGTTTTGCACCAGTTCGTAAAAGACCGACCGGGCGTCGTCGCGGCGGCGGCGTTCGGTGACGTCGGCGGCGAAACCGAGGATGCGCTGCCCGTCCAGGCGCACGGCCGACACGGACCACCAGCGTTTGGCCCCGTCGCGCCGCCGGCCCGATACCTCGGCAATGCGCGACCCTTCCTTGAAGTCGGCCAGATAGGTGGCCACAGCCTGCCAGCTGTCCTGGTCCAGGATATCGCCGATGGTCAGGCCGAGCAGGGTTTCCCGGTCGTAGCCGGTCAGGCGGCAGGCCTTGGGATTGACGTCGAGGAACCGGCCGGCGGCGTCAACGATGAAGATGGCGGCCGGGGCGTTTTCCACCACGCCCTGGTAGCGTTCCTGACTCTCGCGCAGGGCGGCCAGGGCCTGCTTGCGCGAGGCCAGGGCGACCAGCAAGGCCACGATGACGACGGCCATGACCCCGGCCAGGGCCAGGGAGGCCCACAGGGCAGCCGTCTGGGGGATAACGGCCCCCAGGCCGTCAACAATGCCCGAGGACTGGGGAAAAGCGCCAGCCAGAGCCTTGCCGGGGTCCAGCAGCACGACCAGAGCCAGAACCCAGGCCGACGGATACGGGGACCCGACAACCGGCAACCAGGGAGGATATCTCATGATGCCGTGATACGGCTCCACCCCCCTGGCGTCAACGGATTCCTGGCACGCCCTCGCCAAGGCCCATGGCCCGGATGACGGCGAACTCCCGGTCGGTCACCGGCGTCACGGACAGGCGCGAGCCCTTGCGCAGCACTTCCATGCCGGCCAGCTCCGGCACGCCGCGCAGGGCGGCCAGGGGCACGGGAGCGGGGAACTTGGCCACAAAGCGCACGTCCACCATGTCCCATAGCGGTTTGTCCGGGCTGGCCCGGGGATCGAAATGGCCCGAGTCCGGGTCCTGGGCGGTGGCGTCGGGGTAGGCCTCCCGGGCCACCTCGGCCAGCCCGACCACGCCCGGGTTGGTGACGCTGTGGTAAAAAAGCAGGCCGTCGCCAAGGCGCATGTCCCGCAGGAAATTGCGGGCCTGGAAGTTGCGCACCCCGTCCCAGCCCGTGGTCCGGCCCGGGGCGGCGGCTAGGTCGTCGATGGAAAAACAGCCCGGTTCGGACTTGATCAGCCAATAGGCCACGGCCGCCTCCCTTTGTCGTCCCGGGGCCTGGTCGCCAAGGCGCTGTTCATGGGCAACCGACAGGACGAATGCACTCTTTCAAGCCGAACATGGGGGAAAACATCGCTGTCGTGATGTTTTCAGGGGCATCTCAGCCCAGCCGGCTCATTTCGACCTTGCACTGGTCGTCCCATTCCAGGCAGTCGGCCTCGGCGATGGCGTCGAACTCGCCCAGGCAGCGCTGGCATTTTTCCTTGACCGACACCGACCCGGCCGCGATGTCGGCCGACGAGGCCGTGGCCGTGACGGTCTGGCCACAGTGGGGGCAGACAGCTTCAAACGATGCGGTTTTCGCGCTCATGGCAACACTCCTTGATCCGGCCTGGGCCGGTTTGACCGCCCCCGGCCGGGGGCGTGAATCCAAACGATAAGACAGCTTGGGGCAAAAAGCCATGGCCGCGCTGGCTCCCCTGTCCGCGCCGCGGTCGGGCTTGACGCCCGGCCCCGCCGTGGTCCAATTAAGGAAGCCGCCTGCCGCGCTGGGGCCGGCCCCCCTTTGGCCCGCTTCCTCCCGCCCGGCGCGGCGCATTCCAACCGGAGCCGCCCGACCATGGACAAACGCCTTCCCTGGCCCGACTATTTCATGCGCATCGCCTATCTGGTGGCCGAACGCAGCACCTGCCTGCGCCGCAAGGTCGGAGCCGTGGCCGTGCGCGACCGCCGCATCCTGGCCACGGGCTACAACGGCTCCCCGGCCGGCACGGCCCATTGCCTGGACATCGGCTGCCTGCGCGAAAAGCTCGGCATTCCCTCGGGCGAGCGCCACGAACTATGCAGGGGACTGCACGCCGAACAAAACGTCATCATCCAGTGCGCCCTGCACGGCGTGCCCATCGCCGGGGCGGACATCTACTGCACCACCCAGCCCTGCCTGATCTGCACGAAAATGCTCATCAACTGCCAGGTCAACCACATCTATTTCTCCCAGGGCTATCCCGATCCGCTCTCGGCCGAGATGATCGCCGAGGCCGGCATCGGCTTCGACGTGCTGGAGGGCGACCATGGCTCCTGACAACGACGCGGTGTTCATGGCCCGGGCTTTGGAGCTGGCCGAGCGCGGCCGGGGATTCGTCACGCCCAACCCGCGCGTAGGCGCGGTGCTGGTGCGCGACGGCGTCATCGTGGCCGAGGGCT
The DNA here is from genome assembly GCA_023435825.1 of Pseudomonadota bacterium. Taxonomy (GTDB): domain Bacteria; phylum Desulfobacterota; class Desulfovibrionia; order Desulfovibrionales; family Desulfovibrionaceae; genus Solidesulfovibrio. Next base: position 2,442 of record JAEZMB010000227.1, on the reverse strand, counting down.
GGCACAAGGTGTTCGGCGGCCCCCACGCCGAGGTGGAATGCCTGCGCGAGGCCGAAGAGAAAGGCATCGATCCGGCCGGGGCCACGATGTACGTGACCCTGGAGCCGTGCAACCATTTCGGCAAGACCCCGCCGTGTTCGCGCACGGTGCTGGAGGCCGGCGTTTCCCGGGTGGTCATCGGCTGCCTGGACCCCAATCCCGTGGCCGGCGGCGGAGCCGAGACCCTGCGCCAGGGGGGCGTTGCCGTGGAGGTCGGCGTCCTTGGCCAGCAGTGCCGCGACGCTGTGGCCGATTTCGTGGTCTTCAAAACCATGGGCCGGCCCTACGTGACGCTCAAGCTCGCCATGACCCTGGACGGGCGCATCGCCGCCCGCACCGGGGATTCGGCCTGGGTGAGCGGGCCGGAGTCGCGCCGCCGGGTGCACCGGATGCGGGCGGCTTCCCAGGCGGTGATGGTCGGCGGCGGCACGTTCCGGTCCGACGACCCGCGCCTGACCCACCGGTTGGAGGTGGTGGACCCGCTTTCGGGCAATCCCCAGCCCCTGGCCGTGGTGGTCACGCGCTCGCTGCCCCCGGCCGACGCCCGTTTCACCCTGGTGCGGGAGCGTTCCCCGTCATTGGTCTTTTTGACCGGCGAAGCCGAGGCCCGGGGCGCGGCCGGGCTGGCCCTGGCCAAGCGCGGCGTCCGGGTTTACGGCCTGCCGCTGCGTGACGACGGCGAGCTGGATTTGTTGCCGGGACTGACCCGGCTTCGCGACGAGGCGAGGGTATTTCGGCTGCTGTGCGAAGGCGGCGGCGGTCTGGCCGGCCAGCTCGTGGCCCAGGGGCTGGCCGACGAACTGGCCCTCTTCTACGCGCCCAAAGTGTTGGCCGACGCCGAAGCCGTGCCGGGCTTTTCGGGCCGAAACGTCCCGCGCATGGCCAACGCGGCCGGCTTCCGCTTCTGCGGCCTGCGGCAGGTGGGCGAGGACATTCTGGTCACGGCCCGGCCGGCGGCCGAGCCTTCCGCCTAGTGTCGCGTCCACGAAAAGCGCATAGCACATTTCGTAGGCAACACATAATAACCATGAGTTTTTCTTAAAAAATACTATCGTATTTTTTATAGGGACGCGACCCTAGCTGGCCGTCTGCCCCAGGTATTCCGTGACCGCCTCCAGGTCGATGGTCAGGGTCGGCCCCTTGTCCGTCTCGGCGTAGCGCGGCGAGCCGTAGGGGTCATATTCGTAGGGGGCAATCAGGCCGTTGAATATTTCGCGCAGGGCTCGCGCGCCGATGCGGGCGTTTTTGGCCGCCGCGTCGGCGATGGCCGTGATGGCCTGGTCTGTGACCAAGAGCCGAATGCCCATGTGGCGGAAATACTCCAGGCACAGGCGCAGGGGCGAATTGGGCGAACCGATGAGAATCTGGCGCAGTTCGTCGCGCCCCAGCTCCTCCAGCATGGCCACCGCGCCGAACCGGGCGATGAACTGCGGCATCATGCCGAAGGCGAACATGTCGGCCAGGCGCAGGTATTCCCGCAATCGAAACCGGGTCACGGTGCGCACGTTCATGGTGCCGTCGGGCCGGCGCTCCACTTCCGAAACTTCCTTGAGCCGCCGGTCGTCGCGCCGGTTGACGATGCAGTTGTAGACCTGATCGTAGAGTTCCTCGAAGGCCCCGCCGCAGATAAACAGCAGCTTGCCGGTCTCCAGAGGAATCTCGCGGGTGACCTCCTGGCCGTCTTCCAGGACCGTGGCCCGGTAGAGAAACTCCTCGCCTTCCAGGAGCGTCAAAAGCGCGTACTGGGTGGTGATGCCCTCGACATTGGGCTTGCCCGACACCCGGGCCGAGATCTTGTCCACTTCGTCCACGCACACCGTGGCGTTTTCCAGATAATCCTTGAGCTGCGCGGCGGTCATGGCTCCGCCGAAGGTCACCCTGGCCCGGGCTTCGAGCTTTTTGAAAAGCCGGGTGGTGCGGTCCTCGCCCTCGATCTCGGGGGACAGGGTGTTGGCGTTTATTATGAGCATGAGCCGGAAGCGGTCCAGCTCGGGATGGGCTTCGTAAAAGGCGGCCACGGCCTGCATGAGGGTGGTCTTGCCCGTGCCGGAGTTGCCGATTAAAAGCACGTTGGGGGCCGGCAGGCCATGGATGTGCTTGTACAGCGACACGCTGATGCGGCGCAGAAGTTCCTGCTGGCCGAGCACCCGGGCAGCGAGGAAGGCGTTTATTTCCGTGGGCAGTATCCGGTTTTCCATGGGTACGTCCTTGGGCGATTTCTCATTGCTTACCGCGTCCCCCGACCCCGGACAAGCCGTACTGCCGCCGGCCGCCGGAGCGACGCGTTTCCTGCCAGTCGCCATGCCGGCCCCGTTGGTTTCCCAACCGGCCAGAAAACCAAGCCACGCCGCCCCCCCTTAAACCCTTTTCTCCATGCGGGGGGTCAGGGGGCCTCCGGCCCCC
>JAEZMB010000113.1 GCA_023435825.1 Pseudomonadota bacterium | reverse complement strand
GAATTCTGGGTGGAGCTGTCCCGGGCCCTGGCCGCCCTGGGCCGCGACGACGAAGCCCGGGACGCCGCCGCCCGGGCCGAAGGCGTCTGAGCGCGCCGCTCTTCCGTTTGCCGCGTCGGCACGCGCGGCGTTGGGCGAAACGCGTCACCCTGGCGGCGGCCGCCCCGCCGGACGCACCCGAGGCGTTGCGCCCTGGCTCCGCCGCGTCCGTGTTCGCCCGTCCGGCGTAACCAAAACACGGCAGCGCGCGACGGCCCCTGGATGCGGCGCATCCTTTGGCCGTCCTGGCCGGCCGTCCGGCACGCCCGGGGGGACGCCGCCGTGGCTTGCCCGAGCCGATTTTAGTAGCCTTCTCGCAAAAAAGCCCTTAGGGATAGCATCGAGCCGGGACGCCTCCACGCCGCGTTCTGACTCGCCCCTTTATCTCGCACAGGGAGACAATAAGACCGAGATGCGCTACTATTCCATTCAGATTCTCCGCATTGTTTTCATGTCCATGGTTCTCTATCTGCATGTGAGAGCCTATCTCTTTATCTATGGTGGGCAGACGGACACGGTCTTCAACCTGGTTCCCGACGCGTTTATGGCCGTAGCATTGCCGTTTTTCAGCATCTCCGGCTTCATCATGGCCTTTCTCATCGACATCGGCTACCGCAACTTCCTGGCCCGGCGGCTGCTGCGCGTCTACCCCACCTACTGGTGCGGCGTGATCATCTCGGTTGTTGTCGGCTATCTTCTGTGGGGCAAGCTGCCCGGCAAGGAGCTTTTCGCCGCCGCCTCCCTGCTGCCGGTGGGGCCGGCCGATCTGCCGCTTCGGGTGGAGTGGACCCTCATTTATGAGATCGTCTATTATGTTGTCATAGCGCCCTTTGCCACGCCCCGGCTGCGACGCTATTTCCCGGCCTTTCTCGTGGTCTGGGGGCTGGCGGTGCTGGCGGGCTATATGGTCTTCGGCCTGCGTGAGGGCTACGTCTTCAACACCTGGCGCACGGTGCTTTTCGCCGGCTACAACCTCTATTTCATCACCGGCGCCCTGGTCTATTACCTGCAAAAACGCACCGGCCCCCTGCATCCGGCCCTGGCCGTGGGCCTTCTCGTGGCCTGTTCCGTCTTTACCGTGGCCTGGGGCTGGAACCGGCCCCTGGGCGTCATCAAGTCCTTAAGCGAAATCGGTCCCTGGAGCCTGTGCACGGCGGCGACCTTGTTCGCCGTGGTCAAGCTTGAAGACTATGTGCGCCATCCTTTCCTTATCGCCGTGTCCAATTTCGGCGATTACGCCTATGCCTATTATCTGATTCACGCCGTCATCCTTTCGGCGGTCTTTTCCATCATGGTCTATACCCTGGGTTGGCCTCTGGATAATGCCCGGGCGTTTCTGGGCTTGGGCGCGGTGGCGGTCGGCGGCTGGTTTTTTGCCCGGCTGGATCTGACCTTGCACAACTTTTTCAAAAGCCGTCTGCGCTAGGGGGCTGATCCATGTTCCAGTCCGTCCGTTTTCTGCCGCGCCTTTTCCTGCTGGGGTTGGCCGCCCTGTTGCTTGGAGCGGCTGTCGGTCGGGCCGAGGAATTCCCGCCTGATCCCGTGTTCAAGCAGATCGCCGCCAACCGCGACGCCTACGGCCGGGCGGTCTTCATTTTCGGCGACTCGGTGGTCATGCTGTGCAGCCTCACCGAGGTCGATTTTTCGGCCATCAAGGAAAACGCCAACGATCAGGCCTACATGGTTTCGGCCATGGCCGATCTCATGCGGGACCAGGAAAAAATGAAAAGCCAGGGGACCGATCCCCTGTGGCCCATGCATTCCCTGGCCTCGTCCATGAACTTCCAGTTCGCGGCCGCCGGTCTGCTCGACACGCCCGACGGCGGCGACACCGTGCCCGCCGCCCGGCTGGTCGCCGCCTACGGCGGCGCGCTGGGCCTGCCCTTTGCCGAGGAAGTGGAAGTCCGGGCCGCCCATCTGGCGGCGCTGGCCAAGGGCGGCATCATCCGCGACGGCGATGTGGTCATTCTCGAAGACGCCGGATTCCACGGCCAGAACCCCGACGCCTACGAAGCCAACTGGCTGGTTCTGGGCCGGGCGGTGCTGGAAAACGTCGGGGCCACGGTTGTCATGTGCGACATGTTCGACGCCATTCCCGACGGCTCCATCATGGGCGTGCCGGCCGAGGCGTTCCGCTTCGAGGCGCTTTTCCCCTCGAAGGTTGCCGGGGGTAAGCGCAGCCATAACCAGGCGCTTCGCGACGCCGCCGCCAAGCTGGCCGTCTTGCCGGACAGCAAGGGCAAGCTGGTGCTGCTCGACCTGCGCCCGCGCATGGACGGCTTCAAGGCCGCCCTGGCCGCCGAGCTTGGCGGCGAGGCCATCATGCCCGAAGGCATCCATCCCAGCCCATGGGGCGTGGCCTTCATGAGCCGCGAGTATCTGCGCGCCGCCGGACTGGCCCCGCAACTGACCAATCCGACGCCGTATCTGGACATGCTGGCCGCCAACGCCGGCCGGCTGTCCCAGCCCAACCGGCCGGTGGAAGCCGACAAGGCCCGGCCGTTCATTGATCGGTGGCTTTTGCCGTAGACATCCCAGGGCGCAGCAACTCGCTGCCGTCCCCCGGACGGCGGGTTGACCGCCGAGCCTGGCGAACCGTGCCGGGATGTCGAGGAAGCCGGGAAGGGGATGGAAAGAATTTCGTCGACACGGCCGGGAGGGCGCATGCCTTCCCGGCCGTGCCGCGTCTAGGCCTCGAAAGGCGTGTCCATGGGGCCGCCGCACTGGGGGCAGCGGGGATCGGCGATGGGATCGTCGGCAGCCACGGAAATGCGCCGGCCGCACATCCGGCAAGCATAGGCGGCCATGGCCACGGCCCGCGCCTCGATGGGTCGGGCGGCGTTTTCGGGTGGGGCGACGGCAAGGCTCAGGGGCTTGCGGGCTGGAGCTGACAGCGCGGCCTTGTCCCCGGCGGCCTGGGCCGGCGCGCTCTGCCCGGCGTGGCGTTCGGCCAGGCGTCTGGCCACCAGTTCCACGATCTTCGCCAAGTGTTCGCCAGCCTCTCCTTGGCCGCCGTCCTGGCCGTGGCCGCAACGGCCCTGCCCACCGCCTTGTCCGCCGCTTTGCCCGCGTCCTTTGCCGCTGCCGGGCAAGCCGTTCTTACCGCCGCCAAGGCCCCGGGCGGCCGAGGCCAGGAGGCCCTTGGCCAACCCCTGGCCGGCCATGCGGCCCAGGCCCGACCCCTGGCACGCGCCGCCGCCGGCCGCGCCGGTCAGCAGTTTGAGGAGCAGATTGAAACTGGCCATAGGTCGTCTCCTTGGCCCGGTTGCCGGGCCTGATCGGGGTTGGGGCGCGGGGGGTGGCGGCCTGGCCCGACGTGCGTCCGCGTTGCGCCCTGGGCCAGGCCGCCTGGGCGACACTGGGCGCGGGCAAGCCTTAGCCGAGGGCTTCCAGGGCGGCCAGCAGCCGGGCGGCTTCGGCCGGCCCCGGGGCGGGGGGCAGGCGCAGGAGGATGCCCAGGCCCTCGCCTGCGTCATGGAAGGCTTCGTCGGACAGGGGCGAGACCACGACCGAGGTGACCCGGGCGTCGATCTCCAGCAGTCCGGCCACCAGGGCCAGCGCGCCGCTGTCGGGCAGATCGCCGTCGACCACGCACAGGTCCGGGGATTTCTCCCGCACGGCCGAGGCGGTGGCGGCGGCCGTGGGCAGGCAGTCCACGGCGCAGCCGGCCTGGGCCAGGGCGGCGATGAACGGGGCCAGGGCCTCGGGATCGGCGGAAGCCACACAGATATGGCGCATTACGCGCCTGCCTTGCCGCAGCAGGAGCCGGGACCGGCGCAACCGCTGGCCTGTCCGGGCCGGGAGCCGCAGCAGCCGTGGTCCGAGGGGCCGGGCCGGGATGGGCCGGCCTTGCCGGTCAGGCTGCTGGTGGCGGCCATGAGTTTTCGGGCCGGCGCGCCGCAGACAGGGCAGGCCGGCGCATCGGTGGCGCTGGGCGCGATGGTTTCGCCGGCATAGGAACACGCCTCGCAGACGACATCATAAATCGGCATTTTCTCTCCTGGGTTGGTCGCCGGCTGCACGTTCCTGCGCACTCGCCGGCCGACGCGGCATTATGCCTCCCCCTTTAACCATTTGGGGGGTCCGGGGGCCTCAGGCCCCCCGCCCCCGGA
>JAEZMB010000060.1 GCA_023435825.1 Pseudomonadota bacterium | reverse complement strand
GCCCGGCGGGGGGGGGGGGCGGCCGCCCCCCAGACCCCCCGAATGGAGAAAGGGTAAAAGGGGTTCAGCGGGGAGCAGCGCTTCTCAGGCTCCAGGCTCCCCGAAAGGGGAGCGGCGTCAGGGACGCAGATAAACGGCGTCGCCCGAGGCGATGCGGCCGGCCGGGTCGCGGTGGAAATCGTAGACCCCGTCGAGCATCAGTCCGAAACCCTGCAAATAGGCCGTCAGCTCGTCCAGAAGCGCCTGTCCGTCGTAGAGCGGATAGAGCGCCGCCTCGGCCACCACCGCCGAAACCCCGCCCAAAAGCCCGGCCGCCCCCCGCAAGGCCGGCAATTCGTAGCCCTGCAAATCCAGCTTGATGACGTCGGCTCGCTTTAGCGTCGCGTCCAGCCGGACCACCGGCACGTCCACCACCGCCGTCTCCGTCAATTCCTGGTCCGCGTACTTTTCGTGGATGCCCGTTGGCGCAAACAGCGAGGAGAGCGTGGGCCGCGACATCACCGTCAAGGGCAAGACCGCCGCCGCCTCGCCCAGGGCCATGGCATGGACCGTCAGGCGCGGCTCGTTCGCGAACCGCTTGGCCAGCTTGCGGGCAAGCCCCGGCTGGGGCTCGAAGGCCTCCACCCGGCAGCCGGGCAGCTCGGCCAGAAACCGCGCCGCCACCCGCCCCTTGTTGGCCCCGCCGTCCACCACCACCGGCTCGTCCGGCAGGGCCAGCCCGGCCAGCCGGCCGAAAAAGGCTTCAACGCTCATGCCCGGGCCGGCCTCGCCGGCGCGTGAAGTCCGGGCGCGTCGTCATCGTCGTCGGCCGCGCCCAGACCGGCTTCCACCGCGTCCGCGTCCGGGCCGTCCGGGTCCTCGGCCAGGGGATCGATGGGCAGCTGCAACGTGAAGCCGGCCTCGGGGGCGTGTTGGGCAAAGGTCAGGGAGCCGCCCATGTTTTTGACGATTCTGTAGGCCAGCGGCAGCCCCAGGCGTTCGTCGCCTTCCTCGAAGGGCAGAAACAGAACCTCGGGATCGACCACCGGGCGTGAGGGGCGGAAGGTCACGTCCAGATGGGCGTAGCGGGCGTGGCGCGAGGTGGCCAATTGGACGGTCTGGCCGGCCGGGCTGCGGCTGACGGCGAATCGGGTCAGGCTCGTCACCACCTGGGTGAGCAGATCCGGGTCCAGGCGCAGGTCGGGCAGGCCCCCGGCCAGGTCGGCCGCCGCCACGATCCCCCGGGCGGCGAATTCCGGAGCCAGGAAGTCCAGGGCGGCCGTGGCGATGGCCCTCAGCGAACACAGGCGCGGCCGCAGGTCCACGGGGTGCAGGTAATTGCGGATCTTGTCGAGAATGTCCTCCAGCCGCCGGGCCTCGGACAGGATGATGCCGGCCTCCCGGGAGTCCGGCAGCCGGGCTTGCAGGCGATGGGCGAAACCGGCGATGGAAAACAGGGGATTGCGGATCTCGTGGGCGACTTCGGCGGATATGGCCCCGAGAGTCTTGAGTTTTTCTTCCTGGACCACGAACCGCTCCAACTCCACCCGGTCGGTGATGTCGACCACGATGCCCTCGATCTGGCGATCCCCGCCGCCGTTTTCGTCCCGGGCCGAGGGGATGGCCCGCAGCAGGGCGTGGATGGTCGCGCCGTTTTTGTGCAGGAACCGGCACTCCTCGGTATGGGACGTCTTGGCCGGGCCAAGGCTGTCGTGCAGCCAGGCCGTGACGCGTTCCCGGTCCTCGGGATGGAGCCGGGCCGGGAAAAAGCCCGGCGCGGCCATGGCCTCGGCCCGGGAGAAACCGAGCAGCGGCCGGCAAAACTTGTTGATAAACATCAATTCCAGATGCTTATCCAGAATGAAGACCAAAAGCGGCAGGCTCTGGACCAGGGTGAAATAGCGGTTTTCGGCCTGTTTGACGGCCCGGGCCAGTTCCCGCCGCTCCAGGGCCGCGTCCAGGGCGTGGGCCAGCAGGTCGAAGCTGACGATGGGTTTTTGCAGGTAGTCGGCCGCGCCCAGGCGGAAGGCGCGGATGACGCCGTCAATGCCGTCCTGGCCGGAGATGACGATGACCGGCGGCGCGTCGTGGGTCTGGGACAGGGCTTCCAGGACGCCGAAGCCGTCGCGCCGGGGCAGGCGCAGGTCGAGCAGCACGGCGTCAGGGCGATTGTCCGCGATGCGGCGCAAGGCCTCGTCCCCGTCGCCGGCCTCGGTGACGGCGTAGCCGGCGATCTCGAGCCAGGCGCACACCGGGCGGCGCACGTTCTCGTCGTCTTCCACTACGAGGATTTTGGCGATTTTGTCGGACATGGTGAGCCTCCCCGGAACTTCGGGCTGGCGTAAGTCTAACGCCTTTCCCCGAAAGCCGCCAGTCGGCAGGCGTTTGTCACGGGTTTGACGCGGCCGGGATTTTTGTATTGCAAAAATGTCAACACTGGGCTAGTCAGAAGGCGTCAACGCGGCGGAAAGCAGTCCGCCCGGCCTTGGAGAGGGCCGCGAGGGGCTGCTTGAGGCAGAAAACGCGACGACGACGGCAGAGGATTCTTCGACAAAAACGTCATCAAGAGGGGGAACCATGAACGCGGCAGATACCGCTTTCGTGCTCATTTCGGCGGCCCTGGTCATGCTCATGACGCCGGGCCTGGCTCTTTTCTACGGCGGCATGGTCCGCACCAAGAACATCCTTGGCACGCTCATGCACTCCAACATCCTGCTCGGCACCGTGTCCGTGCTGTGGGCCATCGTGGGCTACAGCCTGGCCTTTGGCGGCGATGTCGGCGGCATCATCGGCAACTTCGACTTTGCCTTCCTCAACGGCGTCGGACAGACGGCCAAGGAAGGCGTGGACAACATCCCGCACCTGGCCTTCATGATCTTCCAGTGCATGTTCGCCGTCATCACCCCGGCGCTGATCACCGGCGCGTTCGCCGAGCGCATCAAATTCTCCGGCTTCCTGCTCTTCACCGCCCTGTGGCTCATCGTCGTCTACTGTCCCATGGCCCACTGGGTCTGGGGCGGCGGCTGGATGGCCAAGATGGGCGCTCTCGACTTCGCCGGCGGCGCGGTCGTCCACATGAGCTCCGGCGCTTCCGCCCTGGCCGCCGTCCTCTACCTGGGACGCCGCCACGGCTTCGGCAAGCAGTCCTTTATTCCGCACAACCTGCCCCTGACCATCCTTGGCGCGGGCATCCTCTGGTTCGGCTGGTTCGGCTTCAACGCCGGCAGCGCCCTGGCCGCCAACGGCCTGGCCGCCTCGGCCTTCGTCACCACCCACCTGGCCGCCGCCGCCGCCGCCTTTAGCTGGATCATCGTGGAGTGGTGGCATCGCGGCAAGCCCACCACCCTGGGCATGGCCTCCGGCGCGGTGGCCGGCCTGGTCGCCATCACCCCGGCCGCCGGCTTCGTCGAGCCCATGCCGGCCATCCTCATGGGCCTCATCGCCGGCGGGCTGTGCTACGGCGGCGTGCTCATCAAGAGCGTGTTCAAGTACGACGACTCCCTGGACGTCGTGGGCATCCACGGCCTGGGCGGCACCTTCGGCGCGCTGGCCACCGGCCTGTTCGCCACCAAGGCCGTCAACGAACTCGGCGCCGACGGCCTGTTCTACGGCAACCCCGGACAGCTCTGGATCCAGTTCGTGTCCGTGGTCGCCACCTGGGTCTTCTGCTTCGTCATGACGCTGATCCTCTTTAAAATCGTGGACGTGATGGTTGGTATTCGGGTAAGCCAGGACGACGAGATCAAGGGTCTCGACGTCAGCCAGCACAGCGAAGTCGGCTACCAGCTCTAGCCAAGGATAAGGAGCCCGCCATCATGAAAAAGATCGAAGTCATCACCCGTCCCTACAAGCTCGACGAAATCAAGGAAAAGCTGACCGGCCTTGGCATCAAGGGCATGACCGTGTCGGAAGTGAAGGGCTTTGGCCGCCAGCGCGGCCACACCGAAGTCTACCGCGGCGCCGAGTACCAGGTCGATTTCGTGCCCAAGGTCAAGATGGAACTGGTGGTCGAGGACGGCCTGGCCGGCGAGGTCATCAAGGCCATCCAGGCCGCGGCCCAGACCGGCGAAGTCGGCGACGGCAAGATCTTCGTCTCCACCATCGACGAGGTCATCCGCATCCGCACCGGCGAGACCGGCAACGCCGCCATCTAGGCCGCTTGCCCGCAACCCTTCGGGGTAAAAAAAGCAGCCGACCGGGAAGGGGGATCACCTCCTTCCCGGTCGTTTCATTGAGGGGAGCCTGCCATGCCGCCCGCACCCGACGCGCCGGTCAGCGCCGCCATGCTTGACGAGGGCAAGAGTCTGCTGGCCGACGCTCTGGCCGCCGGCCAGTTGGACGTGGCCTATGTCGCCGCCCTGTCCGACGTCTATGACCGGTATTTTCGCCAGCGTCTGACCGAATGGGCCGAGGCCCAGGCTGCCCGGGCCGACGGCTTCGCCCTGGCTGCCGTGGGCGGCTACGGCCGGCGCGAACTGTGCCCGGCCTCGGACATCGACGTCCTGTTGCTGTTCCCGTCCGAGCCGCCTGACTGGGCCTCGGAACTGGCCCGGTTCCTTTTTTTTCCGCTCTGGGACCGGGGCGTGGAGCTTGGCCACGGGGTGCGCGCCGTTTCCGGCTGTCTGGATCTGGCCGGCTGCGACCCCAAGGTGCTGGCGTCGCTTATTGACCTGCGTTTCCTGGCCGGGGACGCCGCTATCGTCGACACCCTGGCGGCCCGTCTGGAGGCAGACGGCTTTTTGGCCCATGCCGCCGGCTTCGTCGGCTGGCTGGCCAGGGGCAACGAGGAGCGGGGCCGGAACTACGGCGACGCCGGCGGGATGCTCGAACCCGATCTCAAAAACGGCCTGGGCGGCCTGCGCGACTGGCATCAGGTGCGCTGGCTCATGCGCCTGGACCCGGGCCGCGAGGCGGATTCCCGCATCCTGGCCGACGACCTGGCCGCCCTGGAAGACGACGCCCGGTTCGTCCTGACCGCCCGGATGCACCTGCATCGCCTGTGCGGCCGTAAAAACGACAAGCTCTATTTCGAATTCCAGGAGCGCGTGGCCGAGGCCATGGGCTTTGGCCGCCGGGGCGACCGCAAGGCCGTGGAGCGCTTCCTGTCGCTGCTGCTGCGCCGCATGGCCGACATCAAGGCCCTGCGCCAGTCGATCTGGCCGCTTCTGGCCGGCCATCTGGGGGCCCTGGATCTGGCCGCCCCGGCCACGCCCGTGGGCGACGGCCTGGAGGACGCCCCCGAGGGGTTGCGTTTTGTCCCGGGACTCACCGATTTTCAGGCCATGGAACGGGTCATGCCGCTTTTTGCCGTGTGCGCCGCCCTGGGCAAGGCGCCGTCCCACGAAACCATGGGACGGCTGCGCGGCCTGGCCGGGGAGCTTGGCCGGCTGGCCGAGGTCTCCCCCCGCACCGGCCGGATGCTCTATGACAGCTTAAGCGAAATCATGCCGGCCGACGTTTCCGGCGCGGCCCTGGATGCGCTGAGCGCCAGCGGCGTGCTGGAGGCCATCCTGCCCCAGTTCGCCCGGGTCAAGGACAACGTCTCCTACGACGTCTACCACGTCCATCCCGTGGGCCGGCACAGCCTGGAGGCCGTGCGGCTTTTGGCCGAACTGCGCGTCGGGCCGGCCTGCCGGGCCAAGGAATTACTGGACGGGCTGCCCCGGCCGGAGCTGGCCTACTGGGGCCTGCTCCTGCACGACGTGGGCAAGGGCCTGGGCGGAGCCCACGCCGAAAAGGGAGCCCAACTGGCCGAGGACATGCTCTCGCGCCTGTCCGCGCCGCCCGAGGCCCGCCACATGATCGCCGCCCTGGTGCGCGAGCACCTGACCCTGCCCGACACCGCCACCGGCCGCGATCTGTCCGACCGCGACGTGGTGGCCCGGGCCGCCGGCCGGGTGGCCACGGTGGAAGCCCTGGACATGCTCGTGCTCATTGCCCGCTGCGACGGCCTGGCCACCGGCCCCCAGGCCTGGACCGGCTGGAAGGAGTCCCTGGTCTTTGACCTCTACGGCAAGCTGCGGGCCGCCCTCGAACAGGGACGGCTTTTCGGGGCCGACGACGCCCGGATCATGCTGGCCGCCCGGGACAGCCTGCGCGAGGCGGCCCGGGACCGCTTCAGCCCCGAGGCCCTGGAGGCCCTGCTGCTGGCCATGCCGCCGCGCTATCTCGTCAGCCAGCCCGTGGAAACCATCCTCGTCCATCTGGACCTTCTGGCCGAGCTCGACGCCGCCGAGGCCGAGGACCGGCGCATGAAGCCCGGCGACCGGGCCGGCCGCGACGTGGCCGCCCTGACCTACAAGGCCCTGCCCGGCGGCGACGGCTTCACGGTCACCGTGGCCGCCCGCCAGGTGCGCGGGCTTTTCCCCACCGTCACCGGCGTGCTGGCCCTGCACGATCTGTCCATCCATGAGGCCGACGTGTTCCGCTGGGAAGACGGCGTGGTCATCCTGTCGCTGCGCACCGGCAACCCGCCCGACGTCATCTACAGCGACGAGGTCTTCGCCCGGGTGACCCGGGCCGTGCGCTACGCCCTGTGCGGCAAGCTGTTCCTGGCCTACCGCCTGGCCCAGAAGCGGGGCGGGTTTGCCCTGTCCTCGACCGTGGCCGGCCCCAAGTCGCCGCCCGAGGTGGCCATCGACAACAAGGCCTCCGACCTGTTTACGGTCATCGACGTGTCCTGCGACGACCGGGTGGGGCTTCTCTACGACATCGCCCGCACCCTGGCCGAGATGGGTCTGGAAACCCATCTGGCCAAGGTCATGACCCCGGCCGGACGGGTGCGCGACGTGTTTTACGTGCGCGGCACCGCCGGCCGAAGGGTGGAGGACCCGGAACAGCTGGCCGAGATCAAGGCGGCCTTGTTGCATCGCCTGGCCGACGACCTGTGCACGTTGCGCTAAAGGCTGCCCTGGACCGATATAGGGCCGCATTCATGGGGGTTGGCCCCGAGCCCGGCCTTGACGCGACGCGTTGAAGCGGCGATAGATGGGTCGTGAGAGCCTGCCTGCGGCATGTTGCCGCGGGTCGAAAGGAGCCTGCATGACCGATCACGCTTCCGTATGCGTCCCGCGCATCGGCGAAACGGCCCCGGACTTCGAGGCCGAAACCACCCACGGCATCCTGCGCCTGGAAGACTTTCGGGGAAGCTGGCTGGTGTTCTTTTCGCATCCGGCGGATTTCACGCCCGTGTGCGCCTCGGAGCTCATGGCCTTTGCCGGCGTGCGCGCCACGCTGCGCGACATGGGCTGCGAACTGCTCGGTTTGTCGGTGGATTCCATTTTCTCCCACATCGCCTGGGTGCGATCCCTTGAGGAGAAGTTCGGCGCGGCCATCGATTTCCCCTTGGTCGCCGACACCACCGGCGAGGTGGCCCGGCGCTACGGCATGACCATGCCGGCCGAGTCGCCCACCGAACCGGCCCGTGTGGTCTACGTCATCGACGACCGGCAATGCGTCCGGGCGTACATGGCCTATCCCATGACCACCGGCCGCAACGTCGCCGAGATCGTTCGCCTTGTGGCGGCCCTGCAGGCCACCGACGCCCACGGCGTGGCCACGCCCGCCGGTTGGAAACCCGGGGACGGGGTGCTGGCTCCCCCGCCGCGAACCCAGGCCATGGCCCAGGAGAGGGCCAAGGCCGCCGGTCCGAACTGCCCGGATTGGTATTTTTGCAAGAGAGAGTTGTCATGATTTCCGACATGTACGACGCCGCTGAAGACACGCCCCAGGTCAAGCCCGATGGAACGCTCACCCAGTCCGCCAAGGACATCCTGCGCGTGTGCGAGCCGCCGGCCACGATGGAGGACATCAGCCGGGCCCTGGTGCGCCATTTTTCCCAGGTTTTGCCCATGGTGCGCGACCTCGTGAACCTGGGGCTCCTGGAAGACCAGAACGGCCGGCTGGCCGTCACGGACTACGGCCGCGAAAAGCTCGGCCGCTGATCCGGCCCCAGGTCCGTGCGCCCGGCGTCGGCTGATGCCGGGCGTCGGGCGTCACGGCGGCCTCCTGGCCCGGACCCGGGACGCCGGCGCTGGTCTGGCCCGACGTCGGCTACGGTTGAGGGCCGGCAGGCCGTCCGACCTTCTCGTCCGGGCTTGGGCCTTGGGGGGCCGCACCGGGAACAGGCCGTCCGGCAACGGCCCAAAGCCCCGGGTTTGGCCCTTTACGCTCGCCCCGGGCGGCATTATGCTCTTTCCGGGAGCCGGGCGGCCGGGGACATTGTCCCGGTCAGGCGGCGGCCCGGGAGGTCGCCGTGTCTGTTAAGTCCGCATTGCTCCCCGATGCTTCGGCCTCGGACGAGTCCGTGTGCGCCCGGTGCGCCGCTGCCGGCCCGACCTGCTGTTCGCTGACCCCCGGTCAGGAGGAAGTGTGCTTCCCCGTGTCCGAGATGGAGCGCGCCCGCATTGTCGAGGCCGACGGCTTGGCTGTGGGCGGTTTTGTCCACCAGGCCAACACCGAGGCGTTTCTCGCCCAGATGGGGCGGCTTTTCCCCCGCGACCGCAAAATCCTTCCCCGCCTCTTCCCCCCCGGCGGCGAGCATCTGCGCCTGGCCGTGGACCGCAAGGGCGATTGCGTGTTCTTGCGGGCCGATGGATGCCGCTTGCCAAGGGATGCGCGTCCGTATTATTGCCGCTTGTTTCCATTTTGGATCAGCGGCGGGGCTGTTGCAGCCTTTGCCGCGCCGGGCTGTCTGGTCCACCGCGAAGGGCGGACCGCCACCCGGATGCTGGCCCTGCTCGAATATAGCGAAGCCGGCGTGCGCGAACTGCACGGCCGCCTGCGTCTGGCCTGGGGGCTGCCGCCCAAGGAAGGCATGCCCTTCGTCACTCCCTCCCCTGCGAGATACCGTCCGTGAAAAAGTTTCTCATCCTTCTGGCGATCCTGGTTTTCGTGGGCCTCGTCTTCGGCATCGCCGGCGGCGTGGGCCTCTACTACTGGGCGTCAAGCGACCTGCCGAGCTTCCGCAAGATCACCGACTACCGGCCGCCGCTGGTCACCACCATCTACACCCGCGACAACAAGGTGCTCGGCTACCTCTATTCCGAGAAGCGCTTCCTGGTGACGCTCTCCGAGATGCCGGACTTTTTGCCCAAGGCCTTCCTGGCCGCCGAGGACGCCACCTTCTACCAGCACGAAGGCGTCGATCCCACAGCCATCCTGCGGGCCATGGTCAAGAACCTCCAGCAGGGCGGCCGCAAACAGGGCGGCTCCACCATCACCCAGCAGATCATCAAGCGCCTGCTGCTCTCCTCGGAAAAAAGCTACCAGCGCAAGGTCAAGGAAGCCATCCTGGCCTACCGCCTGGAGA
Organism: Pseudomonadota bacterium; assembly: GCA_023435825.1. GTDB lineage: Bacteria > Desulfobacterota > Desulfovibrionia > Desulfovibrionales > Desulfovibrionaceae > Solidesulfovibrio. Next base: position 2,072 of record JAEZMB010000060.1, on the reverse strand, counting down.
AATACCTCACCAAGGACGAAATCCTCACCATCTATTTGAACCAGATCTACCTGGGCTCCCGGGCCTACGGCGTGGAAGCGGCGGCCCGGACCTATTTCGGCGTCCACGTGGCCGACCTGACCATCGCCCAGGCCGCGCTTCTGGCCGGCCTGCCCCAGGCCCCCAGCCGCTATTCCCCGTTCCGCGATTTCGAATCGTCCAAGACCCGCCAGAAATACGTCCTTGGCCGGATGCTCGTCCAAGGCTGGATCACCCAGGCCCAGCACGACGCCGCCGTGGCCGAGCCGCTGGTCTTTAAAAGCATGCCCGACCCGTCCTGGGAGGTGGCCCCGTTCTACCTCGAAGAGGTGCGCCGGGAACTCATCGACCGTTTCGGCGAGGATCAGGTCTACAACGGCGGCCTGCACGTCCACTCCGCCGTGGACCTCAAGCACCAGGAAGCGGCCGAGCGGGCCCTGCGCGAGGGGCTGGTCGCCTCGGAAAAGCGGCGCGGCTTCAAGCCCAGCCTGGAAAAGCTCGACAAGGACAAATACGAGGAATTCTACGAGCGCTCCGGCGTGCCCGAAACCCTGCTCCAGCCCGGCCGCTGGCTCAAGGCCCTGGTGCAGGAAGTGGGGCCGGCCGGTGCTGTGGTGCGCTTTGGCGACAAGTACGGCATCATCCCGTCCGAGGACATGAGCTGGGCCAAGGGCAAGGTGGAGCCGGGCGATCTGGTCTGGGCCTCGGTCACGGCCGTGCCCGACAAGGGCGGCCAGGACAAGCCCGCCCCGGCCGCCAAGCCGGCCCCGGCCAAGCCCGGCGAACCCGCCGCCAAGAAGCCCAAGCCCGGCGAAACCCCGCCGCCGCCCGCGCCGGCCAAGGCCGCCCGCCCCATGTGGAAGCTGGCCATGCAGCTGGAGCCGCGCATCGAAGGGGCCATCGTGTCCATGGAGCCGCGCACCGGCGAGGTCGTGGCCTGCGTGGGCGGCTTCTCCTTCGAAAAAAGCCAGTTCAACCGGGCCACCCAGTCCTTCCGCCAGCCCGGCTCGTCGTTTAAGCCCATCGTTTACTCCGTGGCCATGGACAACGGCATGACTCCGGCCACCGTGGTCATGGACGGCCCCTTCACCTACGTCGATCCCTGGAGCAAGCAGGTCTGGAGCCCGGGCAACTACGAAGGCGACTACGGCGGCCCCATGACCATCCGCTCGGCCCTGGCCAAGTCCAAAAACCTCGTCACCGTGCGGGTGGCCCAGCAGGTGGGCATGAAAAAGATCGTGGAGCGCGCCCAGGAGCTGGGGCTTCGCGGCGATTTCGGCCCGTTCTTGCCGGTCAGCCTTGGGGCCGTGGCCGTCAATCTCCTGGACATGGTCCGGGCCTACTCGGCATTCGCCCGGGACGGCTCCACCATCAATCCGCGCTTCATCCTCGACGTCAAAAGCCCCTGGGGCGAGGAAGTCTGGGTCAACAAACCCGAGGTCAAGCAGGTCATGTCGCCCCAGACCGCCTACGTCATGGACTGCCTGCTCAAGGAAGTCGTGCGGGCCGGCACGGCCACGGCGGCCAAGGTCCTAAACCGCCCCCTGGCCGGCAAGACCGGCACCACCAACGATTTCCAGGACGCCTGGTTCATGGGCTTCTCGCCCTATCTGCTCACCGGCTGCTACATCGGCTTCGACCAGCCCAAGTCCATGGGCAAGGGCGAAACCGGCGGCCGGGCCTCCCTGCCCATCTGGCTCTCCTACCGCAAGGCCGTGGAAGACGACTACCCGCCCGAAGACTTCTCGCGCCCGCCCGGGATCATCATGGGCACCGTGGACGGCGTGCCCATGGCCTTCAAGGAAGGCACCGAAAAGGGCTCCGTGGCCAGCATCATGGACGAGGAACAGGAAAAAGCCTTCTTCACCGACCCCAACGCCCCGCTGGGCAAGGGCGAGGATCTGCTGAAACAGATGTTTTAGGAGGGGGAGAGAAGATGCCTCCGGCGGGGGGGGGGGGGGGGGGGGGGGGGGGGGGGGGGGGGGGGGGGGGGGGGGGGGGGGGGGGGGGGGGGGGGGGGGGGGGGGGGGGGGGGGGGGGGGGGGGGGGGGGGG
>JAEZMB010000042.1 GCA_023435825.1 Pseudomonadota bacterium | reverse complement strand
CGGGGCGATACTGCGCCCCAACATGACCCGAAACACCCTCGTCTCCCTGGCCGTGGCCGGCTGTCTGCTGGGGGCCGCCCTGGCCCTGGGGCACTGGCGCGAGCCGCTTGTGGCGGCCGCCGCCCTGCCCATGCTGACCATGCTGCTCTTCCGTGGCCGCCCGGCCCCGGCCGCCGGCCCGGACGCGCCGTTTATCCGGGGCTGCCTGCTCTACGCCGTGCTGGCCGCCGGCCTGGCCGGCTGGGATGTGCTGGTCCAGACGCGGCTGCCCGAACTCCTCTCGCCGCTTGCCGCCAACGCCCTGGAAGGCCGCGAAGCCCTCAAGGGCTGGCTCGTGGCCCGGGGAGCCGACATCTATCCCGGGGCCAGCCCGCCCTGGCCGCGCCTCGTCACGCTCTATCCGCCGCTATTCTACCTCGCGGCGGCGGCCCTGACGCCCTTTGCCGCCTCGCCGCTTCTGGCCGGCAAACTGGCCGCCCTGGCCGGCGGGGCGGCCATCCTGGCCGCGCTGTTTTTCCTGGGCCGCCGGCTGGACGGCAAGAGCCTCGGCCCCCTTGGCGGCGCGCTGACCGGGCTTTTGGCGGCGCTCACCGCCTTTGCCCAGCCGGAGATGGGCAACGCCTTTGTCTGCAAGCCCGACACCCTGGCCGTGGGCTGCCTGTTGGCCGCCGTGGCCGTGTTCGAGGCCGCCCGTCGGCGCAACGCCCTGAGACTTTTCGCGGCCAGCGGCCTGCTCATGGCCCTGGCCTGCCTGGGCAAGCAGCAGATGTGGCCCCTGGCCGTAGCTTACGCCGCCTTGCTGTTCGTCTTTCGCCTGTCGCGGCAGGAGCGGCTTTCCGCCCTGGCCGGGCTGGCCGGCGGCGGCGCGGTCCTGGGACTTCTCTGCCTGGCCTGGTTCGGCCCGGGAATCTGGGCGCAGACCGTGCTGTTTCCCAAAGCCATGACCGGCCTTGCCGCCGACAACAGCCATGGCGTGGCCGCTGCCCGCCTGGGCGAGTTCGCCGCCGGCCACGGGCCACTTCTGGCCGCCTACGCCGGCTGGCTGGCCCTGTGCGCCGTGCGGCGTCGCCTGCCGCTGCCCGACGCCCTGCTGCTGGCCTTTATGCCGTTTTTGTGGCGCACGCTCATGTGGGGCGGCGCGGACACCAACCACTTGCTGCTGCCGGCCACGGTGGCCACCCTGGGCGCGGCCCGGCTGGCCGGCTATCTGGCCGGGCGCGGCCCGGTGGCCCGGGGGTTGGCCGCCCTGGCCCTGGCCGGCTGCCTCCCGTCCGGCATCACCCTGCATGGTCTGGCGGCCGCGACCCTCGCCCCACGCCCAGCTGCCACCGCCCAAGCCGAGGCCGCCCGAACCATCGTGGCCAATGTCCAGGGGCCGCTGCTGGCCGACGCCGAAGGGGCGTTTCTCTTCGCCGCCACGCCGGGTTACGGCAAACTCTGGGTCTACGACGCCTTCGAGACCGACATGTACGACCGGCTGGGGCTGGCCGCCATGGCCGATTCGCCCATGGCGGCGGCGATACGCGGCCGGCTGGCCGCCCGGTTCGTGGATTCCCGGGCCTTTGTCAGCCGCAAGTTGCTTGGTCTTGTCGGACTCTATTACGAGCCGGCCGAGAAGGCCGGGCCGTACACGTTTTACCGCCCCCGGCCCGAGACCGGGCTTATCGCCATGCCGGCGGCGGACCGGGTGGAGCGGGCCGACGGCGGCTATACGGCGGCCGTGACCGAAGCCCGGGGCGTGCGCCAGTGGGGCAGCTATATCCAGGCCGAAGATCCGGCCCTGGGCCTGGAGCTTGTCTACGCCGTGCGCGGTCCGGCGGCGTCGGCCGGCTCGGTGTCGTATTGTCCGCGCCTGACCGGGCCGGACCAGACGATCACGGTGACGGCGCTGGCGGCCGATGGGCGTGAGCTTGGCCGGGCCGTGCACAGGCAGGGGGATTTTCCCGAGCGCGGGGAGGGCTTCGACAACCGGACGCGGCTGACGTTCCCGGTCGGCGGCGAAGGGTTTGCCGTGCGGTTTGAGGCCACGGGCGGGGGGCAGCTGTGGCTGGACGCCGACAATCCGTTGGTGATCGGGGCCACGGCGGCGGCGGACGCTGGAAAGCCGTAAGTCGCGGCGCGACGGCGTTGGACGCAAAAAGGGGTTGCCGAGGCAACCCCTTAAAAAACCAGAACCAATTGTTTATTTTTGCGTAGCCGAAGAACAGTCGGAAGAGCGTTCGGTGGCCTCATTGTTGGAGCCGGGCGTTTGCGTGGGCCGTGTTCGTTTTACCGGCAACAACCTCGCCCCTTCACGCTTATGGTGGAACCGGGAGAGTCCGAGGCCCCGGACGCCGGGCATACCCTCGAAAAAAAACCAGAACCAACTTTTCTCTTTCCACGCGACAGAAAAGCCGTCGGAAGAACGGCACATGGCCTTGCTTTCCCGGACGAGCGTTCGTTGCATCGGCAACTTGCGTCGCTCCCCTTGAAACCTTTCTCCAAGTGGGGGGGGGCGGGGGCCTCAGGCCCTCGGACGCCGGAGGCAACGTCTCAATCCAGAACCAACTGTTTTCTCTTGCCGCACACAAAAAAACGTCCGGAAGAGTGGCGCATACCCCAACTCTCCCGGACGAACATTCTCTTTGTCGCTAGCCCCTTTTACCCCCTTTCGGGGGGTCCGGGGGGGCGGTCGGCCCCCGGCCGCCGGAGGCATCTTCCCTCTTCGCTTCTCGTCCCTCTCCAGCTCTACCCCTCTATTCTTCGCCCTCTCCCTCGTCTTTCTTGCCGCCCACGGCGCGTTTGTAGCGGCAGCTTTTGCTGGGGCAGGTGATGAGTTCGCCGTCGCGGGTCTTTTTGCGCACGAGGATCTTGGAGTCGCATTGGGGGCAGGGTTCGTTAATGGGCCAGTCCCAGACGGCGAAATCGCACTGGGGGTAGGCGTCGCAGGCGTAGAACACTTTACCGCGTTTGGAGCTTTTCTCGACCAGCGTGCCGGAGCAGCCCTCCTTGGGGCAGGGGACGCCGGTGGACAGCGGCTTGGTGTATTTGCAGTCCGGCCAGCCGGTGCAGGCGATGAACCGGCTGCCGGTGCGGGATTTCTTGACCACTAGATCCTTGCCGCAGGTGGGGCAGGCCCCGACCGAGGCGACTTCCTCGGCCTTGCGCTCGCGGGGGATCACCGCGCCGTCGGCGGCGCGGTCGAATTCCTTGGTGTTCTTGCAGTCGGGGTAGCCCGAGCAGCCCAGGAATTCACCGGCCTTGCCGAAGCGGATGACCATGGGCTTGCCGCACAGCTCGCACTTGACGTCGGTCTCCTTGCCGGCCTTGACCTTGGCCATGTCCTTGGCCGCCTTGGCCAGGGTCGGATTGAAGTCCTCGGTGAAGTCCTTGAGCAGATGGACCCAGTCGGTGCGGCCGTCGGCCACGGCGTCGAGGGCCTCTTCCATGCCGGCGGTGAACCCGACGTCCATGATCTTGACGAAGTGTTCGGCCAGCAGGTCCGAGACGGTTTCGCCTAGTTCGGAGGGCACGAAGTGCTTTTCCTCCAGCCGGGCGTAGTCGCGGTCAATGAGGGTAGAGATGATGGCGGCGTAGGTGGAGGGCCGGCCGATGCCTTTTTCCTCCAGCTCGCGCACCAGCGAGGCTTCGGTGTAGCGCGGCGGCGGCTGGGTGAACTTCTGTTCCTTCTTGAGTTCCAGCAGCGTCAGTTCCTGGCCCTTGTCGAGCTTGGGCAGGGACTTGGCCTCGTCGCCAGCCTCCTGGCCGTGGACCTTGAGGTAGCCGGGGAAAATCAGGCGCTGGCCCTTGGCCTTGAAGAGCCCGGGGCCGGCCGTGACGTCCACGGCCGTGTCCCAGAACCTGGCCTCGGCCATCTGGGAGGCGACGAAGCGTTCCCAGATGAGCTTGTACAGCGAAAAGAGGTCCTTGGGCAAAAGCGTCTTGACGTCGGCCGGGGTGATGCGGACATCGATGGGCCGAATGGCTTCGTGGGCGTCCTGGGCGCCGGCCTTGGAGCGGAAATGGCGGGCCTTTTCCGGGTAGTAGTCCGGCCCCAGGGCCTCGGTGATGTATTCCCGGGCGGCGTCGCGGGCCTCGTCGGCGATGCGCGTGGAATCGGTACGCATGTAGGTGATAAGGGCCACCGTGCCGCTGTCGCCGAGTTCCAGGCCCTCGTAGAGCTTCTGGGCCGCGCCCATGGTGCGCTTGGCCGAATAGCCCAGGCGCTGGTTGGCGGCCTGCTGCAGGGTCGAGGTGATAAAGGGCGGCGGCGGGGACTTCTTGCGTTCCTTTTCCGTCACGGCCGTGACGACAAAGGGCTGGCCCGTGATGGCCGCCTCGGCGGCGGCGGCGGCCTCGGCGCTGCCGATTTCGAGTTTCTTGCCCTGGTACTTGGCCAGCTCGGCCTCGAACTCCGGGGGCGTGCCGGCAGCGAGCCGAGCCTTGAAATTCCAGTATTCCACCGGCACGAAGGCCCGGCGTTCCTTTTCGCGGTCCACGACCAGGCGCAGGGCCACGGACTGGACGCGGCCGGCAGAGATGCCGCTTTTGACCTTCTGCCACAGAATGGGCGAAACCTTGTACCCCACCAGCCGGTCCAGGATGCGCCGGGCCTGCTGGGAGAGAAAAAGCTTTTCGTTGATGTCGCGGGGATGGGAAAGCGCCTCGCGCACGGCCTTGGCCGTGATCTCGTTGAACTGGATGCGATGCACGGGCACGCCGGCGTCCTGGACGATCTGGGCCACGTGCCAGGCAATGGCTTCGCCTTCGCGGTCGGGGTCGGGGGCGAGATAGATGGTCGAAGCCGAGGCGGCGGCTTCCTTCAGTTTGGAAACCACCTTCTGCTTGCCCGGAATGATTTGATATTGCGGCGCGAAATCGTCTTTTTCATCCACACCCAGTTTCTTGGAGGGAAGATCGCGCACATGACCGACGGAAGCTTCCACGGCATAGGCGTTGCCGAGAAACTTCTTGATGGTCTTTACCTTGGCCGGCGACTCGACGATGATAAGGTCCTTTCCCATGGCAGGCGTGCTATAGCCAGCCCGAGGGTGCAAGGCAAGGGTTGCCGTTTGCCCCGGGCCGGGATACTTGCCTATGAGGTTTTCGCGTATGACTTTTTAATAATGATGCACGGCGACGAAATATCCGTCCGCCTCGGAGCCTTCCTTGGAAAACGTCTCCCGCTTCGGCCACGTGGTCATGCTCGGCCCCACCAACGCCGGCAAATCCACCCTGCTTAACCGCCTCATCGGCCAGAAAATTTCCATTGTCTCGCCCAAGCCGCAGACCACCCGCAACTCGATCAGCGGCATCATCACCCAGGGCGACGTCCAGGCCGTGTTCCTGGACACCCCGGGCCTGCACCGCCAAAAGCGCGGCATCGCCCCGCTGCTGTTGCGTTCGGCCTACGCCGCCCTGGGCCAGGCCGACGTGGTGCTGCTCATTCTCGACGCGGCCCAGTACGCCCGCCGCCTGGACGGCCTGGCCCCGGACCTGCGCCCCATCGTCAAGGCCGTGGGCGACGGTCGGCTGCCGGTGCTCATTGCCCTGAACAAAGCCGATGTGGTGCGCGAAAAGGCCCGGCTGCTGCCGGTGCTGGCCGCCGTGTCCGAAGCCCTGCCGGCGGCGGAGATCTTTCCCATCAGCGCGCTCACCGGCCTTGGCGTGGACGATCTGCTGACCGCGCTCATGGCCCGGCTGCCCCAGGGCGTACACCAGTTCGACCCGGACGAGGTGTCCACGGCCCCGGTGCGGTTCCTGGCCGCCGAGATCGTGCGCGAAAAGCTCTTCTTGGCCCTTGGCGAGGAGCTGCCCTACTCCACGGCCGTGACGGTCGAGGACTGGGACGAACAGTCCAAGCCCGGGCTGACCAAGATCCGCGCCGCCATCCACGTGGCCCGGGAAAGCCACAAGCCCATGGTCATCGGCAAGGGCGGCGAGCGCATCAAGGACGTGGGCCAGAAAGCCCGGGCCGACATCGAGGAGATGCTGGGGTCCCAGGTCTTTTTGGAACTGTGGGTCAAGGTGCGGCCGGACTGGACCGACGACCGGGCCTTTTTACGTGATCTGGGCCTTGGCCAGTAGCTTTTCGGCAGGAGCGGGACTCGTGGACGGGGATACGGCGAAAACGCGCCTGACGGGCGTTTTGGAGCGCATAGCGGCGGCCTGCCGGGACTGCGGCCGCGACCCTTCGGACGTGACGCTGGTGGCGGTGTCGAAATTCCACGACGCCTCGGCCGTGGCCGAACTGGCCGCCTGCGGCCAGACCATCTTCGGGGAATCCTACATCCAGGAGGCCCTGCCCAAAATCGAGGCCGCGCCGGCCGGGCTGTGCTGGCATTTCATCGGCCATCTGCAGCGCAACAAGGCCAAGCTGGCCGTGGGGCGCTTCGACCTGATCCATACGGTGGACAACGTCGAGCTGGCGCATATATTGCAAAAAAGAGCGGTGGCCCAACAGCTGACCCAGGCCGTGTGCCTGCAGGTCAACGTGGCCGGAGAGGCGCAAAAGTCCGGCGTCGCGCCGGGCGGCCTGGACGCCCTGGCCGAAGCCGTGGCCGCGTGCCCGAACCTGCGACTCGACGGGCTCATGGTCATTCCGCCGGTCTTCGACGACCCCGAAGGGGCGCGGCCGGCCTTTGCCCGGCTGCGGGAGCTGCGCGAGGCCTTGGCGTCCCGCCTTGGCCGGCCGCTGCCGGTGCTTTCCATGGGCATGAGCGGCGACCTGGAAGCGGCCGTGACGGAAGGCGCCACCCACGTGCGGGTGGGCACCGACCTGTTCGGCCCGAGAATCTGATTCGCGGAGGGAGCCATGGCTGATCCAGCGCCCGAAGAACAACCGAAAAAGAAAAAATCCGGCCTCATCAAATACATCATCCTGGTGGTGCTGCTGCTGCTGCTCGGCGGCGGCGGCTACTTCGCCTACCTGACCTTTTTCGCGGCCAAGCCGCCGGCAGCCGCGCCGCCGGCCGAAGGGGCCGCGCCGGCCGAAGCGCCCAAGGCCGACGCCCACGCCGAAGCCAAGCCGGCCGAGAAAAAAGCCGAGGGCGGCCACGGCGAGGCCAAAACCGAAGCCAAGGGCGGCGGCGGACACGGCGGCGGCAAGGACAAGGCCGCCTCCAACAACGTGGCCCTGCCCCCCTTCGTGGTCAACCTGGCCGACCCCAACGCCCGGCGCTACCTCAAGGTGGTGCTCGAAGTGGAAGTGACCAGCAACCCGGAACTGCTCGAAGACAACAAGGCCAAGATCCGCGACGCCCTGCTCATGCTCCTGTCCTCCAAGACTTCCCAGGACTTGAGCACCCTGGAAGGCAAGATCCTGCTGCGCAAGGAAATCGTGGACCGCCTCAACCAGGCCATCGGCCAGCCCAAGGTCTCCCGGGTCTATTTCACGGATTTCGTCATCCAATAAACGCCGCGCCGCCGCGAGGTTACACCATGACTCCCGACGACATCGACCAGGACAAACTCGCCGCCGAATGGGCCGCCGCCCTGGAAGACCAGGACGAAAAACCGGCTTCCCAAAACGACATCGACGCGCTTTTTGACCAGCCTTCCGGCGGCGGCGGTGGCGGCGGCGGCGGCGACGACGCCCTGGCCGCCGAATGGGCCGCCGCCCTGGCCGACGAGGAAGAGACCTCCATCAAGCGCGAACGCGACCAGGAAGCCCTGTCGCGCCAAAGCGCCAAGGCCAAGTTCAAGGACATGACCCCGGAAGCCAAGGCCCAGCGGCCGGACAACATCCGCCGCGACCTCGACTTCATCCTGGACATTCCGCTGGACGTCTCGGCCGAACTGGGGCGCACCAAGCTTTTAATCAACGAACTCCTGCAACTCGGCCAGGGCTCGGTCATCGAGCTCAACAAGCTGGCCGGCGAACCGCTGGAAATCTACGTCAACGGCAAACTCGTGGCCCGGGGCGAAGCCGTGGTCATCAACGAAAAATTCGGCGTGCGCCTGACCGACATCATCAGCCCCATCGAACGGGTGAAACAGCTTGCCTGATCCCAGCGCCGCCACACTGCCCGCCGTCGAGTACGGCCTCACCGGCGTGGCCCTCAAGATGGGCCTGACCCTGGCCGTGCTGCTCGGGGTCATCTTCGCCGCCTTCTGGCTGCTCAAACGCTACGGCCCCAAGATCGGCCTGGGACCGGGCGGTCGGGGCGGAAGCCTGCGCCTCATGGACCATCTTCCGGTCGGACCCAAAAAATCCGTGGTGGTGGTGCGGTTCTTGAATAAAGACCTGGTGCTCGGGGTCACCGACCATACCATCACCCGCCTTGCCGAGGTCGACCATGCCGCAACCACCGATTTCGCCGACGCCCTGGCCGCCAAGACGGCCAAGACCGATGACGCGCCCTAGCCGCCTTTTCGCCCTGGCCTTTTTCGGCGCGCTGCTGGCCGTCCCGGCCCTCGCCCTGGCCCAGGACGCGCCGTCGCTGTCCCTGTCCCTGGCCGCCGGACAGACCTCGCCCGAACGCGTCTCCACCCTGCTCGAAATCCTGTTCGCCCTGACCGTCCTGTCCCTGGCCCCGTCCTTCGTGCTGACCGTCACCTCGTTTACCCGCATCATCGTGGTGTTTTCGTTCCTGCGCCAAGCCATGGGCGTGCAGCAGGTGCCGCCGACGCAAATCCTGGCCAGCCTCGCCATTTTTCTGACGGCCGTCATCATGTACCCCACCGGCAAGGCCATAAACGACAACGCCCTGCAACCCTACATGAACGAGGAAATCAGCTTCACCGACGCGCTCAAGAAAGCCGAAGCGCCGCTGCGCGAATTCCTCTTCAAACACACCCGGGAAAAAGACCTGTCCGTCTTCTACACCATCACCAAGATGGAACGCCCCAAGGACAAGGGCGACGTGCCGACCATCATGCTGGCCGCCGGGTTCATGATCAGCGAGCTCAAGACCGCGTTTACCATCGGCTTTCTCATCTATATCCCGTTCCTCATCCTCGACATGGTCATCTCGTCCATCCTGCTGGCCATGGGCATGATGATGCTGCCGCCGGCCACCATCGCCATGCCGTTCAAACTGCTGTTGTTCGTGCTCGTGGATGGTTGGGGACTCATCGTCGCTTCGCTGGTCAACTCGTTTACGACGACGTGAGCAGGGAAGAGCGTGAAGAGAGGAGATGAGAAGAGGAGAGAGGATGCCTCCGGCGGCCAAAGGGGCTGAGCCCCTTTGGAAACCCCGACTGAAGAAAGGGTTTAAGGGGTTTTGGAAGGGGCTTGGCGCTTTGACCCGCTAGAAGCCTAAGCGGCGGACGAAGGGACGATGCTGGTTTCTTGGCCGCGTGATCACGAAAGCGACCAGCGGATGCGGCAAGGACATTGCCGCCGCGTTCGGCGGCATTACTTGAGACGAGACGGTGCGGTGCGCGCAAACGCGCCGCGCAACCTATAAGGAGCACCCGCCATGACCACGGATATGGTTGTCGCCCTGTCGCGCCAGGCCATCGAGTTGGCGCTGTTCCTGGCCCTGCCCATGCTGGCGGTGAGCCTTGTAGTCGGTGTGTTCGTCTCGGTGCTCCAGGCGGCCACCCAGATTCAGGAAATGACCCTCACCTTCGTGCCGAAGATCCTGTCCATGTTCATCGCCCTGCTGCTCGCCTTCCCCTGGATGATGGACAAGATGCTCAATTTCACGCGGGAGCTTTTCATGAATATCCCGACGTATTTGCGCTGACGCGTATTGTCCACGACGTCGCGCCGTCCAGTGCGATTGACTGTCTCCCGGCAACGCCGTAATCCCCAAACTGGCCGCATGTGGAGAGGTTATCCGCTTCTGAAAAAGAGAACGGACGCCTCTCAGTTCCTTGCGGCCTTTTCTTTTGCCTTTCCGTGATGTGCCCTTGGGCATCCATCCGCCAAATCCACGCTCGCTGCCCTTCGCCCCTTCTCGCCAAACGTCAGGGGCTGGCTCTCCGCCAAAGCAACGGCGTCTCCCGGAAAACCGAATGATTTCTTGAGGCCCCCAGCCGACGCAAGTACCAAACTCCGACCCAACCCCCCTTAACCCCTTTCTTCAATCGGGGGGTCTGGGGGCGGCGGGCCCCCCCCCCCCCGCGC
>JAEZMB010000038.1 GCA_023435825.1 Pseudomonadota bacterium | reverse complement strand
GTGTGGGCCAAGGCGGGCAGGGTGGCGGGCGGGGGGATGATGAGCGGCTGGTTGTGGAGATCGGCCAGGCTGGGGTTGGGGTTGTTGGTTAGCGGGTGGTTGGTGGGCAGGGCCAGGATGTAGGGTTCGCGCAGGATTTCGGTGATGGTGATGCCCGGGGTGTTCTGGCCGGCGTAGCGGATGAAGCCGAGGTCGAGGCGGCCGGTGGTGAGGGCGTCGGTTTGTTGCGGGGTGGTCATTTCCTGCAGGCGCAGTTCGACGTCAGGGGCTTGATGGCGAAAGCGGGGCAGGGCGGCGGCGAGGAAGGCGTCCATGGCCGGGTTGACGAACCCGAGGGTGAGGCGGCCGGCCAGGCCCGCGCCCACGCGTTTGGCCAGGGCGGCGGCTTCGTCGGCCAGGGCCAGGATGTGTCGGGCTTTGTCGGCCATGGCCTGGCCGGCCGGGGTCAGGGCCACGCGGCGGCTGGTGCGGGTGAATAGCGGCGTGCCCAGGGCGGTTTCGATGTCGCGGATGCGTTGGCTTAAGGGGGGCTGGGACATGTGGAGCCGGGCGGCGGCCCGGCCGAAGTGCAGTTCCTCGGCCACGGCCAGGACGTAGCGGAAATCGCGCAGTTCCATGGATCGATAGCTAGCGCGTATTGATTGCGGCGTAAATTGGTATTTCTCCTCTTGATGCGGGCGGATTAGGGTTGGTCAAAACCACGTGGGAGGCGACCATGATCCGCAATTGGCGTATGCCGACGGCAATGGCTTTGGTTCTGGCCCTGGCTTTGGCCCTGGGGTCGCATCCGGCGCGAGGAGGAAACGGTATGGAAATGAGTGAACGGTATGATCGCGGCATGGCGGCGCTGATGGCCCTGGCCCCGGACAAGGCGCAAGCGGTGCAGGAGGCTTTGGGCGGCGTGGCCCCGGATCTGGGGCGGTTTGTGGTGGAATTCGGCTATGGCGACATTTTCACCCGGCCGGGCTTGTCGCCGGAGCTGCGCCAGACGGCCACCATCGCGGCCTTGACGGCGCTGGGCAATGCCGCGCCGCAGCTGGCGTTTCATGTGGAGGCGGGGCTGGCCGCCGGGCTTTCGCCCGAGGCCATCGTGGAGATCGTCTATGTGGCCACGGTGTTTGCCGGATTTCCGGCCGGCATCAACGCCATTGGCGTGTGCCGGGAGGTGTTCGCGGCCAAGGGGATCACGGTGACGCCGCCGGACGCCTATGCCGGCCAGCCGGCGGACCGGCGCGAGCGGGGTTTGGCGGCCTTGTCCGTCAGCAGCCGTGAGGCCGGGAAGAAGGTGCTGGCGTCCATGGGCGACATGGCTCCGGATTTTGGCGGCTGGCTGTTGGATTTTTCGTATGGCGACGTGATTTCGCGCGGCGTGCTCTCGCCCGGGGCCAAGGAGATCGCCATGATCGCGGCGGCCACCGCGCGCGGGACCATGGGGCCGCAGCTGGCCGTGCATGTGCGGGCCGGGCTGGCGGTGGGGCTTTCGCGCGAGCAGATCGTGGAGACGGTCATGCAGATGGCGGCCTATGCCGGATTTCCGGCGGCCATAAACGGCATGTTGGTGGTGCGGGACGTTTTTGCCGCCACGGGGTCGTAACCGGCGCTCCGACGGGGCCGTCAGCCTCGGCCAACTTGCCGGTTAAAAAGACTTTTCTCGAAATATCGAAAGGGCATGGCCGCCTGGACCATGCCCTTTTCTCGTTTTTCCTCGCTTCCAGTCTCCGCTTTTGCCCATGACATTTATGTTCATGCCGCAATCAACGGGAACAGGGTCTGAATGGTATCTATTCCTCTGTGCTGATCGCATTGAAGCCGCATTCGGCTTCGCAAGCGCCGCAATCAATGCAATCCCCGGTTATTTCATAATAATTTTTCCCAGCGGGGTGGATGATCGCTTCGGCAGGGCAGACGCCTTGGCAAGCGCCGCAAAACTGACACTCATTCGAGTCGATTTTATGCACGTTTTCCTCCAGGGAACGACAACCGTCGTAGACATTTTATCCCCAAAAAATTTCCACCATCGTTGGGCGATGTCAACAAAAATGTTAAAATGACGCCTGCGAGCGGAGGCGAGGCCGGCATCGGAGCCGTCTGCGGGGGGATTACCTCCCGACATTGCTCCAAGGAGCGAAGGGGTCGGTGTTTCCAGCTGAAATATCGGTTTTTTACCTCCCTTCAGGGCCAAAGAGAGGTCCCGGACAACCATTTGTCCGAAGTACCAAGCCAACAGGCTGTCCATTTGGTTGTCCAACGAGAAAAGGGCCTACGGTTGTGAACAACAAAAGCGGGGAGTTAAGCGGGAAAAATACAATTGAGCCACTGCCGCTTGCTAGGGTTGGCAATGTAATTATTAATATTAATTATTAAACTTAATATATGTTATTGCATTGGTGTCGTGTGCTTTTCCGTGACGTCGGGTTGATCGAATTGTTGAGAGGCTGATGGGTTTTCAGGTTGTTGCGCATACTGAAATATGCAGAAGAATCTGAAAGCAGGCAAGGAGGATGCTCTATGTGTATAAATAAAGTCCATATTAAAATTTGCTTTGTCTTGTGTCTATACTGTAGTTTGCTTGTATTTGTTGATATTTATGGGTTGAGTGAGATTTTTTCAAAATATAATCTTGACTTAAAAAATGAAGTTCCAAAAAGTTGTCAATATTACTTTGAGTTGCTGACCGTTTGGATGTTTAAAGCGCTTGTTTATGTTGGATTTGCTCTTTTTGCATTTAAAACTTATTGTATAAAATTAAAAAGCAAAAAGTTACTTGAAGGCACGGTGCTCGCATGGAGTGGTGTTGCGTTTATCTTTTTTTCTGTGGTCCTCTATGGCATTTCTCGAGTGTGGTTTGTCGCGCCGCATAGCGACCTCCTGGGGATGATTTTTTATTTATCTATGTTTGGTTTGTTCTTGCGAGGTGTTTATCAAAGTACAAAATCGTATGACTTGTGGCGTTTTTATAAAATTGCAATGATTATTAATCTGTTTCCAGTTTTTCTGTCTATTGTTACGATATTGGCGATGGTTTTTGATGTGCATGGCGAGTTTGTTATGTATCTAGCTGATGCATTTTGGGTAAAAAATGTGGGTTTTGTGTACTTAGATATAGCAAATCCAGTGTTGCTCGCTTTGATTACATGGCATCTTTCTAAAGAAGATGTCGAAAATTGCAACTTCTGTTTGAATAGTCTAGAATAGGAATCCTTACTATACTGCAACCGTGGCCATCAGGAGGGCTTTGGCTGGCTCCTTGACTCAGAAAAATGGTGCGTCTCCATTTGTTATCCAAAGGAAAGAGCTTGCTGTATTATTGTTCTGAAGCGCGTTTAAAAAAGCTGTGGATTATTTCTGCAATGCATTGGAATTATAGGCTCGGCACAAGGTCTACGGCAACGCATTGAACCCCTTTGGGGGGGGGGGGGGGGGGGCGGGCGCGCGCGCCCCCGGCCGCCGGAGGCATCTTATCCTCCCGTCTTTTTTCAAT
>JAEZMB010000306.1 GCA_023435825.1 Pseudomonadota bacterium | reverse complement strand
GGTCACGGGCAGCGCCCGTGCGGGTCCAGGGCAGCGCCCGGCGGGTCCAGGGCAGCGCCCTGGCGCCCTGCCGCCCGGCTTACTTGCCGGCGACGGCGGCGGCTTTCTTGTGGCGCAGGTATTCGATCACGCCGGGCAGCACCGAGATGACGATGATGGCCAGCACGACGATGCTGAAATTACGCTTGATAAACGGCATGTTGCCGAAGAAAAAGCCGGTGTAGACGAAAAAGGAGACCCAGATGACCGCGCCGCCGATGCTGTAGGCCAGGAACTGGGGATAGGCCATGCGGGCGATGCCGGCCACGAAGGGGGAAAACGTGCGCACGATGGGCACGAACCGGGCCAGGATGATGGTCTTGCCGCCGTGCTTCTCGTAGAAGGCGTGGGCGCGCATCAGGTATTCCTTCTTGAAAAAGCGTGTCTTTTCACGCTCGAACACGGCCGGGCCGACGCGGCGGCCGATCCAGTAATTGAGATTGTCGCCGATAAACGCGGCGGACACGAGCAGGATGCATATCAGGTGGGGATTGAGCACCCCGCCGGCGCACAGGGCTCCGGTGGCAAAAAGCAGGGAATCGCCGGGCAGAAACGGCGTGACGACAAGACCGGTCTCGCAAAAGACGATCATGAACAAAATGAAGTAGGTCCACGTGCCGTAGTCGGCGGCAAGGGCGTTGAGATGCCTGTCGACATGGAGCACCATGTCGACAAGTTGCATGAGCAGATCCATGACGGCTCCTTGGGTGCTGTTCGGAATGGGCCAGAACCTATGCAGGGCTTGGGCGTTTGGCAAGGGCGTTTCGCGGCGGGAACGCCTGGCGGCCGGTCCGGCCTGGGGCTGCTGCCGGGGCTTTTCAAGGCGTTGCCGGCGGGATAGGGTGTGGGCATGGTGGTTTGCGACACGGATGCGGCAAAGGGATCGGGGCGAAGCTTTCGGCTGGTGTGCGAGGCTGGCGAGCGGGATCTCGTGGAGGCTTTTCTGGCGGCCACGGGCCATGTGGCCGAGGCGGAGCCGTTTTCGCCGTGGTGCCGGCGCATCGTAGCCGAGCCCACGGCCCTGGGCGCGTCGCTGGCGGCGCGGTTTGGCTACATCCATATCCAGGACCGTTCGTCCATGCTGCCGCCGCTTTTGCTCGATCCGCCGGCCGGGGCGCGGGTGCTGGACATGTGCGCCGCGCCGGGCGGCAAGACAGGGTTTCTGGCCCAGCTCGTGGGGCCGACGGGGTTTGTTTTGGGCAACGAGCCCTCGCCCGACCGGCTGGCCACCTTGCGCCAGACGCTTTTCCGGGAAAACCTCGCCAACACGGCCACCTGTTCGTTCACCGATCTTTCGCCCCAGCTGCCGGCCGGCTCGTTTACCCATATTCTGCTCGATCCGCCGTGCAGCGGCTGGGGCACCCTGGACAAGAACCCGCAGGCGGCCAAGATCTGGGCCGGGGACAAGGTCGCGCCCCTGGTGGCGCTGCAGCGCAAGCTTCTGGCCACGGCGGCCGAACTTCTGGCCCCGGGCGGGCGGGTGCTCTATTCCACCTGCACCACCAATGTGGCCGAAAACGAGGACCAGACGCGCTTTGCCCTGGACGAACTGCCCCTGCGCCAGATTCCCCTGGCCGCGCCGGCCGGGTTCGTGTTCGAGGCCCCGCATCGGGGCGACGTGTCGGGGGTGCTGCGGGTGGACAGCGCGGCCAGCGCCGCCCAGGGTTTTTACATGGCGCTTTTCGAGAAAGTCGGCGGCGAGGCGCACGATCCCGACGACGGGACGCTGCCGGGCGAGCCCGTGCCGGCCAAGGCGATGGCGGCTGCCGGCTGCGAGCCTTCGGGCCTGCCGCCTGGAGAGGTCCGTTCCTTCAAGGACAAGGCCTTTTTTCTCCATGCCGGGGCGGCTGGGTTGCCGGCCGGCTTTCGTTATCAGGGCTTTGCCGTGGGCTCGTATCGTTCCAAGGTGTTTCGGCCCCACGCCCGGGCGCGGCTGCTCATGGCGCGCGGCGGGCCGGGCTTGAACGAGGAAGCGCTTTCCCGTATCGAGGCGCTGCTTGCCGGCCAGAGCCTGCCGGCCGGCGATCTGCCGGCCCGGTCGGGACTGTACTGGCGCGGGCTGCCGCTGGGATTTTTGACCAAGAAAGGTTCCCGGGCCTTGTGGTCCGACCGATAAGTCTTTTTCTGGAGGATCAATGCACGGCAATGATCGCAAACTGGCGCGGCTTTTCCATCCCCACACCGGCAAGGCCGTGGTGGCTCCCCTGGACCATGGCGTCTCGGAAGGGATGCTCTCGGGGCTGGAGGAACTGACGAGCCTTTTGGATATGGTGTCGCGGTTTCCGGTGCAGGGCATCATGCTCAACAAGGGGGCGCTGCGGGCCTATCTGCACGAGATTCCGGTGGACGTCTCGGCCGTGCTCCAGCTTTCCGGCGGCACGCGCCACTGCCAGCCGCCCTATGCCCGAAGCCTCATGTGCTCCACGGCCGAGGCCCTGCGCCTGGGCGCGGACATGGTGGCGGTGCAGGTCAACATCGCCAACGAGTTCGAGGACCGGATGCTGGCCGATCTGGGGGCCATCGTGGACGAGGCGCACGGCTTCGGCACGCCGGTGCTGGCCCTTATCGCCCCCAAGGGCGAGCGGGTGGTCAACGAGATGGACCCGAGCCTGATCAACCACTGCATCCGGCTTGGGGCCGAACTTGGGGCCGACGTCACCGGGGTGCCGTATTCCGGCGACGCCCGCAGCTTCGGCCGGGCGGTGGCTGCCTCGTCGTCCCGGGTGCTGGTGACCGGCGGCCCGTCGCGGGCGGATTTCAAGAGCTTCGCCGCCATGGTGGAAGCGGCCATGGGGGCCGGCGCGGCCGGGGCCTGCATCGGGCGCAACGTGTTCCAGCATCCCAATCCCACCGAGGCCATGCGGCGCATCGTGGAGATCGTGCACGGCAAGGAAGTGCTGGAGCTGGCCGAGGAGGCCCTGCGCCAGGCCGAGGAAGCCCTGCGCCAGGCCGACGAGGCGCAAGCGGCGGCAGATGCGACGGCCGAGGAAGCGGCCCGGGACGTGGCCGGGGAGTAGGGCGGCCGTGGGCCGTGTCCCCGGGGCTTGCCCGCAGTGGGCCACGGTCTTATGGTAGGGGCAAAACCATCCGCCGGAGCGCCTATGCCAGCCATGGAAAAAATTGACATCGCCTTGCCGCCCGAGATGGCCGACATGGTGCGTCGGGCCGTGGCCAGCGGCGCATACGCCTCGGCCAGCGAGGTGGTTTCCGACGCGCTTCGCGATTGGCGGGACCGGCGGGCCGGGCTGGAAGAGGTTGTCAGCGCGGTGCGGCGCGCCTGGGAAGAGGGGCTTACCAGCGGGCCGGGGCGTTTTGAGGACTTCGAGGCGCTCATGGCCGAGGCCCGCAGCCGTCTGGACGCTACCCGGAAAAACGGCTGATCCTTCATGCCCGGGCTGTGCTTCACGCGGGCGGCCGAAGACGATCTGCTCGCCATTTGGGCCTACATCGCCGACGAAGATCGGGACGCCGCCACGGCCGTGCTGCGCGACATCCACGGAAAATGCCTTTTTCTGGCGGCCAACCCCAAGGCCGGTCCGGCCCGGCCGGACATCGCCCCACAGCTGCGTTACGGCTTGGCTGGACGGTATCTCGTGCTCTACCGGGAAACCGAGGGCGGCATCGAGGTCGTGCGGGTGCTCCACGGCGCGCGGGATTTGCGTGTGCTTTTTCCCTGACCGGCCGCTCCCCCCGTGCTCGTGTCGCGTCCGCGAAAAGCGCAAAGAGCGTTTGTCGCTGGAAAGCTGAAATCGTTCATTTTTCAGAAAAAAATACGGTCGTATTTTTCGGAGGCGCTGCTACCCCGCCTTCCCCTCATCCGTGGCCTTGATGACCACCAGGGTCACGTCGTCCTCCAAGGGCAGCCCGGCCTTGAACTCCTTGAGATCGGCCACCAGGGCGTTGACGATGGCCGAGGCCGGGCCGGCCGCCTCGCGGCGGATCACCGCCTCCATGCGCTCCTTGCCGTACATGTCGTCGGCCGGGTTTCGGGCCTCGTGGATGCCGTCGGTGAAAAGCACCAGCACCTGCCCCGGCGTCAGCCACGGCCGGCGCATCTCGTCGTAGCTCCAGTCCGGCACGGCCCCCAGGGGAATGCCCGATCCCTGCAGCAGCCCGAAGGCGTCGGCGGCCGGATCGTAGAGCATCCCGGGATCGTGGCCGGCCCGGCACCAGACCATCTCCTTGGCGGCCCGGTCCAGGCGCAGGAAAAAGAGCGTAATAAAGCGCCCGGTCAGGTGGGTGTCCTGGCACAGCAGGTCGTTGACCTCGGTGAGAAGCGCCCCCGGCCCGGGCTGGCCCACGGCCCGGCCGCGCAACAGCGCCCTCCCCGTGGCCATGAACAGGGCCGCCGACACGCCATGCCCGGTGACGTCGCCGATGACGATGTCGGCATGGCTGGCGTCGTCCTGGGCGAATTCCAGAAAATCGAAATAGTCGCCGCCGGTTTCGTCGCAGTAGAGGCTCAGCGCCGCGATATCCATGCCCGCCATGGCCGGCGGCCGGCCCGGGAGCAGATGCTGCTGCACCTCCATGGCCAGCGCCATGTCGTTTTTGAGCTTCATGCGCTCGACGAGCTGGGGGGCCATGTCGTTAAACGATGCCGCCATCTCGGCCAGCTCGTCGCGGCCATAAGGCGTGACCCGGGCCGAGAAGTCGCCCGAGGCCAGCTTGCGGGCCGCCTCGGCCAGTTCGCGCACCGGCCTGGTGACGGTCTTGGAGGCGGCCACGGCCAGCAAGGCCACCAAGGCCACCGCGCCGGCCAGGAACAGGCCGATCTGGCCGGCCAGCCCGGAAGCCGAGGCCATGACCCGGGCCTCGGCCTGCCGGGCGCTGGCCACCACCACCTCGCGCGGGGCGGCCAGCACCACGGCCAGCCGTTTTCTGGCCACCGGGGCAAAGGCGAGCAGCGTGTCCTCGCCCCGGTAGGACAGGCGGCGCACGCCGCTGCGGCCGGCGGCGAGTTCATGGGTCACTTCGGCCAGGATGGCCGTGTCCGGGGATTCGATGCGCTCCAGTTCCACCGGCGCGGTCCAGTCCCGACTTCTCTGGGCGTAGTCGCGGCAGGCCACGATGACCAGGTCCGGTTTGCCCGCCGCCCCTTGCGTCCCCAGGGAAACGACCATGGACCGTATCTTGTCGCTCCAGGCCCGGGACAGGTCGCTTTGGAGAAACAGCCGGGCCATGGGGATGTCCAGCCCGGCCACGCCAAGCACCCGGCCGCTGTCCGTGCGCAGGGCCAGGGCCATGGAGGCCACCACCTGCCGGGTCGCGGCGTCGGTCATGATGTCCCAGGTGACGCCGGGCTTGGCCGCGGCGTTTAAGTACCACGGCCGCCGCCGGGGATCGTAGTCCACGGGATAGCCGCCGTGGCCGGGATAGGCGCAGTGCAGGCCCGAGGCCAGGCCCACGTAGCCGAATTGCATGAGGCTTTTGTGGTTGGCGAAAAGCGTGCGGTAAAAAGGCGTCAGGCCGGACATGGCCCGCATTTCCGGCAGGGCGGCCTGCCTGGTCAGTCCCGGGGCGAGATGGAAGACCATGTGGTCATAACTGGCGTTGACGTCGGACCCGCCGATGGGCGTGAGGACGGCGTCGGTAACGGTCCCGGCGTCGAAATCGGTGTCCGTGGGCATAAGCCGCGGCGGGGACGTGGGGCTTTGCACGTCGAGGAGCTGCTTGGCGGCGTCGACGGTGAGCGCCAGGGAGGTTTCCAGCAGATCCAGGGTGTCGGCGCAGTGCTCGCCGAACATCTCGGCGGTCTGGACCAGCTCCCCGGCGGCGTTGGACTCCAGGGCCTTGGCCGCGCCCCGGGCCAGCTCGCGGCCCAGTTCGCTGGTTCGGGACCAGGAATACAACCCCAGGGCGCACAGGGGGATGATGACCACCGCCAGCAGGAAGCACAGCAACTTGGTCCGTATGCGCATGGCCGCTCCGGGAATCGGTTTTGGAATCGCCCCCGTGCATAGGCCGGATGCGCGCCGGGGGCAAGGGGCGCGGCCGGCGTGATCGCTGCTGTCCGGTCGCGGCCCGTCCGTTTCCGGGCCGTCCGGTCCGGCTGCCGGAGCCTGGACCCAAAAGTTGCTGTCGGGCTGGCTCAGGCCTCGGCCTTGATGGCGGCCAGGGTGCTGGAATAGGCGGTGAAGACGTGGCGGCGATCCAGCAGCCCCAGCACCGTGTCGGGCTTGTCGGGCGCGACCACGGGCAGTTGGCCGAGGTCGGTCTCCACAAAGAGCATGAGGGCGTCGTAGAGGGACGTGTCGGGGTGGACCACGGTGGGGGGGCGCATGAGGTCGCGGGCCACGACGAGGTCGCGCAGGCTCGGCTCGAACAGCACGCTGCGGGCGTCGTGGACGTCGAGGAGGCCGGTGAGGACGCCGAGCTCGTTTTGCACCGGGAAAACGAAGTCCCTGGTGGCGGCGATGACGTCGGTGATGGCCCGAAGCGTCACGCATTCCTCCAGGACCACGGTCCGGCCCGGGGTGAAGACCGAGGACACGGGCAGAGTTTCGAGGATGTTGGTGGTGGCGTCGGCGGCGTGGGCCGGGGAGGCGAACTTGTTGGCCACCTGGTTCTCGTAGAGGTGGATGTCGTCGCAAAGAACCAGGGCCACGGCCGAGCAGAGCATGAGCGGGGCGAGCAGGCCATAGCCCTGGGAGATCTCGCAGACCATGACCAGCGGGCCGATGGGGGCGTGGGCCACGCCGGCGAAAAAGGTGGCCATGCCGACCAGGACGTAGCCGCCGGGCTGGGTGACGATGTCGGGCCGCCACAGGTTCCCGGCCTGGCCGACCACGCCGCCGACGGTTCCGCCGAGAAACAGCGCCGGCGCGAACATGCCGCCGCTTAAGCCCGAACCGATGGTCAGCGCCGTGGCGATGAGCTTGCCGCCGAAAAGCCCGAGCAAGAAAAGCATGTCGAGCTTGCCGCCGGCCGCCATCTCCAGCCAGCCGTAGCCGCCGCCGCAGACCTCCGGGAAGCGCCAGCCCAAAAGCCCCATGGCGAGGCCGCCGATGACCATGGCCACGGTGGGGCCGAAACGCTTGGCGATGGGGCCGAAAACCTTGAACTTGACGGCGAAAAAGACCCGGATGAACAGCCTCGCCGCCAGGGACGCGGCCACGGCCAGGATAAGGTAGAAGGGCAGCTCAAAGGCGTTGGAGAAAGTGTAGTCGGGGGTGCCCAGAATGGCCTTGCCGCCGAAGACGAAGGCAAAAAGGGTGTAGGCGACCACCGAGGAAACGACGGCCGGCAACATGGCCTCGGCTTCGAAGTCCTCGGAATAGAGCACCTCCACGGCGGTGATGGCCCCGCCGAGGGGAGCGCGGAAGATGGCCCCGAGGCCGCCGGCCGCTCCGGCCAGGAGCAGGATGCGGCGCTGTCGGGCGGTCAGGCCGAGCTTTTGGGCCAGAAGCGAGCCGAAGCCGGCCCCGAGCTGGGAGATGGGGCCTTCCTGGCCGGCCGAGCCGCCGGCGGCGATGGTCAGGATGGCGGTGCCGCTTTTGAGCGCCGGCACGGCCGGCCGGATGAGGCCGCCCTGGGTATGGAAGGCCTTGATCATGGCGTCGGTGCCGTCGGTGACCCCTTCCAGGGACTTGGGGATAAAGCGCGTGACCAGCAGTCCCGTGACCAGGCCCACGGCCGTGGTGAAGACCGGGATGAGCCAGGGGCGGTAGGGGCCGGGCAGGCCGGAGATGAGCTTTTCGCCCGAGGGGTGGGGCAGGCTGAGCCCGGCCAGGTGCACCTGGAGCAGATGGGACAGGCCTTCGAGGCCGGCATGGAAGGCGATGGCCAGGGTTCCGGAGCCCAGGCCGGCGACCACGCCCAGGACCAGCCAACGCATGAGCGCGATGTGGGTGTAGCGACGGGCGAGCAGTCGCCACAGGGCGCGGGGGCGGCGGAAAAAAGTCGGGCGGCCGGGGGGGGATGTCTGGGGCGCGTCCATGGCGGTCACGGACGGGCGTCGGGCGCGGCCAGGATCATGCGGGCCAGGCCGATGTCCTCGCGGATGCGCGTGATGAGCTCCTCGGGGCCGGAAAATTTCTTTTCGGAGCGGATGCGCTGGACGAAATGCACCCGGATGGGCTGGTCGTAGATCTTGCCCTTAAAATCGAGGATATGGGCTTCCACGGACAGGTCGAAGTCGCCGAAGGTGGGGTTTTTGCCGATGTTGGCCACGCCGGGCCGCAGGATGCCGTCCACCTCGACCCAGACGGCGTAGACGCCCGACAGCGGCACGAGTTCGTCGCGAACGCCCACGTTGGCCGTGGGAAAGCCCAGCTTGCGGCCGCGCTTCTGGCCGTGGACGACCAGTCCCCGCACCTGATGGAAGCGGCCCAGCAGCGGCCGGGCGTCCCAGACGTTGCCGGCCTGGACCATGTCGCGGATGCGGGTGGAGGAGACCACGGCGCCGTTAATGATGACCGGGTCCAGGCGTTCGACGCCGAAGCCGTATTTCTGGCCCATGGCCGAGAGCATCTCGAAGTTGCCGCGCCGGCCCTTGCCGAAGGCGTAGTCGTAGCCGATGACGAGGTGTTTGAGGCACAGGCCGCCGACCAGCACCTGGCCGACGAAATCTTCCGGTTCGCGGGCGGCCAGTTCCCGGGTGAAGGGCAACACGACGCAGACCTGGACGCCGCTTTGCCCGATGCATTCGAGCTTGTGCTCCAGCATGGTGATGGCCGGCGGGGCGGCGTTGCCCATGAGCACCCGGCGCGGGTGGGGATCGAAGGTGAGCGCGGCGCTGACGAGGCCGGCGGCGACGGCCCGTTCGCGGGTGCGCTGCAGCAGCTTGGCGTGGCCCATGTGCACGCCGTCGAAATTGCCTATGGTGAGGCAAACGCCGTGCAGGGCTTCGTGGATGTCCTCGACGCGGTTGACGACAATCATGGCGGGTGGTCCGGCGGGCGCGAAGTGGCGAAGCGTGGCCCGTATCAAGGAGGTGCTACCGTAAAAGGCGTCGGTCTTCAACCGGACAGGGCAGCGGAAGGCCGACGGGCGGGGTTTTGGAAAAAATTTTCGCGGGCCGCATTTTTTTACTTGCCAAGACGGGCCGAGGTCCGTAAAAGCTTTCTTCTGCACCGCGCCGAAGTGGTGGAATTGGTAGACACGCTAGGTTCAGGGTCTAGTTCCCGCAAGGGAGTGGGAGTTCGAGTCTCCCCTTCGGCACCATAAGAAAAACAACGGGTTATCGCACCGGAAAGACCGGACGATAACCCGCTTTGTTTTGTGCTTCAGGCGTTTTGCTCGGCTGGTTTTCAGGCGCTTTTCGGGGTAAACGACCTCTGCGGGAGAACCCCCGATGACGGCGGGCGCAAGGCTCGCCAGGCGGCGTTTGGCTGTTCTGGCGTTGGCTGAGCAGCTCCGCGCTGCCGCCGAGGCCTGCCGTCAGCGCGACTGCGCCGAAGTCCTTCTTCGGGCTCACGGCGTTGCAGCCTCGAGGGCTTGCCGCCATTTTCAAGGTTCCACTTCATGGCCACGCCGGATGCCGTGGTCGCAGGCGTCCTGCGGATGCGCCTGGACCATCCTGTCCGGGGCTGCCTTTGGCTCTTCGATCCATTGCAGTTTGGGGGCATTCCCGTAAGCTCTTCGACCATCCGCGACATCCTGGACAAAGCCTTCCGCAGCCATGGACGCAGCGGTGTGGTCTCTCGGGAAGGGTTCTGGCGGCTGGCTCGAGGCGTGCGCCATCGGTTTGTCGTGCCAGGGATGGCCGGGCATGGCGGAGAGCCGATGGGCATTGGCAAGCTACGTCTCGAATCTGTCAAGGATGGAGCCGCGCGGAGCATGTTGAACTTTTGGTGGAATCTGTAATGCCGAATTCTGATATTGAAATATCAATTGTAATCCCGTGCTTTAAAAGCGCAGGGAATATTTGTGCGCTCTTGGATGAAGTTCATGCCGTACTGGAGTCTATTGGGGAAACATACGAAATACTACTTGTGAATGACTGCTCGCCTGACAACTTCGATTGTCTCGCTGAAACAATAATTGAAAAAAACACAAATGTTGTATATATTGAGCTGGCATATAATGTCGGCCAGTTCAAGGCGACTCTCTGTGGCTTGAGACATTCCAGGGGGAATTTTGTTATAACCATGGATGATGATTTGCAGCATCCGCCAAGTGGAATTTTGAACCTTTACAAAAACATAAGTTCAGACGATGCGCTGGATGCTGTTGTGGCGAATTTTGCCTTAAATAAGCATCCTGTTTCCCGTAATTTGGGGAGCTATTTGCTGTGGTCGTTGGAGAGACTGGTTTTTGGCTTGCCTAGAGATATGCGAATGACGTCGTTTCGGTGTCTGAGGAAATCCTTGGTTTCAGTTATTGCACGTTGCAATCATCGGCGTCCGGCTATTGGTGTGTTAATCATGAAGAATGCAAAGAGTATTGCTTGTGTGCCGATTGACCACAGGCCAAGGTTGACTGGTAAGTCAGGTTACACGGTGAGGAAATTGATAAGCTCAAGTCTCGACATGGTGGTGAGTACTTTAGGATGCAATAGTTTTTTTTATGAAAAAAATGGCAAGCCGATTTACAGCATAAAGCGTATACTGAACGGGAATGCTTCTTAGTCGCTGTTGTGTCTATGTCTAAGATATTAATACTCGGCGTCGGTCATGCGCAGCTGGATCTTTTTAATGTATGTAGAGTCCTCGGTTTCGAAATTGTTGCCTGCGGCAATAGCGAAGACGGGCCAGGTGTGGCGTTGGCGGATTCATTCTCGCTGATAGACATCTGTGACATTGCAGGCGTAAAGGAAGTTGCGGAAAAAGAATCTGTTGATTTGATCTATTCTGTTGGATCGGATTTCGCTATGCCTACGGTTTGTTCTGTCAGCCAGATGCGGGGGCTGCCGTTTTTTGTTTCGCCTGAAGTCGCACGGCTGTGCAGAGTAAAATCAAATTTACGAGAATTTCTTGGGAAAGATTTTGCTGGCAATGTCGAGTATCAAGTGTTGAGAAATGCCGAAGGCTTTCAGGGTGGCCAGTTTCCCTTGGTGATGAAGCCTGTCGATTCGCAAGGGCAGCGAGGTGTCAGAACGGTTCACACGATTGATGATATACATCGACACCTGGAATCAACAAAAGCTTTCTCGCACAGAGGTGAGGTTGTCGTAGAGACTGCATTGTTTGGCTCTGAAGTTTCTGTGAATGCCTACTTGATTTCAGGCAAACTTGTCGCCTGTTGTATTTCCGACAGACTTAGCTGGCAGCAATTTGATGGAGGTTTGGTTCATAAGCATGTTATTCCAAGTAAGTATGCCGGCACCAAGGTCGAGACTAAAATTGTTGATCTCATCAGCAGGATTCTTGCGAAGCTTGGGATCTCTGATGGGCCATGCTATTTTCAAGTAATGATAATTTCTGGCGAACCGTATCTTATAGAAGTCTCTCCACGTCTTGATGGATGCCATTTGTGGCGTCTGGTCTCCCTTTGCTCTTCAATCAATCTTCTTGAGTTGTCTGTAAGGCATCTTGCTGGTGATTATTCAAAGCCTTTCGCTTGTAAAGATCGTCCTTTCTCCTCTGCGGATAGGCGATATTGTCTCGAGTTTTTTTATGATTACCCTGGCAGTGTCATGGAGAGCGACAAATTTGCGTTGTCCAATCCCTTGTTCGTGCAATGGTATTATGAAAATGGTGAAATAATTCAACCCAAAAATGGAATATTTGAAAAGTGCGGCTATCAGATATTTTTCATTGATGACGCTGCAAGCGACGAGTTTTCTACAACTCCTTAGGTTGATCGGGTCTTGACTGGAAGATGATCACGTCGGGCCTGTCTTGGCCGTTATGCGGTCCGAAGACGGCTGGTCGCAAGCCGTTGCCGGCTGGCCGGGTTCGAAGCGGCCGCGCTTGCTCCATGCGCCGCCACGATGCAAGCGCTTCCGGGGAATTCACGGCTGTAGCACGCAAGATGTGCGGCAAATTGTTCGCTGCTGCTCCCGGCCGGGTACGGCTTCAGGCGTCGCGGAGACGCCAGGCCGGCACGGCAGTCCGTCCGCGACCCACGCTCCTCGCCGCCGATTCGTATCGACTTCGCGACAACTGCCCGGGCATGGCTTGGGCGTCTGGCCTCTCGGGCGGGAGGCGAGGGCGTTTTCCATGCCGTGGATGCTGTTTCCAGTGCACGTTATGTACCGTGCGGCCGTTGATCGGCGGTCTGGTTTAGCCGAGTCTGCTGGACAGCAATACTTTTGTGCCGTTGAGCGGGTATCGGGCGCGGAACAAATCGACCGGGGACGTGGCCTGCTGATCGATGATGTCCTTGGAATATAAGGGCGATGCCATCAAGTCGAGCAAGCGGGGGAGGTAGACGAAATAGCCGGCCAGGCTGGCCAAGACTTCCTTGGGCGGCTTCGCGTTTTTCAGGTACTTGAAGATCGAATCGGCATAATCCGGCAAGAACAATTGGGATAAATGGTATCCGTAGCAACACCAAGAGCTTCTGTCCCAGTTTGTCTCATGGGCGACATGGTACGTGATGGGGGTATGCAAATGGAACAGGGGCAAGTCGGCATGGAAAAATGCCAGGGGCATGAAGTAGTCCCACCATGGATGCCCGAGAGCGAAAAGATTTTCGGGTATCTTCTTCAAGAAGTCTTTGTGAAAGCAAAAGAAATCCAGTCCGTCGTCGTAGAATCTGCCTTCGCGGTCGCCTTCCCGGATGACGTCGATTCGTGAAGAAAATACGAGTCCCTTTGATGCGTGTTCTGTCAGGTAGCGGAGGATGTCCTTGTTTGCTGATACATAAATGTCTGAATTGACGATGCCGACGATGGGGTGTTCAACCTGTTCCATGCATCTGAAAATGTCTATGAGTCTTACGGTCTTTTTGCCGTACAGAAAAATGTCCGGCTGCGGAATGGAGAGAAATTCGACATTGGGGAAAACGTCTCGCAATATCGTGATTTCATGGTCATAGTTGCAGGAATAGACCTTGAACCCGCAGTCGGTCCAGGTCTTCATGGCGTATTGGGAAGGCTCATGATTTTTTGGATTTATTGAAGTGAATATCGCCACGGGGGCATCATTGCGGTTTTCTCCGGGGGTGGATTCGCTTGCTGGGCCATCTTGCCCAAGGGCTGCGGAGTTCAATACCGCGGCTTTGAAGTTTTTGTTAAGTTTGAGGATTTTATTGAGTATTACTTGTGCTTTTTTGTAGTCCTTGAGGCACATGTACACCCCGGCGGCCAGATTCAAATACAGACAGTTGTTTTTGTCGCTGGCGATCAGGATGTTGATCAGGCGCAAGGCTCCTTCGTAGTCACCGTTTGCAATGTAGCATTCAGCAAAAAAAAGACGTTCCTGATTTCGAGTTAACTTGCCTTCCGCCTTGCGGACAATCGCTGCGGCGATGTTAAATTCATTGCTGTTAATGTAATTCGTGGCATGATTTATTGCCGAAACAACCTCGCTCAAAGGCTGTGACATGTCTTCGTAGGTCGTGAAATCGACTGCGTTGACTTGCGCCAAGTATGATTCGAGCATGTTGTGGTTCCTTTTGCCCTGTTCCTGTCAACTCAAAAGACACATGCCGTCAAAAAGAATCGGCTACGCCAAACAATGGGGCCTTATGGTCCGGCAATCGATTTTACGCGATGATGTTGTCATGATAACTTGTCGAGGCTAATGAGTGTCGTTTGTAACTATTTCACTGTGCAGTTGACCATTAATACTACTGTAGACTTTTCCCCTATACCCCGCAAGCGTTCAACAAAAAACGGCATCGCTGGCCTTGTTCGGCTGGGCTTCGTCTCGTTCGCGCCAATCCGGCGGCGACGGCTTTGGAGTCCGCTTAACCGCTCATGGCTTGAGGGGGGTGGCCCGGGCCAAGGCAGCGGCATGACGCGCTGTCTCGGTCACAAGCCGAACCGGACCGCGCCGCCAATGAAGGCCCGGGCGAGGGCTGGCCTTGCCGGCCAAGGCAACGAGGGGGCGTTTTCGCCGTCTCGGCGGCTGGGGTGGTTATTAGGGCAGAGGCCAGGCCAGGCGCGGCCGGCTTCCGGCAAAACAAAAGCCCCCGCCGGGGCGGGGGCTTGAAAGTCGCTTGGGCGCGAACAGGCCGCCAGAGGCCGCAGCCTCAGTTGGCGCTCGTTTGCGACGGCTGGGCCAGCCCGGCCACGGTCTCGGGCCGGGTGATCTGGTCGTTGGGCTGGGTCACGTACTTTTCGATCAGCGCCTGCCACAGCTTGTAGCCGTCGGGCCGCAGGTGCACGCCGTCGGTGGTCAGGGATTCCCGCAGCGCGCCGCCTTCCGCGAAATGGCTGTAAAGGTCGATGTAGACGCAGTTTTGCATCTCGCCGCAAAGCGCCTTGAGACCGGCATTGAGTTCCATGATCTTCTCATTGGAAAGGTCCTGGCGGTTCACCACCGGCAGCACGCTTTGCACGAAGATCATGGTCTTGGGCGACCCCTTGTTGATGCGCAGCAAAATCTCGCGGTACCGGGCCAGGATGGCGGCATTGGGGCTATACAGCTCGTTGATGCCTTCCAGGATGAAGACCTTTTCCGGCTTCTGGGCCACCACCGGTCCCAAGGTTTTCAAGATCTTGGCCGTGGTGTTGCTCACCGCACCCTTGTTGACCACATCCTTGAACATGCCCATGTGCTTCCAGCCGGCCGTCTGGCTGCCGCCCAGAAAGACGGTCTTGGCCTGCGTCACGCTGGCGCACAACACGAGCGCCGCCGAAATGACGGCCGCGCGAAACCAAAACGAAACCATTGCTCCCCTCTTAGCGCGCATAGATTTTTCCCCCCGGGCAAAGTCCAACACGGGGCAGCAGGTAGCACGGGCCGGACCGGTTGAAAAGTCCCCCGGCCGCGCAGCTGCCCGTTTTCATGCCACTCTTTGGGGTGCTCGGATATATTGTCGTTGATATTTGTTATTGTCTGAAGCAAACTGCTGCAACGCCGTGCCGTACACGGCAAACAACCCTCGTCCGGCCCCGTCCGCCGAGGACGAAGGCCGGGTCTGGGCAATGAGTAGTGCCGCCCAATGACGTCTCCCGCCGCCCCGCGCCGCCTGCTGGAAGAGGCCATGGCCCAGCGTTCGCGTTGCCACTTGGCGCTGCCTGAAAACATCGTCGGCCTCAAAAATCTCGATTGCGCCATCCTGGAGTCTTCCACCCGGGGCGTCCTGCTGGAAAGCGTCGGCAAGGCCGCCGCCGGTCCCCATTGGGTCGGGCTCGACGTGAAAGGCTATTTCCGGTTGGTGATAAAACGCCAGAGCCTGGACGAAATCTACTACACCTTCGACAGCCGCATCAAGGCGGCGGCGGCCAGCCCGGCCGGCTTGGCCCGGCTGCGCCTGGTCGAGCCCGAGAGGCTGGTGTTCGGCCAGCGCCGCAAGAGCCTGCGCCTGGAACCCGATCTGGAGCGGCTTCGCGAGGCCTTTTTCTGGCGCTATGACAAGACGGCGGGCTTTTCCCTGGACTACCCGGCCCTGCGGTCGGCGGATTTTCGCAACGGCCGGGCCCGGCTGGTCAATCTCTCGGCCGGCGGCCTGGGGCTGGGCGTCAGCGCCGCCCTGGCCGGCCCGCGCGGCATCGAGGCCGTCAAGGGCGACCGGCTGGTGGTGCGCCTGGAGCTGGACGAACCCCGGACCGCCGTAGCCGGCGATTTCTGGATGGTGGCCAAGGTCTGCCACGTCGCGGCCTCGGGCGGCGGCGATCTCCAGCTTGGCCTGCAGTTTCTGGCCAACGGCAGCCTCGACGCAAAGGCCGGCAAGATCCGCTGGCAGCCCGTGGAAGGCAACGTCATCCCCGAGCTGGCCGACATCCTCTATTACTGGCATCTCGACCGCCACCGCGAACGCCAGGGCTAGGGGCGCGCCCCACCAAAAAATGCGCGAGTATTTTTAGGAAATGATGGTTTTTCGTGTGTTGCCGACGAAAGCGCCTAGGCCCTTTCCGCAGGCGCGGCGCGAGGGTCGCCAAGCCGGCGCTTTGCTCTCGAAATTCCTCGACGTGACAGGGGGTCACAGCCCCGGCGTCTCGGCCCGGCGGCGCAGGTCGGTCAGGGACAGGCCGCTTGAGGCCAGCACCCACAGGCCGGCCAGGGTCACCGGAATGTATTGCAGCATGTGCAAGGTCAGGCCCAGGGCGAAAGCCTGCTCCCGGTCCACGCCGAACCAGCCCAGGGCCAGCACGGCCGAGGCCTCGTAGACACCCATGCCGCCCGGGGCGGCCGGCAGGGCAAAGCCCAGGGTGGTGACGGCGAACACCGTGAGAATCAGGACCGGCTTGGCCGGCAGCCCGCCGATGCAGACCACGCCCACGGCGCAGGCCAGGATGAAGACGCCCCAGCAAAGCGCTGTCCAGGCGGCCAGACGCAGGAGGAATCCGGCCCGCAGCCGGCCTTCGAGCAGGGTCAGCATCTCCCCGGCGAACAGCTTGAGCCGCTCCCCCGGAACAAGGCGCAGGCAGGCATGGGCCGCCGCCGGGCGCAGCCGCAGCAGGGCCAGGAAGACCCAGCCGCCGCCGACGATGGCCAGCAAGGGGTAGAGGAGCAGGCCCTGGCCCAGCAGCGCCGCCACGGCCACGCCCAGGACGAGCAGGGCCGAAAGGTCGAAAAACCGTTCCCAGAAGACCGCTTCCAGGGCCTGGCCCAGGGATAGCCCGGCCTCGCGGCACAGGTAGGCCGCCTTGGCCATCTCGCCCAGACGCGCCGGCAGCACGTTGTTGACGCCAAGCCCCAGCAGACAGGCTCGCACGCCGCCGACCGGACTGATCCGGCCGCCGGCCAGAAAACGCAGGCGCAGCCCCGGCGCCAGCGCGCTGGCCAGGACCGTCGCGGCGTAGAGCGACATGGCCCAGGCCGGGAAGCCGGCCAACGCCTGGCCAAGCCGGTGGAAATCGACGCCCCACAGGGCGTAGGCCAGACAGGCGGCGGCCAGGCCGAAGCGGGCCACCAGGGAAAGGCATTGGCGCATGACGGGGCAACCTCGTGAAAAAGGCCATGGAAAGCGCTTCCATGGCCTTTTTCGCGGCAACGGGCAAGGCGGTTATTTCTTGGGCAGGGAGGCGTAATAGGCGGCCAGATCGGCGATGTTCTCGTCGGACTGTTTTTTCATGATGGCGATCATGGCCTTGTTTTCGCCCTTGCCGTCCTTGAAAGCCTGCATTTTGGCGGTCAGCGCGGCCACGTCCAGGCCGTCGAGGTCGCCCTTGCTTTTGTGGCAGGCGCAGCCCTTGGCCAACTCACCGCCCTTGGCCGCGTCGCCGGCGGCGTACGCCAGGGCGCAAAGCCCCAGCACCATGGCGCAAACCAGAATGCCGATACGTTTCATACGTTCCTCCTTGGGATGTGCTCCCGGGAATGGCCCCTTGGCCAGGGATCGCTTCCACCATAGCCCGGCTATTTAAAAATGCAATGCTTTCACAGCGTTTGCCTTGCATTTCGGAAATTTTTGTTGCATTTCCACCAGCCCAGGGTAGGCTTGCACGTCGTGGACATCTCCAGGCAAAGGACGTTTCCCATGGTTTCGCGCACTGTTTTGGCTTTGCTGCCCTTGATGCTCTTGGTGGCTTGCGCTCCGTCCCCCTCCCGGGACGGCGTCAAGGAAGCCATCAAGGAACACCCGGAAATCGTGCTCGACGCCCTGGGCGAGCGCAAGGCCGAGCTGTTTGCCCTCGTGGTCGAGGGCCAGCAGGACTACCAGAGCGGCCAGCGCCAGGCCCGGCAGGACGCCGAGCTGCAAAAGCCGCTTGCTCCGGCCATTGATCCGGCCCGGGCCATGCGCGGCCCGGCCGACGCCGCCACCACCGTGGTGGTCTATTCCGATTTCCTGTGCCCCTACTGCGCCAAGGGCGCGGTGACGCTCAAGGAATTCGCCTCCCGCCATCCCGATTCCGTGCGCGTGCTGTTCAAGCACTACGCCACCGACGAACTGGCCAAGCAGATCGCCCTGGTCTACGAGGCCCTGGCCGCCCAGAATCCTCAGATCGCCTTCGCCTTCCACGACGCCGTCTTTGCCGCCCAGACCGAGGTGGAGCAGGGCGGCGAACCCGTGGTCTACGCCCTGGCCATCAAGCTCGGGGCCAACGTGACCCAGCTCAAGCGGGACCTCAAGCGCCCCGAACTGGCCAAACGCATCGAGGACGACACGGCCGAGGCCCGGGCCTTCGGTTTCGACGCCACGCCCACTTTCGTCGTCAACGGCGTGTCCGTGCGCGGCGCGGCCCCGCTGTCCGAGTTCGAGGACGTGTTGCGCCGGGTGGCCCGCAGCGGCGGCCAGGAGGCCCCGTGCGCCGCCTGCGACAAGAAAAAGCCCTGATGCCCACGCCCGGTCCGCACCCCCAAGCGAGGCGTCCCATGCGCGCTTGTTCCCGCGTTTTCGCCGTGCTGCTGGGCGGCCTGCTGCTTGCGGCCTGTCTGGCCGCCGCGCCCGCCCCGGCCCTGGCCGAGGAGCATACGCCGCCGTCGACCGCCGTCACCCTGGACGAGGCCGTGCTGGTGGCCATGCTCGACGACCTTATCAAGTATTACGAAGACGCCCGGCCGGCCGAAAGCCAGATCGTGGCCCTGCTGCCGGTCCACGAAAAGAGCAAGGACAGCCCGGAATACAAAAAGCTGCGCTTTCTCTTCGACACCTACCAGAAAGCCACCACCAGCCTCAACAATCTGGTGGACATGCTCTACATCTATCTCAAGCTCGGCAATTCCAAGGAAAGCGACATTAATGCCTATGTCGTCAACCGCACGAAAAATATCGTCACCTTCCTCAACAACATGGTCTATCTCCTGACCACCCGCAATCAGGAATACGACATTCCCGCCTCCTCCGACGTGCAAAAGCTCTACGAGACCTACCTCGTGCGGCTGACCACGCTGCTCTACGAGCTCAACAAAGCCATGCCCCAATTCGCCCGCTAGGGCGGGTACAGAAAAGATGCCTCCGGCGGCCGGGGGCCGACCGTCCCCCCAGACCCCCCATATTGAGAAAATGTGGAAGGGGTTTCGGGGCTATTGTATTTTCCAGTGACTTGGGAAGCCAAAGCGACCAGCAGGGCATTCCGTGGGAAGTCGTGTTGCTCCGACATCCGGGAGACGACCGCCTCCAGCTCCTTGTATGCTCGTAGCAGCGGCTGCTACTAGGCGCTGGAATCGTCTTACGGGGCGGCCGGTTCGTGCCCCTTGGCGGCGAAGCCGGCCAGGGCGGCGTCCAGGGCGGCGTCCAGGGCCTGGCTGCAGGCGGCGAAACGGGCCGTCTCGCCGGCCCGGGCGGCGTGTTCGAGCTCCCTGGCCCGGGCGACCGCCGTGGTCGCTCCCACCACCCCGGCATTGCCCTTGAGGGAATGGGCCAAAAGGGACACGGCCGACGCGTCCGAGCTGTCTAGGGCCGCTGCCAGCCGCACCCGGTCGCCGGGCGTGTCACGCAGGAATACCGCAATCAACCGGGCGTAAAGCTCCTCGTCGCCGCCGAGATTGGCCAGGGCTTCGTCGCGGCCGGCGTCGAAGGCCGGTTCGGCCGCGTCGTCGATCCGGGCCTGGGCCTTGCCCGACGCAGCCCGGCTCCGGGCTGAGGGGGCCGCCGGTCCGGCATTGGCCCGGGACTTTTGGGCGCGGGGGGTGGCGACAGGCGTGTCGTCGCGCCGGTCGGGCGCGTCGGCCGGGGTCCCCGCCGGTCCGGCTTCGGCCCGGGGCGGCCTGGCCGGGGCCGGGGACTGGCTGGCGGCCAGGGCGTCGAGGAGCTGGTCGAAATTGACGGGCTTGGCCAGATAGCCGCTCGCCCCGCTGCCCAGGATGCGCTCGCGGTCGCGCACGGCCCCGTAGGCGGTGAGCGCCAGGATGGGGATGTCCCGGGGGATGCCGGCAAGCTCCCCGGACCGGATGCGCCGGGTGGCGGTCAGACCGTCCATCACCGGCATCTGAATGTCCATGAGCACCACGTCGAAGCGGCGAAGGGCCAGGGCGGCCAGGGCTTCCTCGCCGTTGACCACCCGGATGACGTTGTGCCCCTTGGGAACCAGGAAGGCCATGATCATTTCGGCGGCCAGATCGGCGTCCTCGGCCAGCAGGATGTCCAGGGGCGGCAGCTTGGGCCTGGGGCCGCTGGCCGGTTCGGCCGGCCCTTCGGCCAGGGGGAAGCGGGCGGTCAAAACGAATTCGCTGCCCTCGCCCACGGCCGAGGCCAGACGCAGCCGGCCGTCCATGAGCGCGGCCAGCCGGCGGCAGATGGCCAGCCCCAGGCCCGTGCCGCCGTAACGCCGGCCGATGGTCTCGTCGGCCTGGCTGAAACTCTCGAAAATCGTCTTCTGCTTGTCCTCGGGGATGCCGATGCCGGTGTCGCGCACGGCAAAGCGCAGGTTCACCCGGCCGTCCGGAGCGCACCGGCCGGGCCGGGCCAGGGTCAGGCGCAGGCTGACGCCGCCGACGGAAGTGAATTTGAGCGCGTTGCCCACGAGGTTGCCGAGCACCTGGGCTAGCCGGCCGGCGTCGCCGATGACGTGCTCGGGCACGTCGGCGGCGGCAGCGCCTGTTAGCGTGAGTCCCTGGCGCTGGGCCACGTGGCGGTGGGCGGCCAGGGTCGCCTCCAGCACCTGCCGGGGGGAAAAGGGTGCGGCGTCGAGCTCCAGCCGGCCCGACTCCACCCGGGACAGGTCGAGGAGGTCGCCCAGGATGCCGCGCAGGGACGTTCCGGCCTCGCGGATCATTTCCAGGCAGCGGGTCAGGTCGGCCTGGCCGCCGCTGTCCGGGCGCAGGGCCAGGTCGGCCATGCCCAGGATGACGTTTAGAGGCGTGCGGATCTCGTGGCTGACGTTGGCCAGGAACACGGACTTGGCCCGAAGAGCCCGGGCCAGCTTGGTGCGGGCGGTCTTGAGCTTCTGGGCGGTGCGCTCGTGGCGGGCCGCTTCGGCGGCCAGCCGGTCGTTGGTTTCGCGCAGGCTGGCCGTGCGGGCGGCGATGACGTCCTCCTGGCCGCGCACATGCTCGGCCAGGGCCGCTTCGGCCGCCTTGAGTTCGGAAATGTCGGCCAGAAAGCTCACCGTGGCCGGCCGGCCCTCCCATTCCATCCAGGCCGAGGCGGCGTTGACGTGGCGCAGGCCGCCATCGGCCCGGACGATGCGAAAGGCGTGGCCCTGCGGCGCTTGCCCGCCGGCCAGACGGCGCAGATGGATGCCAAGGACCGTGCGGCGATCGTCGGGGTGCAGGAATTCGACAAAGGGTTTGGCGCGCAAGGTGGCGGCGTCGTAGCCGGTCAGGCGCTCCATGAACGGGTTGACGTAGACCAGCCGCCCGCCGGCGGCCACGGCCACGCCTTCGGTGGCCCCGTCGATGAGGTCGGCGAACTGGCGCAGCCGAATCTCTCCGGCCACGGCGGAGGCGGCCAGATCGGCCACGTCCAGCCCGCGCAGCACCACGGTCCCGTCTGGCTCGGCCTCGGTCCACAGCCGCCAGACGCCGCCGACCCCGGTCCAGTCCAGGCTGGTTCCCGGAGCCGGGCAGGGCACGGGCGGCGGCGCGCCCAGGCAGTCGCCAAAAAGATGGCGGGCCGCCGGATCGGCGGCCGTGACGCGTCCTGCCGCGTCGAGGCAAAGCGCGAAAGACGGCCCGGGGAGGGCCGGGCCGGGCAGGGAATGGTTCATGCGGGCCTCCCGGATTGACCACTGTCCGGTCCGGGGGGCGTCTTGTCAAGGCGCGGGGCCGGCGCGGCCCAGCCTGACAGGCGGCGGCCGGGAGTCTCGTGCCGCGTTCCCGGGGAACAGGCGGGAGGCGTGGGTTTTTTTGGGATAAATACGAAGGAGTTGATGCGGCGCGCGAGGCTAGGAGTCGGGCCGGGTCAGGGCGCGCAGGGCGACGGTGTAGACGGCGTCGCGCCAGGCGGCGGCGGCGGCCGGGTTCAGGTGCACGCCGTCCACGGTCTGGGACTGGCCGGAAGCCTTGCGGCGCTCGACGAGCATGGCGTTGATGTCCACCAGGGGAACGTTGAGGCGGCCGGCCACGGCGGCCACAATGGCGTTGTAGCGCGCGATCTTGGTCGCGTCGAAGCGCTTGGCCTCGGGCTTTTCCTGCTCCAGGGGCGGCAGGTTGACCAGGACCAACTGGCGGTTGTCGGCCAGGACGGTCTTGCACAGGGTTTCGTAGCCGGCCTCGAATTGTTCGGGCGTGGTGCCGGCCGTGCCAAAGGCGTCGTTGACGCCCATGGCCACGATGACCAACGGCCCGGACGCGGCGGCCAGGATGCTTTCCAGGAAGGGTTGGGATTCGAGCACCCGCGCCCCGGAAATGCCGGCGTTTAAGACGTTGCGGCCGGCCAGGGCCGGGCAGTAGAGCTGTTCCACGATGCTGTCGCCGAGGACGACGATAAGCGGCAGGCCCTGGGAACGCAGTTGGGCCTGGATGATGGCGATGCGGGTGCGGCGGTAGAGGCCGCCGAGGTCCTGCATGGTGGTGTTGACGAGGTCCACGTCCGAGGCGATTTCTCGCATCTGGGCGTCCATGCGGTCCCAGCCCAACTTGTAATAGAAGGCGATGCCGGACATGCTGATCAGGCAGCCGGTCAACAGCGCAACAAGGAGTTTGTCAGTTTTCAAACCGGTTGATCCTGGCAACAGGTGACGCGGGAAAATCGCGTGAGGCGCACCGTCTAGCAGGTTCCCGACGGCACGTAAACCCACGTTCACCTCGGCCGCCCAAACCTTGTTGACCGCCGTGCCCGGGGCGTCGCATACAGGACAACATCCAGGCCGTCGGCAATCCCCGATCGGCCGACCCCAACAAGGAGCCCGCCATGCGCGTTCGCCCCCTGCCTTTCGTCGCCGCCTTGCTCGTTGTCCTGCTCGCCGCCGTGGCCGTCCAGGCCCAGGCCGTCCCGGATCTGGTCGGCGTCTGGAAAAGCGTGGCCCATGAAGGCATCACCACCGGCAGCCGCCATTTTCCCAAAAACGACCCCGGCCCGCATTTCGTCTCCAGCCAGTTTGTCCTGCACATCGAGCGCCAGGAAGGGCGGCGTTTTGTCGGCGTCAAATCGAGCCAGCACCACAAGGAAACCGTCATGGGCGTCATCGGCTACGACGGTTCCACCATCCATATCCTGGAAGACGAAGGCAGCTTTACCGGCAAGCTTTTGCCCGACGGTTCCCTGGAGCTCATCTACAGCCACGACGCCGGGGCGTCCAAGGGCATCGGCATCGCCCGCTACGTCCGGGAGGGCAAGTAATGCGCCGTGGGGCAGCGTTGCTGTTGCTGTGCCTGGCGTTGGCCTCCGGCCCGGCCCGGGCCGCCGGCATCGACTGCGCCAAAGCCCAAACGGCCGTGGAAAAGACCATTTGCGCCGACCCCAAGCTGCGGGAGGCCGACGCGGCCGTGGCCGAGGCCTTTGGCGAGGCCGTGGCCGCAAGCTCCGACCCGGCGGCGGTGCGGGCCGGCCAGCGGGCTTGGCTGGCGATCCGAAACGCCTGCCCCGACGCCGCCTGCCTGGGGCAGCGCCTGGCCGAGCGCCGGGCGGCGCTGACGGCGGCCGCCGCCGGGGCGGCCAAGGCGCTGTGGGACCAGCGGGCGGCCTTGCAGCAACAGCTCCACTGGCCCAAGGACTGCGAGGACACGTTCCGGGACACCTTTGGCGGCGGGACGGATGGCCCGGGCCTGCCGCTTCGGGATACCGGGGTGGAGCGCCATGACCTGGGGAGCGGCCGGACCCTGTATCTCGTCCAGTGCGACCAGGCCGCCTACCAGGGCGTCTACGTGGCCATGGAGACCGGCCCGGGCGACGGACCGGCCAAGCTGCTGCGGTTTCCCACGGCCGACGCCGACGGCGGCCGGATCATCCGGCGCGAGGACGACTCCCTGGTGGGCGACATGCAGTTTCGCGAGGCGGACAAGACGCTCACCGTGCTGAGCAAGGCCCGGGGCGTAGGCGACTGCGGCAGTTACGCCGTCTACGGGTTCGACGCGGCCGGCAAGCCGGCGGCCCGGGAGCTGCGGGCTCGGGAGTGCCCCAAAAAGGC
Organism: Pseudomonadota bacterium; assembly: GCA_023435825.1. Taxonomy (GTDB): domain Bacteria; phylum Desulfobacterota; class Desulfovibrionia; order Desulfovibrionales; family Desulfovibrionaceae; genus Solidesulfovibrio. The sequence continues at coordinate 113 of JAEZMB010000306.1, read as the reverse complement.
CGGGCCGTATCTGCCGCCCGAGCGTTGGCCGCTGGCTACGGGGCGCTGAAGGGACATTTTTTCTTCCATGCGGGGGGTCCGGGGGCCGCCGGCCCCCCGCCCCCCGGGGCCGC
>JAEZMB010000301.1 GCA_023435825.1 Pseudomonadota bacterium | reverse complement strand
ATTTTGGCGCGAGCAAAGCCTCGCGCCAAAATCACCCGTTTTCGCATGGTTGGAGCGGGAGCGACAGGATGGGCCGTGATTGCGCCTGTTGCGTTCCGGGCAACCCCTGCCAACGACCCACGCGGCGCAGCCGCCAAGCGCGCAAGCGCTCAAAGAGCGTCAAAGGCCTCAGCCCGCCGAAGCGTTCCCTTTCTCCGCCGCCCCCCATTCGGGGTTTCCAAAGGGGGTCACCCCCTTTGGCCGCCGGAGGCATTCTTCATTTCTTCCAACCTCCTACGTCAACTCACCATCCAGTAGCCCTTGCGCGGCTCCGGGGTGAAGGGCCGGCGGCCCAGCGCGGCGCACAGGCCGTTGGCCACGGCGAGGAAGGCGGGCATGGTCGGCTGGGCCGGGTCTGCGGCGGCGTAGGCTTCGGCCAGGGCGGCGGTTGTGGGGTCGGGCGTGGCGGTGGGGTCGATGCGCAGGAAGTGGCGGGCGGCGGCCAGGGTGCGGGCATCGGCCAGCCGTTGGCGTTCGTCTTGGGAGAGGTTGTAGCGGTCGAGGGTGAAGGGGCGGGGGGTGTTGAGGCGCGCTCCGGCCTGGGCCAGGGTTTGGGTCAGGGCGGCGTCGAAATCTTCGGGGCAGCGGCTGCGCAGGGCGGCGTCCACGAACCAGTCGCGGGCGGCGCGCAGCAGGTGTTTGCGGGCCACGGCGTGGCCGTGCAGCGAAACGCCCCAGACTTTTGTGGCGGAGAAAAGGCGCGGCATGTGTTCGCACAGGCTGGCGCGGACCAGTTCGGCCAGCACATCGAAGCGTTTGGCCGGCTGTCGCGGGGTGACGAACACGTGGGTGCGGGTGTCGGGGTTGGACCAGCCTTCGGCGATGTCGGCGTCGGAGGGCATTTCCTCGACGGCCCAGGCGAGGGAGCCGCGCACGGCGGCGATGGCGTCTTCGAGGCAGGGCACGGGGTGGAACCTCGCGGGTCCGGTCGGGGCGTCGGGCGGCGGGCGGCCGGATCGTCCGCGCCGGGGGGCGTGCCCGCGTTGGGGCGGCCCGGCCGGAGCCGGGCCGCCCTGGATGCAACGATTGGTTGGCTACTGAGCGACCTTGCGCCGTCTCTCCCACAAGCGCATGTCCTTCATCTTCTTGCGGCGTTCCCGTTGCAGGGACTTGGCCGCCAGGGGGGCTCCCTTCTTGTAGCCGTACTTGGTCCGGTATTCCTCCGGGGTCAGGTTGTGCGCCGCCAAGTGCTTCTTGGTGAGGACCTTGAAGGACTTGCCGCACTCCAGGCAGACCACGCTGCTTTCCTTGACGGCCTTGGACGGGTCCATGGCCGGGGTGGCGGCATCGGTCGGGGCGGCCTCCGCTTCCGCCGCGGCCTGGATGCCCGCCGCCACATTACGCAGCATTGAGGTGATCTCGTCGTCGGTCATGGTCCTGACCGACGCCTGAGCCTTGACGATTTCCAAGGCGGCTTTCAAGTATTCTTCCATTTGCATCTCCTGCTGATGACTTTGGGTCTCCTTAAAATGAACGGATGAGAATTGCAACAAAATTGCACTGCGCCATTTCCCCTTGTTATATTAAGAACAAAGTCTCTTTGTGGCGGATGTTCAGGCCGGGTCGGAGCCGCGATACAGGAGCGTGAGCACGGTGATGTCGTCGGCCTGCTCGGCATCCTCGGCGTATTCCGTGGCGGCTTGCATGACGGCGGCGTCCAGGATTTCGGGCGGCATGGACGCGGCTTTGGACAACACGTCCATAAGACGGTCCGTACCGAAGAGTTCCTGGGCCGGGTTCTGGGCTTCGGTGACGCCGTCGGTGAAGGCCACGAGTTTTTCGCCCGGGGCCAGGGTCACCGTGGCGGTGCGGTAGACGGCGTCTTCCATGACGCCGAGGAACAGGCCGCGCGGCAGGGCCAGCCAGGAGACGGTCCCGTCCGGGGCGATGCGGGCCGGCGGATTGTGGCCGGCGTTGGAGAAGGTCAGCTCGCCGGTGTCGCAGTCGAGGATGGCCAGGAACATGGTGACGAAAAGCATGGACTCGTTGTCCACGCACAGTTCGCGGTTGACCTTGGCCAGGATCTCGGCCGGATCGGACTCCTGCTCGGCGTTGCCTTTGATGAGCGTCTTGGTGACGGCCATGAACAGCGCCGCCGGCACGCCCTTGCCGGACACGTCGCCGACGAGAAACAGCAGCCGGCCGGGGCCGAGCAGGAAGAAGTCGTAGAGGTCGCCGCCCACTTCCCGGGCCGGGAGCAGGTCGGCGTGGAGGGCGAAGCTGGTGATTTCCGGGAAGGGCGGGAACTTCTTGGGCAAAAAGCTCATCTGGATGTTGCGGGCGATTTTCAGTTCCGACTCCAGTCGTTCCTTGGCCTTGGTGGTGGCGGTTAGGTCGGCGATGTAGTCGCGAAGGGCCAGGCGCATCTGTTCGAAGGAGCGCGACAGCGCCCCGACTTCGTCGCGGCCCGCGGCCAGGGGCACCGGGGCGTCGAGGTTGCCGTGGGCGATCTCGGCGGCGGTGGCGGCCAGGCGCGACAGGGGCCGGGTGATGTGGGCGGCGATGGCGGCGATGACGAGCAGCAGCGCCGTGAAGCCGGCCCCGCCGAGGATGGCCACCTCGCGGCCGAGCTTTCGCAGCGGCGCGAAGAGTTCGTCCTCGGGCACGATGACGCCCATGGACCAGCCGGTCAGGCGCATGGGGGCAAAGGCCACCCAGGCCGGCTTGCCCAGGATGAAGTCGGGCAGCCGGGCAAAGCCTTCCTCGCCGGCGATCATGCGCCGGCCAAGGGCGCGCAGTTCGGGGCTGCCGAACTGTTCGGCCCGGCTGAAGATGCTCTCGCGCATGACCAGCCGGTTGTCCGGGTGGGAAAGCAGCACGCCGCTGCGGCTTAACAGAAAGGCGTAGCCCGAGTTGTACAGCGAGATCCGGCCGACCTGGGCGCGCAGCCAGTCCAGGGCCACGTCGGCCGTGACCACGCCGAGGAAGGCCGGCCCGTTCGGGGTCTGGCCCATGACGGGCACACTGTAGGTGGTCATGACGATGTCGCCGCCGGATTCGTCGAAGTAGGGTTCGCTCCAGACCGGCTTTTGCAGCACCTTGGGCACGAGATACCAGTTCTGCAGCTCGTAGTATTCCTCGTAGCCCAGTCCGACCTGGGCGATTTCGCCGTTCTTGCGGCAAAAATACGGGCTGTAGCGGGGCAGGCCGTGGAAGACGAGGGGCTCGAAGGCGGCGGCCGCGCCGTAGACGTCGGGATTGGCGGTCAATAAGTCGGCCAGGTCGCGGTCCAGGTCGGCGGCCGTCGGCAGTTCCTGGCCGAGTTTCAGGGCCATGAACTGGGGCACGCGTTCGATGGCCGACAGCGGAACCTCCAGCCGGTTGACGGCCCGGCGCAGCAGGTTCTGGGCGTTGTCGCGCACTCCGGCCAGGATCATGTCCTTGGATGAGCGGTAGTAGTAGGCAAAGGCCGCCGTGAAGATGACCGTGGCGCTGGTGAGGATGCACACGGCCAGCTTGAAGGCCAGTCCCCGTGTCGGGCGCACGTCAAGGGAGGGGGACATGGAATTCCTCGTAGGCCGGGGCGTTGGCGGCGAGCCCGGCCGCGCCCAGGGCCTTGGCGGCGGCCTGGTAGCGGGCACGGGTCAGGGTTCCCAGGGGATCGCCCGGGCCGGTCATGGCCTGGCGCAGGCTTTCGAGCATCCATTTCTGGTGCATCCGGTTGGTGGGCAGATGGGCGGCCGAGACATGGCTCATGACCACGTCCAGGGCCTCTTCGGGATGGGCAAAGGCGTATTCCCAGCCGCGCACCGAGGCCCGGGCCACGGCCCGGCACAGTTCGGGATCGGCGGCCAGCACCGAGGCCAGGGTGTACAGGCCGTCCTCGGGCAGGTCCAGGCCGTGGGCCCCGAGGTCGAAGACGGTCAGTTCCTCGGGATCAAGGCCGGCATTCAAGATGGCGTGGTATTCGTTGTAGCGCATGGCCGAACAGGCGGCCACGCCGCCGCGCAGGAACAGGTCCACGGTGAAGCCCTGGGGCACGGGTTCCACGGTCAGGCCGTAGCGTTTGAAAAAGGTCCGGGTGGAGAGCTGGAATTCGGGACCCCACAGGCTGACCTTGCGACCGGCCAGATCGGCCGGCTTTTCGATGCCGTCGGCTTTCTTGGCGATCAAAAGCTGGGTGGAGTGGGGCACGAACTGGGCCAGATTGACCAGGGGCAGGCCTTCGGCCCGCTTGAGCAGGGCGGTGGCCAGAAAAAACGTGCCGAACTGGGCCTTGCCCTCGGCCATGAGCCGGGAGGGCGGCTCGCCCGGACCGCCGCGCAGGATGGTCATGTCCACGCCTTCGGCGGCGTAGAAGCCCTTGGCCAGGGCCACGTAATAGCCGGCGAACTGGGCCTGGGGCTCCCATTGGGGAATGAGCGCCGCTTTCTTGCGCGCTTCCCCGGCCAGGCAGCGTCCGGTCGCGGCCGTCAGGACGCACCAGGACAGCAGCGCGACGGCGACGAGTCTTCGCCAGTCTCCTTTTCGCATGGCCCTGGCTGTAATCCTTTTGCCGGAATTTGCCTAGAGGCCGGCTCGGTGGCGGGGAGATTACCGTGCTTGGGGAAAATTGGATGCCGTAGCAGAGGCGGCAGGCTGTTTGCCGCCGCGCATCGTCGCCGCGATAACGGCCGCCAAAGTGGCCAGGGCGATGTACTGCGAGGCGGAAAGGCCGAAATACACGCCGCGTATGGCGTCGCCGCGCCAAAATTCCAGTGTGAAACGCAGTGCCGCGTAACCGGCGAGGTACAGGGCCGTCAGCCGGCCCGGCGGCAGCTGCCGGTGTCTGGCGAGCACAAGCAGCAGGACGAACAGCACGAGATTGCCGGCGGTTTCGTAGAGTTGCGAGGGATGGACCGGCAGCGAGGCCACGGCCCCGTCCGGCAAAAGCCCCTGGCTTTTGTGCTGCAAAAAGGCCGGGGAACCGGCCGGGAAACGCACGCCGCAGGCGGCGTCAGTCGGCGCGCCGAAGCAGCAGCCGCCAAAAAAGCAGCCCAGCCGGCCAAAAGCGTGGCCCAGAGGGAGGTAGAGGCACACGGCGTCCAGCAGCGGCCAGGGGGAAAGGCGCATGATCCGGCAGCCGGCGTACATGGCGCAAAGCCCGGCCAGGGCGCCGGTGTAAAAGACCAGTCCGCCGGCGGCGATGAGGCCGTAGGTGAGGCGGCCGGCGGCCAGGGCGTCCTGGATGATGGGCAGCAACCGCGCACCGGCCAGCCCCACCGGCAGGGCAGCCAGGAAGATGAGCTGGTAGCGGCCCCGATCCGGGTTGCCGGCCAGATCGCGCCGGGCAAAGGCAAAGACCAGGGCCAGCCCGGTCAGGGACAGCAGCAGATAGCCGGCTTCGAGGATGGCAAAGACGCTAAGCCCCGTTGCCCGCGCCAGGAGAAAGGCGAGAAATCCGCCCATGGTGCTGATTGGCCCCCTACACGCGATGAGGATAACTGTGGCCGGGGACGCGCCCGAGCGGCGGCCGGCAGCGGCGATCGGCCGTTACTTGCTGCCGCCGCCGCACTCGAAGCACGAGCATTTGAGGCCCAGGCAGCCGCACGAGGCCATCTCGCAGCAGCTCGCCCCGGACACGGCGTCGGCGTAGGCGGCGTAGGATTCGCCCGGGGCCGTGCGGGCAAAGGCGAAAAGCGCTCCGGTCAACAGGGAACAAGCGACCGTGGCGGCAATGAGGACGCGCTTCATGAACTTACCTCCGCGAAAAATGCGACGCCCCTTGTACGCCACGGCGCGCCCGGGCGCAATGCCGGGATGGCTGGGATGGCTGGGATGGCCTCCGGCGGGGGGGGGGGGGGGGGGGGGGGGGGGGGGGGGGGGGGGGGGGGGGGGGGGGGGGGGGGGGGGGGGGGGGGGGGGGGGGGGGGGGGGGGGGGGGGGGGGGGGGGGGGGGGGGGGGGG
>JAEZMB010000214.1 GCA_023435825.1 Pseudomonadota bacterium | reverse complement strand
CCCCCCCCCCCCCCCCCCCCCCCCCCCCCCCCCCCCCCCCCCCCCCCCCCCCCCCCCCCCCCCCCCCCCCCCCCCCCCCCCCCCCCCCCCCCCGCCGGCGCCACCCCCCCCCCAAAACAAACACGCCGGGAAGGCAGCCCCTCCCGGCGTTTTTTGCGGCCCAGGGCCGCTCAAATCACTTAATGCTAATAGGCGAATAGCGGGAAGCTCTTGGCGAACGGCTCGACTTCCTTGCGGATCTCATCGAGCTTGGTGTCGTTACCCACGGCCTTGATGGCCGCGTCGATCCAGCCGACGACCTTTTCCATATCGGCTTCGGTGAAGCCGCGCGTGGTCAGGGCCGCCGTGCCGATGCGCACGCCCGAGGTGACAAAGGGCGAGCGGGTCTCGAAGGGCACGGTGTTCTTGTTGACCGTGATGCCGGCCAGATCCAGGGCGTGTTCGGCGTCCTTGCCCGTGACGTCCTTGTTGGTCAGATCGACCAGCACGAGGTGGTTGTCCGTGCCGCCGGACACCAGATCGAAGCCGTGGGCGAGAAGCCCCTTGGCCAGGGCCTGGCAGTTTTTCACCACCTGCTGCTGGTAGAGCTTGAAGGAGGGCTTTAAGGCCTCGCCAAAGGCCACGGCCTTGGCCGCGATGACGTGCATGAGCGGGCCGCCCTGGATGCCGGGGAAGATCTGGGAATTGAGCGTCTTCCCGTTGTCCTCGCTGGACAGGATAAGCCCGCCGCGCGGGCCGCGCAGGGTCTTGTGGGTGGTCGAGGTGGTGTAGTGGGCGTGGGGGATGGGCGAGGGATGGCAACCGGCGGCGACCAGGCCGGCGATGTGGGCCATGTCCACCACGAGCTTGGCTCCGACCTCGTCGGCGATGGCCCGGAAGCGGGCGAAGTCGATGATGCGCGGATAGGCGCTGGCCCCGGCCACGATGACCTTGGGCTTGTGCTCCTTGGCCAGACGCTCGACCTCGTCGTAGTCGATGGTGCCGGTTTCCTTCTTCACGTGGTAGAACACGATGTTGAAGAGCTTGCCGGAAAAGTTCACGGGCGAGCCGTGGGTGAGGTGGCCGCCGTGGGACAGGTCCATGCCGAGCAGGGTGTCGCCGGGCTGCATGGCCGCGAAATAGACGGCCATGTTGGCCTGGGAGCCGGAATGGGGCTGGACGTTGGCGTACTCGGCCCCGAACAGCGCCTTGGCCCGGTCCCGGGCCAGATCCTCGGCGATGTCCACGTATTCGCAGCCGCCGTAGTAGCGTTTGCCCGGATAGCCTTCGGCGTACTTGTGGGTGAGCACGCTGCCCTGGGCCTGGCGCACGGCCACGGAGACGAAGTTCTCCGAGGCGATCATTTCGAGCTTGCCGGTCTGGCGGTCGATTTCCAGGCACACGGCCCGGCCGACTTCGGGGTCGGCGATGAGCAGTTCTTCCATGGAGCGTCCTCCTTTGAACGCGTTCGGGGGGAGGCCCGGCGTGCGAGCGTCCCCCCGTCGGCGGCTACTGGGACCGGGCCGGCCCGGTCCGGGGCTATTGGGCGAAGGCCTTGAAGAGCAGGCTGGCGTTGGTGCCGCCAAACCCGAAGGAATTGCACAACACGTTGGCCACGGCCTGCTTGCGCGCCACGTTGGGCGTGCAGTCCAGGTCGCAGGCCGGATCGGCCGTCTCGTAGTTGATGGTGGGCGGGATGATGCCCTCCATGATGGTCTTGACGCTGACGACCGACTCGATGCCGCCGGCCGCGCCCAGGCAATGCCCGATCATCGACTTGTTGGAGGTGATGGGCACCTTGTAGGCGTGGTCGCCCAGCAACGACTTGATGGCCGTGGTCTCGCAGGCGTCGTTGAGCGACGTGGAGGTGCCATGGGCGTTGATGTGGGCGATTTCGGTCGGGGCCATGCCGGCCTCGCGCAGGGCGCCCTTCATGGCCAGGGCCATGCCGGAGCCGTCCTCGGGCGGGGCGGTCATGTGGTAGGCGTCGCCCGACGCGCCAAACCCGGCCACTTCGGCCAGGATGCGCGCCCCGCGAGCCTGGGCATGCTCCAGGGATTCCAGCAGCAGCAGGCCGCAGCCCTCGCCGATGACGAAGCCGTCGCGGCCGGCGTCGAAGGGACGCGAGGCCTTGGTGGGATCGTCGTTACGGGTGGACAGGGCCTTGAGGGCATTGAATCCGCCCACGGCCAGGGGCGTGATGGTGGATTCGACGCCGCCGCAGATGGCGGCCACGGCCCGTCCGAGCTTGATGTCGGAGTAAGCGTAGCCGATGCCGTGCAGTCCCGAGGCGCAGGCCGAGGTGGTGCAGACGTTGGAGCCGCGCGCGCCGGTGGCGATGGAGATCTGGCCGGCGGCCATGTTGGCGATCATGGTCGGGATGAAAAAGGGCGAAATGCGCGACGGCCCCTGTTCCAGGAGCTTGGAGTGGGTGGCTTCGAGGGTCTCGATGCCGCCCATGCCGCAACCGACGATGACGGAGACGAGCTCCGCTTCATCGGCGGGGATCTTCCAGCCCGCGTCCTCCATGAGCATCATGGCGGCGGACAGGGCGTAAATGGTGAAACGGTCCAGGCGCTTGGCCAGCTTGGCCGCGATATACGGCTTCTCGTCGAAGTTTTTGACTTCGCAGCCAAAGCGCGTGTCAAAGGCCGAGGTGTCAAAGCGCGTGATGGGGGCCGCGCCCGAGACGCCGGCGACAAGATTGGCCCAGCTGGTGGCCAGGTCATTGCCGATGGGGGTGATGGCCGAAAGGCCGGTGACGACTACCCGATTTAAGGTCATGGCGCATCCGTCCGCGAACCGGGGCGGGCGGACAACGCGTGTCCCGCCCCGGCCCGACTGGGCGTTTGGGGCTTACTCGCCCTTTTTCTTTTCGATAAAGGAGATGGCGTCCTGGACTTTCTGGATCTGCTGGGCGTCCTCGTCGGAGATTTCGACGCCGAACTCCTCTTCCATGGCCATGATGAGCTCGGTCAGGTCCAGGGAGTCGGCGCCCAGGTCGTCCACGAACTTGGCGTCCGGGTTGACTTCGGCGGCATCGACGCCGAGCTGATCCACGATGATCTCTTTGACTTTTTCAGCGACAGACATGGTTTCCTCCAAGCAAGGCCGTATTTTTTGTTACATGTACATGCCGCCGTTTAAGCCGAGCACCTGGCCGGTGACGTACCCGGCGTCGTCGCTGGCCAGGTAGCTGACGGCAGCGGCGATTTCCCCGGGGGCGCAGGCGCGCTTGAGGGGAATGCGTTCGGCAAAGGACGCCTTGACGGCATCGGACAAAACAGCGGTCATGTCGGTTTCCACAAAGCCCGGGGCCACGGCGTTGACCGTGATGTTGCGGGCGGCAAGCTCCAGGGCGGCGGACTTGGTCAGGCCGATGAGCCCGGCCTTGGCCGCGGCGTAGTTGGCCTGGCCGGCGTTGCCGGACTGCCCAACCACGGAGGTGATGTTGACGATGCGGCCGGCCCGGCGCTTGATCATGATCTTGGCCGCCTCGCGCAGGCAGGTGAACGCGCCCACGAGGTTGACGCGGATGACGTCGGCGAAATCCTCGTCCTTCATGCGCATGATCAGCCCGTCGCGGGTGATGCCGGCATTGTTGACCAGCACATGCAGATCGACGCCCTTGAGGTGTTCGGCGAAAAAGGCGGTCACGGCGGCGGCGTCGCCGGTGTCCAGGGCCAGGGCCGTGGCTTTGCCGCCGGCGGCGGCGATGTCCGCGACAACGGCGGCAGCGGCCTCGGGCTTGCTCACGTAGGTGATGATGACGTCGAAGCCGTCGGCGGCCAGGCGCTTGGCCACGGCCGCGCCGATGCCTCGGGAACCTCCGGTGACGAGAGCCGTGGACATAGACGGGTGCTCCTTGGCGCGCCAAAAGCTTGCGGGCGCGCGCCGCGATGGTTGCGAAAGTTCCGGGGGCGTGGCGTCCCGGCCGGCCCGAACCGGGCCGAATCAGACAGGGCGCAACGTAGCCGAAACGCCCGGCCTGGGCAAATGTCTTTGCGCGCCGTTGCCTGCCGGCTGGCGCTCCCCGGCGTGCTTGTTCCGGCGCGACGCCAAAACGTCGTGTCGGGCCGCCCGGTTAGAACTGGAGCAGGGCCGCTCCCCAGGTGAAGCCGCCGCCGAACGCGCCGAGCAGCACCTTGCCGCCGACCGGGATGCGGCCGGCATTGCGGGCCTCGACCAGGGCGATGCCGATGGTGGAAGCCGAGGTGTTGCCGAAGCGGGCCACGGTGGACATGATTTTTTCGGGCGGAAAGTCGAGCTTTTTCGCCACCGCTTCCATGATGCGCAGGTTGGCCTGGTGCGGAATGAACAGGTCGATGTCGTCGCGGGTCAGGCCGTTGGCGGCCATGAGGTCGCGGCCGACGCCGGCCATGGAGCGCACGGCGTGCTTGAAGACCTCGGGGCCGTTCATCTGCAGGAAGAAATCTTCGTCAATGACGTCGCCGAGCTTGTAGGGATGGCCCGATCCGCCGCCCTTGATGGTGAGCAGGTGCCCGAGCGACCCGTCGCTGGACAGCAGGGCGTCGACCACGGCGGCCTTGCCCAGGGGCGGTTCGTCGGCCGTGACCACGCAGGCGGCGGCGGCGTCGCCGAACAGCACGCAGGTGCGGCGGTCGGCCCAGTTGGTGCGGGTGGTGAGGGCCTCGGCGGCGGCCACGAGCACCTTGGCCTTGGGATGCAGGGCGATGACGGCCCGGGCCATCTCCAGGCCGTAGATGTAGCCGCAGCAGGCGGCGTTGACGTCCTGGACGACCTTGCCCCGGATGCCGAGCTTCTCCTCCATGAGGCAGGAGGCCGAGGGCGTGTAATAGTCCGGGGTGACGGTGTAGAGAAAAATGTGGGTCAGTTCGTCGGCGTCCATGCCGGCGTCGGCCAGGGCGGCCTTGGCGGCATGGGCTGACATGTCGCTGACGGTCTCGCCGGGAGCGACGATGTGGCGCTCCTTGATGCCGGTGCGGGTGGTGATCCACTCGTCGGAGGTCTCGACGATCTTTTCGAGGTCGGCGTTGGTAAGCACCTTTTCAGGCGCGTAGTAACCCATGCCTCGAATGCGGGCGGTGTGCGTCATGGTGGGGAAAACCGTCTCAGCGTTGTTCGTTGGCGGCCTGGCGGCGGGGACCGGTCAGGTCGATGTTGGCGGCCACGGCCTCGGAGAGGTGGGAGTTGGCTTCCATGGCCACGAACCGGGCGGCCATGCGCACGGCGCTGGCCATGGCCTTGGCGTTGGAAGCGCCGTGGCAGATGAGGCAGCTGCCCCGAAGGCCCATGAGCGGCGCGCCGCCGTACTCGGTGTAGTCCATGAGCCGGGCGAAGCGCTTGAGGGCGTTTAGGGCCAGCATGGTGCCGATCTGGCCGAAAAAGCCCCGGCGCAGCTCGCCCTTGAGCACCCGTCCCATGGACGAGGCCAGCCCTTCGGCTTCCTTGATGACCACGTTGCCGACGAACCCGTCGCACACGACGACGTCCACGTTGCCGGCAAACAGGTCGCGGCCCTCGATGTTGCCGACGAAATTGAGCGAACTGGCCCGCAGGAGGTCGAAGGTCTCCTTGGCCAGCTGGTTGCCCTTGCCCTTTTCCTCGCCGTTGGACAAAAGCGCCACCACCGGGTTCTCCCGGCCGAGCATGGTCTTGGCCAGAACCGAGGCCATGACGCCGAACTGGAGCAGGTGGAAGGGCTTGCAGTCCACGTTGGCCCCCACGTCGGCGATGACGGTGTGGGAGCGCTCGGACGGCAGGAAGGTGGCGATGGCCGGCCGTTCCACGCCGGGCACCCGGCCGATGGTGAACATGGCGCAGGCCAGGGTCGCGCCGGAATGGCCGGCGGAAATCAGTCCGTCGGCCTCGCCGTCGCGCACGAGGTTGCAGGCCACCTGGATGGAGGAATCCTTCTTGCGGCGCATGGCCTCGGAAGGTTTTTCATCCATCTCCACCACCTGGGAGGCGTGCACCACGGAAATCGGAAGCCCTTTCACGTCACGACGCGCCAGTTCCGCCGCGATGGCGTCCTGGTCGCCGACGAGAATGACTTCCGCCTGGCCGGCCTTGGCGGCGTGCAGCGCGCCGGGGACGACCATGCGGGGACCGAAGTCCCCGCCCATGGCGTCCACGGCGATACGCGGCTTGTTATTCGGCATCGTCCTTCCGCAGCATCTGGCGGCCGCGGTAGGTGCCGCAGCTCGGGCAGATGCGGTGGGGCAGGGTCGGCTCGCCGCAGGAGCACAGCACCACGGACGGAACCGGAACGTGGTCGTGGGCGCGGCGCATACCTTTGCGGGACTTGGAGATTTTTCTATTGGGGACGGCCATGGCGATTACCTCGCATCCTTTATTTTGGTCATATCAGGTCAAAAACGCGCGACAACCAGGCGACAATGCCTAGTTGGAGCCGCGCGGAACCTTCAAATTACGCAGCACGGCGAGCCTGGGGTCGCCGGCCTCGGTCTGGCAGCCGCAGGGGCCCTCGGCCAGCCGTTTGCCGCAGCTGGGGCAAAGCCCCTGGCAGCTCTCGTCGCACAGCGGCTTGACCGGCAGGGACAGCAGGAACTGTTCCCACAACAAGCTGCCGGCGTCGAGCTCCAGCACCTTGCCCCGGCGGCGCAAAAGCCCCGGCTCAAGGGACTTTTCGCCCTCCAGCGGCGCGTCCTCGAACAGGTCGAAGCGCGTGGCCACATCCAGGGTCACATCCTCGGCGCAACGGTCGCACGGGGTGACCGTCTTGCCGGACAGGGTCCCGGCCACGAGCACGCCCCGGCCCTGGGGCGTCACGGTGAACTCGGCGGCAAGGCCGGTCCCCGGGAGGTCCAGACGGTAGGGCAGGGCGAATTCCGCGATAGGGCCGGTCCACAGGCTCTGGTCGGAAAATGAAAATTCCCGGCCACTTGCCGGGACGTCGGTGATGTCGAGCCATAATTCGGACATGAGTTTCCCTCGCGAAGAAGAGTGTGCTAGTCCCTGGCCGTCGTCTTGTCAAGAAAAAGCTTGCCAAGGCCTTCCTTCCCATGTACCTCACAAAATTCTTTGCGTCACTGTGAAAAAACGCGCCTTGGCCTAGGCCCCGGAAGGGGTCGCGCCGCCGCGCGAATCGATTTCCGGAGGAACCCATCATGGCCAAGATTTGCGAACATTGCGGCAAGAAGCCCCAGTCCGGCAACAACGTCAGCCACGCCAACAACAAGACCAAGCGCCGCTTCGAGCCCAACCTCGTCAGCGTGCGCGCCCAGCTGCCTTCGGGCGAGGTGAAGACCGTCACCGTGTGCACCCGCTGCCTGCGCTCCGGCGCGGTGGTCAAGCCCGTGGTCAAGCACGCCTAAGGCTTCGCCGACCCTGCTTTCTTTCAAGGGCGGTCCGCTTCGCGGATCGCCCTTTTTGCGTGGGCGCTCGTGCCTCGCGCCTGCGCCGCGACGCTCCAGGCGTTTCTCATGGACGCGCCCCTAGGCTCCTTCTTCTTCCTCGGACGGCGGCACCACCAATACCCGGTCGATGCGCCGGCCGTCCATGTCCACCACCTCGAAGACGGCCTCGTGGGCGGTAAAGCTTTCGCCCATGGCCGGGATGTGGCCCAGGTGCTCCAGCACGAAACCGGCCAGGGTGCCTGCGGCGAATTCCTCGGGCCAGGGGCGCGGCAGTCCCAAGGCCGCCGCCACCTCGTCCATGGGCGTGGCCGCGTCCACCAGCAGCGAGCCGTCGGCGCGACGGGCGATGGCCGCCTCGGCCGGGCCGCCCGCGCCGGCCAGATCCCCCACCATGTCGGCGAACACGTCCGCCGCCGTCACCACCCCCACCACGTCGCCGTATTCGTCCACCACCAGGGCCAGCTTGAGGCCCGGCGTGTCCCGGAAGGCGGCCAGGAGGTCCAGCCCCCGCATGGTCTCGGGCAGGAAATGGGCCGGGGCCGTATGGGCGGCCACGTCGAGGCGGCCGTCGCGGATGCGTCCGGCCAGCACGTCCTTGGCCCGCACCACCCCGAGCACGTCGGAAAAATCGCCCCGGCAGACCGGGAAACGGGTGTGGGGGCTGGCCAGGAGCTTTTCCAGAAGGGCGTCCTCGTCCTGGGCGACGTCCAGCCAATCGGCCCGGGAGCGGTGGGTCATGATGACGCCCAGCGGCCGGTCGGCCAGGCGCAGCAGGCGCTCCATGATGTCGTGCTCGGCGTCCTCGATGACGCCGTGGCGGCGGCCTTCCAGAAGCAGCCCCCGGATGTCCTCCTCGGTCACCGACGGCCCGGACTCGCCGCCAAGGCCGAGCAGGCGCAGCACGCCCCGGGTGGTCAGGCTCAGAAACCAGGCCGCCGGCCGGCACAGGTGCAGCAGGCCGGTCATGACCGGGGCGGCGAGCAGGGCCAGGGGTTCGGGCCGGGCCAGGGCCAGGCGCTTGGGCACGAGTTCGCCGAGGATGAGGGTCAAAAAGGCGATGGGGACCACCACGCAGGCCAGGGACAAGGTCTCGGCGTAGGGGGCGAACGTCGGCGAGGCGGCCAGGGCCTTGGACAGGGCCGGGGCCAGGGTCGCGCCGCCGTAGGCGCTGCCGAGCACCCCGGCCAGGGTGATGCCGATCTGCACGGTGGAAAGAAAGGCCTCGGGCTGGGCCAAAAGGGTCAGGCAGGCCTTGGCCCGACGGCTGCCGGCCTCGGCCAGGGCGTTAAGACGGGCCTTGCGCGAGGCGACCAAGGCCATCTCGGCCATGGCGAAAAAGCCGTTGGCGATAATAAGGGCCAAAACGGCCGCGAGTTCGAAGGCGACGGAGGACATGGGGGCTCCAAGAGGAGGAATTGCCCGGCTGGGCGGGCGGCCCAGCCTAGCCCGCCAGGCGGTGCGAGGCAATGGCGCGTGGGTGGACGCGGTCAAGGACTCCCGGGCCACCTGCTTGTGGAATATGGGGAAATGGCGTAGTAACGGTCTATACTTTCCGTAACAAAAGGTTTCAGTAAAGAAATATTGATCACGCTGTGCAGTCGCCGTGCCGGACTGGAAGGTTACGAAAAAGAAATGCAGGCAATGCACGGCCGCAATCGGCGAAGCTCGCTTTGGGTGTTGCAGGCGCTTTTGTGCGCCTTGATTTTCGGGTGCTGGGCGGCCGAGGCCCCGGCCGAGACGTTGTTGCTTGGCGTGGTGCCGCAACATTCCGCCGTGGAACTGGCCCGGCAGTGGGGGCCGCTGCTCAAGTTCCTCGAGGAACGGACCGGCCTGTCCCTGGCCTTTGAAACGGCCAAGGATATCCCGACCTTCGAGGCGCGCCTGGATGAGGGCCGCTACGACATCATCTATTGCAATCCGGCCGACTATGTTTTGCGCAGCCTCGCCCCCGGCTACCAGGCCTTTGCCCGGGAGAAGGGGGTTCGCCTCAAGGGCATCGTGGTGGTGCCCCGCGACAGCCCGGCCACGTCCCTCAACGACCTGGCCGGGGGGAAGGTCGCCTTCCCCGCGCCGGCGGCCTTTGCCGCGACCATGCTGCCCCTGGCCGACTTCAAGGCCCGGGGCGTGGCGGTGACGCCCGTCTATGTGGCCACCCACGATTCGGTCTATCTGACCGTGGCCCGTGGCTATTATCCGGCCGGCGGCGGCATCGCGCGGACCTTGGCCAATTGCCCCGAGGACGTGCGCGGGCAGCTTCGCGTCATCTGGGAAACCCCGGGCTGCACGCCGCATCCCCTGGCCGCCCATCCCCGGGTCGGCCGGGAGGCGGTGGCCCGGCTGGCCGAGGCGCTGGAGGCCATGGACCAGGACGAAGCCGGCCGGTCGGCGTTGCGGATCCTGCGCTTCGCCGGCTTCGAGCGCGGAACGGACGCCGACTGGAACGACGTGCGGGCGCTGCTGGGGCTGCCCGCCGCCGGGGCTTCCTGACGCCACAGCCTTAACCGCAGCCTCCCGCCTTGGCGGGGCAAGACAAGAGAGCGTCTGGCGGCATGTCTTTTCGGCTCAAGACCATCTGCGGCATAGCGCTCATCGAAGCGCTTCTGCTGTGTTTCCTGATCTACGGCGACCTGGACTCCCTGCGCCGTTCCAGCCGCGACCAGTTGGAGCGGCGGGCGGCGTCCGTGGCCGGGCTTTTCGCCGCCTCGGTGGCGGACGACTGCATTTCCGTCAATGTCGCCGGACTCAAAGGCCAGGTGGACAGCCTGGCCAGGGACCCGTCGGTGCTTTTTGTCGAGGTGAGCAGTCCCCGCCTGGGCGTCCTGGCCATGAGCGACGTGTCCGAGGCCGCCGCCGCAGGCGCCGAATCCGCCTGGACGGCCCGGGCCGGCGTGGAGGTCAACGAGGGCGGGGTGAGCTTTTGCCAGGCCTCGGTGGTGGTGTGCGACGTCTCCATGGCCGCCGCCTTTGCCGCCGCCCGGGAGCGTTCCCTGGCCATCGGCGCGGCAGGGATGTTGTTGTCGGCGGTCTTTTCCTGGCTGCTGGGTTCCTGGCTGACCCGGCAACTCGCCGGCCTGACCGGCGCGGCCGAGGCCCTGGCCGAAGGGCGGCTCGGGGTGCGGGCTCCGGAGTCCGGCCACGACGAACTGGGCCGGCTGGGCGCGGCGTTTAATCGCATGGCCGCCGCCCAGAGCCGCTACCTCGACGAGGTCATGGAGAAGGCGGCCAATTTCCGGTCGTTTTATGAAACCGTGGACGCCTGCCTGCTGGTGGCCGACGCCGCGGGCACCATTCTCAGCGCCAATCCGGCCCTGTGCGACCGCCTGGGCCATGCGGCCGACGCGTTGGTGGGGCGCGGTCTGACCTCGCTTTTCGAGGCCTCCGGGCGCAGTGGGCTGCGGCAGCGCATGGCGGCGCTGACCACCGGGGAAGTGGCCTGTTTCGGCGTGCCCATGTGCACGGCGGCGGGCGAGGCCGTGGCCATGGAGACGCGGGTGGTGCGCGGCGTGTGGGACGGGCGGCCGGCCTATTTCGCCATCGGCAAGGACGTGTCGGCCCTGCGCCGCTCCGAGGAGCGGCTGCGCCAGATCGCGGACTATACCTACGACTGGGAATACTGGCTGGCTCCGGACGGGGCCTACGCCTGGGTGTCCCCGGCCTGCCGGCGCATCACCGGATATGCCCCGGAAGCGTTCCTGGCCGACGCGAACTTCCTGTTGTCCATTGTCCACCCCGATGACCGCCAGCGTCTGGCCGAGCACATGCGGTTTGCCTCGGACGCCTCCCTGACCCCCTGCTCCGTGGATTTTCGCATCATTCGCGCCGACGGTTCCGTGGTCTGGATCGAGCACTGCTGCCGGGCCATCTTCGGGCCGGGCGTCGAGTTCCTGGGCCGGCGCGGCGTCAACCGCGACGTCACGGAGCGCAAACAGGCCGAGGAGGCCATCCAGGCCGCCCGCGACGCCGCCGAGGCGGCCAACCAGGCCAAGTCCCAGTTCCTGGCCACCATGAGCCACGAGGTGCGCACGCCGTTAAACGGCGTCATGGGCATGTTGCAAATGCAAAGCGCCATGGACCTGCCGTCCGAGCAGGCCGAGATCGTGGCCGTGGCCCTGGAGTCGGCCCGCAAGCTGCTCGGAATTTTAAACGACATCCTCGACATCGCCCGCATCGAGGCCGGCAAGGTGGTCCTGTGCCACGAGGAGGCCGACATCGCCCGGCTGCTGCCGTCGGTGGCCGGCATCTTCGCCGCCGACGTCCGGGCCAAGGGGCTGGCCCTGGACGTGGCCGTGGACCCGGCCATGCCGCCGCTGGTGGTCACCGACGAGGGGCGGCTGCGCCAGATCCTGTTCAATCTCGTGGGCAACGCCGTGAAGTTCACGCCCTCGGGCCGGGTGAGCCTGTGGGCCGGGGTGCTGCCGGTCTGTCCCGATCCCCAGGCCTGGACGCTGCTGTTCGTGGTCGCCGACACCGGGCCGGGCATCCCGGACGACAAGGTGGAGTATGTCTTCAACCGTTTCAGCCAGGTGGACGACGGCTTGTCGCGCAAGCACGGCGGCCTGGGGCTGGGGCTGGCCATCGTGCAGCGGTTCGCCGGACTGCTTGGCGGCTGCGTCTGCCTGGACACCCAAGAGGAGCGGGGGGCGACGTTTTACCTGACGGTGCGGGTGGGCCGGCCCAGGCCGCGCCTAACCGGCGAGCCAGCCGCTCCGGCCGTCCCGGTGGGGGAGGAGGCCGCCATGGGCGGCCTGGACGTGCTGGTGGTGGAGGACGAGGCCATCAACCAGATCACCGTGCGCAAGTTCCTGGAAAAAATGGGGCATCGGCCGACGATGGCCGAAAATGGGCAAAAAGCCTTGTCCCTGCTGGCCAGCCGCCATTTCGACGTGGTGCTCATGGACATCCAGATGCCGGTGATGGATGGGGAGGAAGCCACACGCTGCATCCGGGCCATGGAGCACGGCCGGGCGTCCATCCCCATCATCGCGGTGACGGCCCATGCCATGAAGGGCGACGTGGAGCGGTTTTTGGCCTGCGGCATGAATGCCTGCCTGGCCAAGCCGGTGGAGTACGAGGCTTTGCGCCAAGCCATTGCCGCGATCTGTCCGGGCCGGGGCGCAAGCGGCCAGTAGCCCCCCGAAACGTCAAGCCCCTGCCGCGCATCGGCGCGGCAGGGGCTTTCGGGCGTCGGCTCGGCCGCAGCCTACAGCGACAGCGCCCGGTCCAGGCGGGCCAGGGCGCGCTCGCGGCCCAGCACCTCGATGGTCTCGAACAGGCCGGGGCTGGCCGTGACGCCGGTGACGGCCACGCGCAGGGGCTGGGCCACCAGCTTGAACTTCAGTTCGCGTTCTTCCAGATAGCCGGCCACCGCCGCCTCCATGGAGGCGTGGTTGAAGCAGCACAGTCCGGCCAGCAGTTCCCGCAGATGGGCCAGATGGCCCCGCACGTCGTCGGTGAAGAATTTCTTGACCGCCGCCATGTCGTAGACCAGGGCCTCGTCGGCCACCACAAAGCATTCGGCCTTCTCGGCCATCTCGGCCATGGTCTGGGCCCGGGGCTGGAGCAGGGGCACGATGCGGGCCAGGTAGTCCAGGTCCAGGTTGTCGAATCCCCGGCGCTCCAGGAAGGCGTTAAGGAGCACGGCCAGGCGCGCGGCCGGGCTTTCCTTGATGTAGTGGGCGTTGAGCCACAACAGCTTGGCCTTGTCGAAGACGGCGGCCGAGGAGCCGAGGTTGTCGGCGGTGAAAAGCGACACCAGCTCCTCGCGGGAGAAGATCTCCTGGTCGCCGTGGGCCCAGCCCAGGCGCACCAGGCCGTTGAGCATAGCCTCGGGCAAAAATCCCTCGGTCTCGTATTCCATGACGGCCGTGGCCCCGTGGCGCTTGGACAGCTTTTTCTTGTCCGGCCCAAGGATCATGGGCACATGGCCGAAGCGGGGCAGGTCGAAGCCCAGGGCCTTATAAATGAGGATCTGGCGCGGGGTGTTGTTCAAATGGTCGTCGCCCCGGATGATGTGGGTGACGCCCATGGTGGCGTCGTCCACCACCACGGCCAGGTTGTAGGTGGGCGAGCCGTCGCCCCGGCGCAGCACCATGTCGTCGAGTTCGGCGTTGTCGATGGACACCGGACCCTTGACCATGTCGTCGACCAGGGTGGCCCCGGTGACCGGGGCCTTGAGCCGCACCACCCGGCCCGGGCCGGGGCCAAGGCCGGCCTCGCGGCAGCGGCCGGAATACTTGGGCTTGAGCCCCTTTTGCCGGGCCTCTTCGCGCATGGCCTCGACTTCCTCGGGCGAGCACGAGCACCAGTAGGCGTGGCCGGTCTCCAGCATCTTGTCGATGTATTCATTATACAAATCGAAACGCTGGCTCTGGTAGGTGATCTCGCCGTCGTGGTCCAGGCCCAGCCAGGCCATGGCGTCCAGGATCGACTGGGTCATGTCGGACTGGGAGCGCTGGAGGTCGGTGTCCTCGATGCGCAAAAGAAAGGTGCCGCCGAAATGGCGGGCCAAGAGCCAGTTGAAGATGGCCGTGCGCGCGCCGCCGATATGCAGGTAGCCGGTGGGGCTTGGGGCGAAGCGGGTGACGATGGTGCTCATGGGGGCTCCGGACGCCCGGGCGGGGAAGGCCCCGAGGGCGTTTGGCGTAGTGTCTTGGGGAACCCGGGCCGGGCGTGGCCTTTGGCCGGGTGGGCCGGGAGGTAGCGTATGCGCAAGGTCCCGTCAACAGAAGGGCGGCCGGGAGGGCGGCGCGCCGGGGATGGGCAAAGCGGTCAAGGCGTGCTAGATGGCCGGCAACACGACGGGACCGGCTCACGACCGGTCCACGGAGTTTCTCAATGCTCAAAAAAACCGTCACCCTGGTTTTGTTCTTTGGCCTGTTTTTCGTCCTGGTCACGGGGCTGGTGATGTTCACCGCGCCGCCGGCCCGGGTGGCCTCCTGGGCCGACTGGGGCTTTCTGGGCCTGTCGCGCCAGGCCTGGGAAGGGGCGCATCTGGCCATGGGCCTGCTCGTGGTCGCCGCCGGCCTGGTCCACGCCATGCTCCATGTGGACGCCTTCCTTGACCACCTGCGCGACGACGACGGCATGGTGATCGTTTTCACCAAGCCCTTTTTCGCCGGCGGCATCCTGGTGGTCGGCCTTTTCGCCGCCGCCCTGGCCGGCGCGCCGCCCATGGCCCAATTGGCGCGGCTGGCCGACCATCTTCAGGAGCGGGCCTCCGACACCTATGGCGAGCCGCCCTATGCCGCGGCCGAACGCTCCACCCTGGCCGATTTCGCCCGGCGCATGGGCATGGACACGGAAAAGGCGCTGGCCTTGTTGCGCCTGAAAAACATCAAGGCCGACAGCGGCGACCTGACCCTGGCCGAGATCGCCCGGCAAAACCGGGTGGCTCCGGGCGGGGTGTTCGAGGCCCTCAAGATGGTCATGGAGCCGTCGGGCGGCACGACCACGGTCAGCGGCCTGCCCAAGGAGCCGCCGCCAGGGCTGGGACGGCGCAAGCTGTCCGACATTTGCGAGGAGTACGGCCTGGATCTGGCCCAGGCGTTGGGCCGGTTGTCCACGTCCGGGTTCAAGGCCCAGCCGGCCTGGACCCTGGCCGAGATCGCCAAGGCCAGCAACGTGCTGCCCATTGCCGTCTACGACGTGCTGCGCTCCGAAAAGGCCCCGGCTCCGGTGGCCGTGGAGGTGGCGACGCCGACGGAGCCGGCCACGCCCGTGCAGGCTGCTCCCGCAGCCGCGCCGGCAGCCGCTGCTCCGGCCCAGCCGTCCGCCCAACCGACGCCTGCCGCCCCGGCTCCGGCTCCGGC
>JAEZMB010000196.1 GCA_023435825.1 Pseudomonadota bacterium | reverse complement strand
TATTGGGGGGGGCGGGGCCCCGGCCCCCCCGGCACCCCCCGAAAGGGGAAAAGGGTAAAGGGGGGCGCGGGTTGGCTCTCCGGGCGGGGGAAGTCCTTTCCTTCGGAGCCTTCCACCCTTGCGCGAGAAATAAAAAAGGGCGCGTCCTTGCGGGCGCGCCCTTTTGCGTGGTCGAGGCTACTGGAGCTGGACGGTCTTGCCGCCGCCGCCCTGGGCCGGACGCGGCCCCAGGATGGCGTCGTTGACGATCTCCACCCGGGCGGCTTCCTGCAGGGTCTGCAGGTAGGCGCGGAAGAGCTCGGTCTGCTTGGACTGGGTCAGCGTGGCCACCCAGCGTTCCTTTTCCTTGTCCCAAAGCGAGGCGTCGGCCGGCACGGTCTTGTCCAGACCGGCGACGACATAGGCTCCGGACACGCCGAAGGCCGTCTTGAACCAACCCGGGGCCTTGGCCTCGAAGGCCGTCTGGACCAGCACCGGCGACATGCCCAGGCCCGGGATGAAGCCCTGGCGGGTAAAGGGCGCGGAGGTCTGGATCTTGTCCTTATAGTCGGCCAGGACCTTTTTGAGGCCGTCCTCGGTCTCCATGGCCTTGGCCGTTTCCTCGGCCTTGCCCTTGGCGAGCTTGAGGGCCTCTTCGTCGGTCAGGCGGCCCTTGATGACGTCCTTGACGGCGTCCAGGGGCTCGAAACCGGGCTCCTTGACGTCGCTGGCCCGCACCACCACAAAACCGTCCTGGGTGGACAGGGGCGCGTCGGCGGTCTGGCCCTTCTTGAGGGCGAAGATGGCTTCCACGGCCGGCTCGGACAGGCCCAACTCGGCCGGGGGGGCGTCCTTGGCGAAGAAGGCCGAGGTCTTGACGGCCAGCTTCTCGGCGGCCACGGCGGCCTCCAGGGGCTCGCCCGCGGACAGCTTTTCCTGGATGGCGTCCAGGGACTTGGTCAGCTTGTCGGCGGCGCGCTGCTCGGCCAGATCGGCCCGGATTTCGTCCTTGACCTCGGCCAGGGAACGCTGGCCGGCGGCCTGCTTCTCGCCGCCCTGGAGGAGATGCAGCCCCAGGCTCGTGCGCACCGGCTCGCTGACTTCATCCTTTTTGAGCGTAAAGGCCTTTTCCTCGAAGGGCGCGAATTCCTTGGGCAGGCTGCCCTTGGGCAACCAGGCCCAGTCCTCGCCGATGATGCCGTCGGCGTTGGTCGGGTCCTTGGGAATGAGCGTGGCGAAGTCCTTGCCCTTGCGCACGTCGTCGGCCATGGCCGACAGGCGTTTCTTGGCCGCGTCCACCACTTCCTGGGGGGCGTCGGGGGGCAGCATCATGAGAATGTGGCGCACGCGCACCTGTTCGGGGCGCTCGTACTTCTTCGTGTTGGCCTTGTAGTCGGCCTCGATGTCGGTGTCGCTGATCTCGGCCGGCTTGGCCATGGCCTTGGGCGTGAACTCCACGAAGTCGATCTTGACCTGGGCCGGCGTGGCGAACTCGTCCTTGCGGGCCTCGTAATACTTGGCGATCTGCTCGTCGGAGATGGTCACGCCCTTGGCGAAGTCGGCGGCGGCAAAGGGAATGTACTTGATGACCGCCTGTTCGCGCATGAAGTCGAAGATGGACCGGGCCTCGGACTCGGCCACCTGGGCCGGCAGGCCGACGAAGGCGGCCAGCTTTTCCAGCAGCAGTTGCTGGCGGAAATCGGCCTCGAACTCGCCGGGGCTGATGCCGTTGGCCTTGAGCAGGTTCTCGTAACGCTTGGCGTCGAACTGCTTGGACTCGTTCTGGAAGGCCGGAATCTTGGCGATCTCGGCGCGCAGTTCGTCGGCGGTCACGGCGATGCCCAGGGTCTTGGCCTGGTCTTCCAGCAGCTTGGTGGTCACCATGTTGGTGAAGACCTGCCAGCGGAAGCCGCCGTCCTGCAGATCCTTGTCGGAGACGTTGGGATTCTTGTTTTTAACCAGGCGCAAATTCTCCTGGTACTGTTTTTCATAGTCCTTGATCAGGATCGGCTGCTCATTCACCGTGGCCAGGACCGTGGCCCTGTCGCCCTTGAAATTGCCCACGCCCCAGAAGACGAAGACAATGATGATGAGTCCGAAGACGATCTTGATGCCCCAGGATTGGGCATATTTCCGCATGGGATCAAGCATGGATTCTCCTTGGCTCGGGGCGTCGCGCGCTAGGCTTGGGCCTTGCGCGCCTGGTTGAGCAGGCCGCCGGCTTTGATGATGTCGAGTTCCTTGGCGGTCAGGTCGTTGACGACCATGACTTCGCCCACGCCGGCCACGGTCATGGGGCAGGGCTGGCCCGGCGCGATGGCGGCGGTTTCGAGGCGGATTTCGGCTCCGGCCGGGATGCGGTCGTAGTCGGCCTTGTCCACGAGCAAAAGCGGCAGGATGCCGAAGTTGACCAGGTTGGCCCGGTGGATGCGGGCCAGGGACTTGGCCACCACGGCGGCCACGCCCAGGTAGCGGGGGCCCAGGGCGGCATGCTCGCGACTGGAGCCCTGGCCGTAGTTCTCGCCGCCAAGGATCACGCCCTTGCCGAGCTTCTTGATGCGCGCCACGAAGTCGGCGTCCACCCGGCTGAAGATGTATTCGCTGATGGCCGGGATGTTGGAGCGCAGGGCCGTGATCTGGGCCCCGGCCGGCAGGATGTGGTCGGTGGTGATGTCGTCGCCGACCTTGAGCGCCACGGGAGCCTCGATGGCGGCCGGCAGCGCGCCAAAGGGCGGCAGCGGGGCGATGTTGGGGCCGCGCTGGATGGCCACGCCCGAGCCGTCGGCCGGGGGCGTGAGGAACAGGTGGCGGATGCTCGGGACCTCGGCCGGGAACTCGGCCTTTTCCGGGGCCTCGCCCCAGGTGGCCGGGTCGGTGAAGGCCCCGCGCAGGGCGGCCATGGCCGCCGTCTGGGGGCTGACCAGATACACCTGGCCGTCCTGGGTGCCGGAGCGGCCTTCGAAGTTGCGGTTAAAGGTGCGGGCCGAGACGCCGGCCGAAGTGGGCGAGCCGCCCATGCCGATGCACGGGCCGCAGGAACACTCCAGCAGACGCGCGCCGGCGTCCAGCAGCGGATCGATCAGGCCCTCGGCGGCCAGCATCTTGAGCACCTGCTTGGAGCCCGGGGAGATGAGCAGGTCCGTGGTCGGATCGATGCGCTTGCCGGCCAGGATCTGGGCCACGGCCTTGAGGTCGGCGTAGGAGGAGTTGGTGCACGAGCCGATGCAGACCTGATCGACCTTCATGCCGTCGAGGTCGGCGATGCGCACCATGCGGTCGGGCATGTGGGGCGCGGCGGCCAGGGGCTCCAGGGCCGACAGGTCGATCTCCACCACCTCGTCATAGGCGGCGTCGGGATCGGCGGTGAGCGGCACGTAGTCCTCGGGCCGGCCCATGGCCGTGAAGAAGGCCTTGGTGACCTCGTCGGACGGGAAGATCGAGGTGGTGGCCCCGAGTTCCGCGCCCATGTTGGTGATGACGGCGCGCTCGGGCACGGACAGGGTGGCCACGCCCGGACCGGCGTATTCCATGACCTTGCCCACGCCGCCCTTGACGGTGAGCTTGCCGAGCAGATGCAGGATGACGTCCTTGCCCGTGGCCCAGCCCGGTAGTTTGCCGGTCAGGTGGATCTTGACCACCTTGGGCATGGCGATGACGTAGGGTTCGCCGGCCATGGCCAGGGCCACCGACAGGCCGCCGGCTCCCATGGCCATGGAGCCCACGCCGCCAGCGGTGGGGGTGTGGGAGTCGGAGCCGACCAGGGTCTTGCCCGGCTTGGCGAAATTCTCCAGGTGCAGCTGGTGGCAGATGCCGGTGCCGGCCGGGGAGAAGGTGATGCCGTACTTGGCGGCCACGGTGCGCAGGTAGGCGTGGTCGTCGGGGTTGCGGAAGCCCATTTGCAGGGTGTTGTGGTCCACATAGCTCACGGACAGCTCGGTGCGCACCCGGGGCAGCCCGATGGCCTCGAACTGGAGATAGGCCATGGTGCCGGTGGCGTCCTGGGTCAGCGTCTGGTCGATGCGCAGCGCGATCTCGCCGCCCGGGATCATCTCGCCGGAAACAAGGTGGTCCTTGATGATCTTCTGGGTCACGTTGAGGGCCATGGGGGAGTCCTTTTTGGCTGGGGGAAAAGAGAAAAGTCCGCCCTGCATGCCTCCGCCCGCCGCATTAGTCAAGTGGCGCGCGCGGCAGCGTCAGTCCGCCTGCGGCCTTGACGCGGGCGCATTCCCGGCGCACATAGGCAGCATCCCGGAAAAGGAGGGAGACATGGATTTCAAAGACGTCATGGAGGCCCGTCGGGCCATCAATTTCTTCGATACCGAGGCTGAGGTGCCCAAGGAAACGCTGGACGCGCTCCTGGAGACCGCCACCCGCTCGCCGTCGAGCTTCAACCTGCAGCCCTGGCGGGTGGCCGTGCTGCGCGACCCGGCCCAAAAGGCCAAGCTGCGTGCCCTGGCCTGGGACCAGCCCAAGGTCACCGAAGCGCCGGTCATCCTGCTGTTCCTGGCCGACCGGGATGCCTGGAAGATGTATTCGCCGTCCTTCGAGCGCCAGTTCTCCTATCTGCTGCAGTCCGGCCGCTACACGCCCGAGCAGCGCGGCGAATTCGCCGGGGCCACGGAAAGCCTCTACGGCGCGACCCCGGACAAGGCCCTGGCCTTTGCCGTCAAGAACACGGCCTTTTTCGCCATGACCTTCATGTACGCCGCCGCCGACGCCGGTTACGCCACCCATCCCATGGACGGCTTCGACCACGACGCGGTCAAGGCGGCCTTTGGCGTGCCGGACCAGTTCTGGATTCCGCTGATCATGGCCGTGGGCCGGCTGCGTCCGGGCGTTGCCGTGGCCCCGCCCAAGTGGCGGTTCCCGGTCGAGGATATCCTCTATACGCTCCCGGAAAACTAAAGGAGGCTCCCATGCCGCATTTTCGTACCATTCTTGCTTCTGCCCTGGCCGCCCTGGCCTTGACGGCCATGGCGGCCTCGGCCCAGGCCGGACCGGCGTCCCCGCCGGCCAATGGCCTGCTGCTTGGCGACAAGGGCCAGCCGGCCCCGGCTACGGCCGCCGATTTCCTGTTGCTGGCCGCCGCCGAGGCCCCGGCCCCGGCCGACGCCCCGGCCGCCCCGGCCAAGCCCGAAACCAAGCCCGACGCCGGGCCGGTGGTGGACGGCGCGACCCTGGACCCGCCCCACACCTCGACCACCTTCTGGATTCGCCACATCGTGGCCCCGGTGGCCGGCCGGTTCAACGCCGTGTCCGGGAGCATCGTCATCCCGCCGCGCAAGCCGGCCGACGGACGCGTCGCCTTTGCCGTCAAGACCGACAGCGTGGACACGGGCATCGCCGCCCGGGACAAGCATCTGCGCACGGCGGATTTCCTGGATACGGCCGCTTATCCGGAA
Source organism: Pseudomonadota bacterium (assembly GCA_023435825.1). Classification (GTDB taxonomy): domain Bacteria; phylum Desulfobacterota; class Desulfovibrionia; order Desulfovibrionales; family Desulfovibrionaceae; genus Solidesulfovibrio. The sequence goes on along the minus strand of JAEZMB010000196.1, from coordinate 8,848 downwards.
ATGCGCTTTGAAAGCAGCCGCATCGTCTCGGCCGGCACACGGATGGCCCGGGTCACCGGCAAGCTGACCATCAAGGACGTGACCAAGGAGGTGACCATTCCGGTGCGCCTGCTCGGCACCAAGCCCCATCCCATGATGCCCTGCGTGGACGTCACCGGCTACGAGGTCCAGTTCGCCATCAATCGTCTGGACTACCATGTGGGCACGGGCAAGTTCTTCAAGATGGGCGCGGTCGGCGACGTCACGGACATCCGTATCGCCGGCGAGACCCTGGCCGCCCGGCCGGGCTGCATCAAGCCGGCCAAGACCGGCGAGTAGCCAGGTCTTTGCCGCCGGCTCCCGGACAGGGCCGGACAAACGTGCCGCCCGGCCGCTTCGGCAAAACCGGGCCATCCTGATGCCGGCCTTGCAATCAGGCCAAACGACGACCGCCGCCGTCCCGGACAGGGACGGCGGCGGTTTGCGTCTTGCCCGGCCCGGGCGCGGCGGACCCGGCGAGTGGCGTAGCGGGGTCAGCCCCGTCACCGGCGGCCAGTGGTCCGGCCGGGGAGCGGCGGTTGGCGCGTGGGCCGGCTGTAGGCGGGACGGGCGTCGCGACGCCTCAGGCCGGCTGGTCCTGGCCGTCATCGGCGGCCGGCAGTCCGGTGAGCGGCAGCTCCAGAATGAACGTGCTGCCGCGCCCAAGCTCGGACTCGGCCCAGACCCGGCCCTTGTAGTGCTCGACGATCTGGCGGCAGATGGCCAGTCCCAGGCCCGTGCCCTGGCGGCGGCCGTGTTCCTCCACGGTGTCGCCGATCTGGGCCTGGTGGAACTTGTCGAAGATCTTCTCCAGCGATTCCCTGGGAATGCCATGGCCCGTGTCCGTGACGACCACCCGGAGCAGGCCGTCCGACACCGATGCGGCGAGCTTGACCTCGCCTTGGTCGGTGAACTTGGCGGCGTTGCCAAGCAGGTTCACCAGCACCTGGGTCAGCCGGTCGGGGTCGATGTAAAGCGGCGGCAGGCCGCCTTCGATGGCCATGGAAAAGCGCACCTCGGGCTTGGCCGCGAAATCGGCGCTGACGGCATTGGTGGCCCGGGTCAGGGCGGCCGAGACGTCCACCTCGGCGTCGCGCCATTGGGCCCGGCCGGACTCGATCTTGGACAGGTCGAGGAAGTCGTTGATGAGACGGGTGAGGCGTTCGCCTTCGTTTTCGATGATGCCGAGGTTGGCGGTGATGCGCTCGGCCTGCCGGGTCAGGCGCTCGTGGCCCGGGGCGAAGGGAGCAAAGAACTTGTTGAAATCCCGCGAGATGAGCTTGGCGAAGCCCATGATCGAGGTCAGCGGCGTGCGCAGGTCGTGGGAGACCGTGGCCAGGAAGCCGGATTTGAGCCGGTCGAGCTCCTGCAGGCGTTCGTTGGCCGCTTCCAGCTCGGCGGCCTTGACGGCCAGGCGTCCGGTGCGCTCCTTGACGGCTTCGCGCAGGTGGCGGTTCAAAATTTCCAGCCGCCGCTCGGCCCGCACCCGGGCCGTGACGTCCACCACCGTGCCCTCGTTGTAGAGCGGATGCCCGTCGGCGTCGCGCACCAGCCGGATGTTGACCAACACCCAGATGGTCTGCTTGTCGCGGCGCACGAAACGGGTCTGGAAACCGGCCACCGCGCCTTGGGCCAGGAGCTGGTCGAGCAGCCGGGCGCGGTCCTTGGGGTCCTGGTAAAGCTCCCGGGCCAGATCGGTGATCGAGGCCATGGCCTCTTTCGGGGTGGCATAGCCGATCATGCGGGCCAGGGCGGCGTTGGCGGCCAGCAGCCGGCCGTCGAAGGTGGTCTGGAAGATGCCCTCGGTGGCGTTTTCGAAGATGTCCCGGTACTGGGTCTGGGCGGCGGTAAGCTGGCGGACCATGTCTTCCATGGCGGCGGACAGGCTGCCGAGTTCGCCGCGAAGCCCCACGGGGCGCACGGCGGTCTCGCCGCGCCCGGCGGCCTCGACGGCGTAGCGTTCCAGGCGGGCCAGGGGGCGGATGAGCTGGCGGCGCAGCACGAAGACCAGGACGACGGCCAGGGCGGCGTTTAAGGCCAGGATGCGCAGGATCACACGCCAAAGCGTCTGCTCCAGGGCTTCATCCATATAGCGTCTGGTCATCTGGATCTCGGCGGCCCCGACCAGGGCGTCGCCGAAATAGACCGGCCGGCTTTCGACGGTGACGTTGTCCAGGGCCGGCCGGGCCGTTACGGGCGAGGCGCGCCAGCTCCGGTCGCGGCTGCGGCCGGCCAGGAACTCGCCGCTGTCGGCTTCATAGACCACCACGGCGGCCACCCGGTCGTTTTTCATGGCCCCGTCCAGCAGTCGGGACAGATTGCCCGACTCCAGGAACCACAGCGGTTCGGCCAGGTTGGCCGACAATTGTTCGGCAACGACCCGGAGATCGTAACGTAATTCGTCTTCCAGCCGCTGCTTTTCCCCATAATAGTCGAGGCAGCCGAAGACGGCCAACAGCAGCGTGTTGACGCACACCAGCGTCATGAGCACCGCGCCGCCGACCGAGCGTGTCTGGAAGTAGCGGGGAAGTTTCATTGCCGTTGGCCGTTTGTCGTCCCATGTCGTGCAAAACAATTCATTGGCGCGTGTAATGGGTAGCATCGCCTGTATGAAATGAAAAGCCCGGGCCGGCGAAAACCTTGCCTGGAGCGTCCGGGCGCGGTATCGGTTTTCCAACGCTTATGAGTCTTTCCTCTATCCGCACGGCCGCGCTGCTTGGCGTCGAGGCCTACCCCGTGTCCCTGGAAGTCGATCTGTCGCGCCAGGGGATGCCGTCGTTTTCCATGGTCGGCCTGGCCGAGGGCGCGGTGCGCGAGAGCAAGGAACGGGTGCTGGCCGCGCTGCGAAACGCCGGATTGAAGCTCCCGCCGGCCCGCATCACGGTCAACCTGGCCCCGGCCGACATGCGCAAGGAAGGCTCGGCCTACGACCTGCCCCTGGCCATGGCGCTTTTGGCCGCCACCGGCGCGTTTTCCCCGGAGGCCACCGCCGGCTACTTCATGGCCGGCGAGCTGTCGCTGACCGGCGAACTGCGGCCCGTGCCCGGGGTGTTGCCCCTGGCCGCCCTGGCCCGCCGGCTGGGGGCGCGGGGGCTTATCGCGCCGGCGGGCAACGCCGCCGAGGCGGCGGTGGTGGAGGGGCTCGACGTTTTTGCCCCGGCCACCCTGCTCGAAGCCCTGCATTTTTTCACCGGCGAGGAGAGCCTGTCGCCGGTGGCTCCCAAGCCTTTCGCTCCGGCCGCGCCCGGCCTGGAAGGATTGCTCGACTTCAGCGAGGTCAAGGGCCAGGACCATGCCAAGCGGGCGGTGGAGATCGCGGCGGCCGGCGGCCACAACCTGCTGTTTATCGGCCCGCCGGGCTCGGGCAAGACCATGCTGGCCAAGCGCCTGCCCACGGTGCTGCCGCCGCTGTCCTTCGAGGAGGCCCTGGAGGTCACGACCATCTATTCGGTGTCCGGCCGTCTGGACGGCGAAGGGCTTTTGACCCTGCGCCCGTTTCGCAGTCCCCACCACACCATTTCCGACGCAGGGCTGATTGGCGGCGGCTCCTATCCCCGGCCCGGCGAGGTGTCCATGGCCCACCGGGGCGTGCTGTTTCTGGATGAGCTGCCGGAATTCAAGAAATCGGTGCTGGAAGTGCTGCGCCAGCCCCTGGAAGACGGCAGGGTGACCATCGCCCGGGCGGCGGTGTCGCTGTCCTACCCGGCCGACGTGATGCTGGTGTGCGCCATGAATCCGTGCCCCTGCGGCTACCTGGGCGACGAGCGCCACGCCTGCACCTGCGGCGAGGCCGAGGTGCGGCGCTACCGGTCGCGGCTGTCCGGGCCGCTTTTGGATCGCATCGATTTGCAGGTGGAAGTGCCGGCGGTGCCGTACAAGGAGCTGCGGGCCGAAGCTTCGCCCACGACCTCGGCCACCATGCGGGAGCGGGTGCTGGCCGCTCGCGAGGTGCAGGCGGCGCGCTACGCCGGGCTGCCCTTTACGGTCAACGGCCGGCTGTCCGGCCGGCACTTATCGGCCCATTGCCGTTTGTCGGAAGAAGGGCACGGCTTCATGGAGGGCGCTGTGCGGCGCTTGGGCTTGTCGGCCCGGTCGCACACCCGGGTGCTGCGCATCGCGCGCACCATCGCCGATCTCGACGGCGAAGCCGGGCTTCGGGTGGAGCACCTGGCCGAAGCGGTCAATCTGCGGGGGCTGGATCGGCAGCGGACGCCCTAGTCCGCCGGCTTGTCCTTGACCACCTTGGCCACGGCGCGCAGCAGCACGTCCATGTCGCAGGGTTTGGTCACGAACTCGTCCATGCCGGCGGCCAGGAACCGTTCGCGGTCGCCTTCCAGGGCGTAGGCCGTCAGCGCCACCACCGGCAAGCGCCGGTTCGTGCCCGGCACCTCGCCGTTGCGGATGTGGGCCACGGCGGTCAGCCCGTCCATCACCGGCATCTGCACGTCCATCACCACCACGTCCACCGGCTCCATGGACAACCGCCGCAAGGCGTCCTCGCCGTTGCCTGCCTCGATGACGTCGTGGCCGAGCTTGCGAAGCCCCCTCGCCAGGGCCAGGCGGTTCACCGCCTCGTCCTCGACCACCATGATGCGCAGCCGCGGCAACCGAACCGGCTCGCGGTCCTCGCTCCCGTCGTCGTCCATGGGCGGACTGGCCAGCCACAGCGGCACGGCCAGATAGAACGTGCTGCCGTATTCCGGCCGGCTCTCCACCCGGATGCTGCCGCCCAAAAGCTCGGCCAGCCGCCGGGCGATGGAAAGGCCCATGCCCGAACCGCCGTAGCGCTTGGTCAGCGGCTCCTCGGCCAGGACGAAGTTCTCGAAGATGGCCGCCTGCTTGGTCACGGGGATGCCGATGCCGGTGTCGGAAATGGCGAACTCCAGGCACAGGCCGCTGAAATCCGCCGCCACCAGCACCTGGCGCTGGGCCATGGCCGCCAGCGGCTCCAACCGGCGCACCCGCACCGTCACGCTGCCCGACGGGGTGAAACGGATGGCGTTGTCGATGAGGTTGGAAAGGATCTGGCGCAGCCGGAACGGGTCGCCCAGGAGCTTGTCCGGCAAGGCGCCGTCGAGGTCGAAGCTGAACGACAGGCCGGCCAGCCCAGAGCGCACCGAAAACGAGCCGCGAAGGGATTCCGCCAGCCGGCGCAGGCTGAATTCCCGCAGCATGGGCGACAGCGAACCGGACTCGACATTGGCCAGCTCCAGCAGATTGTCCACGATCTCGATGAGCTTGTCGGTGGCGTCGCGCACGGTCTGCCAGTATTCGTTCTGGCCGGCCGTGCCGCCTTCCAGCACGGCCAACTGGGCCATGCCCAGGATGCCGTTTATGGGGGTGCGCAGCTCATGGCTGATGTTGGCGAGAAACTGGGTCTTGGCCTCGCTGGCCGCCTCGGCCCGCCGCCGGGCCGCGATCAGATCCTTCTCGATGCGCCGCCGGGCCGCCGCCATGCCGTAGAGCACCGTCAGCCGGGCCGTGCCGCGGATGTCCCGCTCGGCGTAACCCTTGGGGGCGTCGGCCAACAGCAGCACGCCGACCACGCGCTCCTCGCGCCGCAGGGGCATGGCCAGAAACCGCGACACCCGCAAAAACGCCGGGTCGGGCGGGCCGTAGCCGTCGAGGTCGGCGGCGTGATCCACCAGCACGGGGTTGCCGGCGTTGATGGCCTCGGCAAAGGGGCCGGCGAACCGGCCGGCGTCGTCGGGGAAAAGGGTGCAGTCCTCGGGCGGCACGGAGCGGATGGCCCCGTCGGCCGTGGCCACGGCCAGCCAGTCCAAGCGTCCGGTGGGCCGCGAGGACATGCCGATGGCCCCGATGGGGCTGCCGGTCAGCCACAGGGCGTGGCGCAGGGTCCGGGCCGCCAGCTCGCGCAGGTCCTGGCCGCCGCCGGCCAGATCCAGGGCAGTGCGCGACATGGCCGCGCCCATGCGCAGGGCCTGGCGCAACAGGGTCGTCGTGCGGTCCCGGCTCTGGGACAGGCGCAAGAGCTCCAAGCCGTGGGAGGCGTCGTCGGCCATGCGGGTGAGCAGGCGGATTTCCTCGTCGCCAAACTCCCGCTGCGATACTTCGAAAATGGTGAGCGCCCCGGTCACGCGCCCGGCTTGTCGCAGGGGAAAGGAAAAGGCGCTGCGGTAGTGCGCCAGGGCCTCGGGCCGGGCCGGCCAGTCGCGGAAAAACGCTTCCTCGTGCATGTCGGCGACGATGACCGGCTCCCCCAGGCGGATGGCCGTGCCCGTGGGACCTCGGCCCTGGGGCGAATCATCGTAGCGCAGACCCAGGGCGTCGAGCCAGGTTCCGTCCTGTCCGGCCCAGGCCGCCACCCGAACCCGTTTGTCCGGTCCGGGTTCGGCCAGGCCCACCCAGGCCAGGCTGTAGCCGGCTTGTTCCACCAGGATGGTGCAGATGCTTTGGATGAGGCTGTCGCGGTCGGTGGCCCGAAGCACTTCGTGGCTGACCGCGCCCAGGGCCACCAGCCCCCGCTGGGTGCGGGCCAGGGTTTCGTTGATGCGGGCCGCCTCGGCCTCGCGGCCGGCCAGGGCCTGGCGCAACCGGAGCTGGCGGTCGATGCAAAATCCCACCATCACCGCCGGCAGTCCCACGCAAAGGGCCACCGCCGCATAGAAAAGACGCAAGTCGCCGGGGGCCCAGACCAGCCACAAGTGTTCACGATACCAGCCGGCCGCCAGCAGCAACGCCACGGCAAGCACCCCCGCCGTGGCCGCGCCGGCCATGGGGGCGATCCAAAAACCCTTTGCAGGGGGTAGGGGATTGGGCTGCTCCACGCTTACCTCACCAAACTACCAGATACACCGCCCGGGGAAAAAACGGAAGCGGCCCGGCCGACATCCAGCCAGATTGGCGCGCTGATCCAGGGACGGCCAAACGCTACGCGACGGTTGACGAAAACGCCCGGGACGGCGTATGGACATCGTCACCAATTTCACGATCGACCCGAAGGAGTAAGGATATGAGCATGGTTTCGGAACTTATCACGAACATGGGCCATTCCACCGAGCAAGGCTTCTTCGGGGTCACGGCCATCTACGTGTACATGGCCATCATCGTCACCACCGCGTTCATCCGCATCCGCCAGTTCCTGAAAGAAGACCACCACTAGGCCGCGCCCGGCGACCGCCGGTCCGACCCGATGTTCAAAGGCCGCTCCCTCCGGGGAAGCGGCCTTTTTGGCGTTCGGTCGCCCCTTTTATGGGGCGTGGGAACGGGCGGTCCGGCGGGCGTAACTCCGTCTGGAGCCATTGTTCCACACGGGACCGGGTTGTCGGCCTGTGCCCAACCCCCTTAACCCTTTCCCCGCCGAGGGGTCCGGGGGGATCATCCCCCCGGTGGGTCCAGGGCAAAGCCCTGGCCGCCGGAGGCTCAAGGCGCGACGCGGCGGGCCGTGACGGCGTAGAGCGGGTCGCTTTGCTGGTGCAGCGGCCAGAACCGGTCCCGGGCGTCGGCCGGGCGGGGCCAGCCGCGTTCGGCCAGGGTTGCGACCTCGCCGAGGCCCGGCGTGGCTTCGAGCAGCCCGGCCACGAAGCCCAGGCGTTCGAACTCGTGGAGTTCGCCCCACAGCCGCACGGCCTTTTGGGGGAACCAGCGGTTGGAAAAGCTGATGGCGAGCCGGCCGCCCGGAGCCAGCACCCGGGCCGCCTCGGCCAGCACCACGGCCGGGGCGGCGAGGTATTCCACGGACATGGAACAGATGACGGCGGTAAAGGCGGCGTCCGGGAAGGGCAGGGTCGGGTCGGCGTTGAGGTCGGCCACCACCCGCTCGGCCAGGGCCGGGTTGGCAGCCAGTTCCCGGGCGTTGAGGCCAAGGCCGGTGACCGGCCCCAGGGGAAACTCGGGCGGCAGATGGGAAAGATGGGAGGCCATGAGGTCCAGGACCGTGTCGCCGGGCGCGAGGTGCGTGGCGTAGAGGGCGGTCAGGCGTTCCCGGGCCTTGGCGTCGATGTGGGGAACCAGGCGCGGGGCGGCGTAAAAGGCGGTGTCGGCTCCTTCGTCGGCCCGCGACAGGTCGCCGGGTTCGGCGACAAACCGCACGGCCTGTCCGGCCAGGCCTGTTTCGATGCCCGGTCCGTCGAGGAGTTCTTCCAGCCAGACATGCAGCGACCCGCCGGTTTCGCAGAGCTTTTCGCGCACGTCCAGGACCGTGGCCGTAAGCTGCGCCTCGATGCCGGCCAGGGGATGATTGCAGTCGCAGACCAGGGACGCCCCGTCGTCGGCCAGCAGGCGAAACGGGGTGCGGGTGGAGGGGTAGACCCCGGGCAGGCCTTCGAGCACGCCCTGGGGATAAAACCGGCCCGGGACTGGGGACAGGCGGCGGCCGTCCACCGGACGCGGGGCGAAGCGGCGGCGGTCCAGGGTCAGGACCTTGGCCGGGTCGCGGGCCGGCAGGTCGCGGCCGGGGACGAGGCGGGCTGCGACGGACTCGCCGGCCACAAGGCCCTGCAGCCGTTGCCCGAGGTCGGCCGGGAAGATGTCGCGCCAGAAGTTGGCCTTGCGCCCGAAGTGGCGGACCGTGTGGCGGCGGCCGGCGGCTTCGTAGCGCAGCTCAAAGAGCAGATCGGCGTTGCAGTCGCGGTCGATGCGCATGTGTTTTCTCCTTGCAATAGCCCGGAGATAGGCACGAGGGCGGAGCGCGGCAAGGGGCGCGGCAAGGGGTTGCGCCCCGGGCGGCCTTGGGCCATGTTGGGAAAATGCAAATACACGTTTTGGGGATCGGCCGGCGGCTGGCCTGGGGCCTGTGTCTGGCGGCAAGCCTGGCCGGGGCGTCGCCGGCCCTGGCCGCTTCCCGCATGTCGGTGGGGCCGGCTCCGGG
>JAEZMB010000169.1 GCA_023435825.1 Pseudomonadota bacterium | reverse complement strand
CCCCCCCCCCCCCCCCCCCCCCCCCCCCCCCCCCCCCCCCCCCCCCCCCCCCCCCCCCCCCCCCCCCCCCCCCCCCCCCCCCCCCCCCCCCCCCCCCCCCCCCGCCGGAGGCACTCTTCGCCTCTCTCCCTCTCTCCCCCCCGCCTCACCCTTCGCGGCGCGAGTAATCCATGTTGCGGCGTACGGGTTCGAAGCCGGCCTTGACCACCAGCCGGCGCAGCTCTTCTTCTTCCATGCGGAAGTGGACGCCGGCGGCGGCCACCACGTTTTCCTCGATCATGGTGGAGCCGAAGTCGTTGGCCCCGAAATAAAGCGCGGTCTGGCCGATCATGGGGCCCTGGGTCACCCAGGAGGCCTGGATGTTGGGCACGTTGTCCAGGAACAGCCGCGACAGGGCCAGCGTGCGCAGGTATTCCCAGGACGAGGTCTCGGGCACGGACAGCGCCGTGTTGCCGGGCTGGAAGGTCCAGGGGATGAAAGCCGTGAAGCCGCCGGTTTTGTCCTGCAGGTCGCGGATGCGCAGCAGGTGTTCCAGCCGGTGTTCGATGGTCTCGCCCAGGCCGATGACCATGGTGGCGGTGGAGCGAAGGCCCTGCTTGTGGGCTTCGGCCATGACGCCGATCCAGGCGTCGGCCGGGCACTTGTTGGGCGAAACGTGGCTGCGCACGGGATCGGAGAGGATTTCCGCGCCGCCGCCCGGCAACGAAGCCAGCCCGGCGGCCTTGAGTTCGGCCAGGACCTCGGCTATGGACAGCCCTTCCATTTCGGCCAGGAAAACAATTTCCGGCGGCGAGAAGCCGTGCACGGCCACACTGGGGAACTGACTACGCAGCGCGGACAGCATGTCGGTGTAAAAGCCCAGGCGCAGCTCGGGGTGCATGCCGCCCTGAAGCAGGATCTGCCAGCCGCCGAGTTCCACGGTTTCGGCCACCTTGGCGGCCAGTTCCTCGGGCGACAGCACGTAGCCGCCCGGCTGCCCCGGGGCCTTGAAAAAGGCGCAGAACCGGCAGCCGCAGGCGCAGACGTTGGTATAATTGATGTTGCGGTCCACGATGTAGGTGACCACCGGCTCGGGATGCAGGGCGAGTCGGGCGGCGTGGGCCAGTTTGCCGAGGGAAAAGACGTCCTCGTTCTCCCAAAGGGCGCGGGCTTGGTCCAAGCTCAAGCGGGCTATGGCGCGATCCGACATGGTGCGGTTGACCTCCAGGCAGTGATGCCGCCAAGCCGATACACGTTTTTGCCGCAAACGAAAACACCCGGAGACCCGATGCTCTACGCTGACGCGACGCTCAAGGAACTGCTTGCCCCGGGCAAGACCATCGCCCTTATTGGGGCCAAGGACCGTCCCGGCACGGACGTGGACATGGTCGGCCGCTTTCTTATAAACGCCGGCTTCCGGGTCATTCCGGTGCATCCGGCCCGGGCGACGGTCTGGGATATCCCGGCTCGCAAGACCCTGGCCGAGATCGATGAAGCCATCGATTTAGTGAACCTTTTCCGCGCCCCGGCGGCCTGTCCAGGACATGCCGCCGAGGTGTTGGCCCTGGCCCGCCAGCCGGCCGGCTTCTGGATGCAGACGGGCATCGCCAGCCCCGAAGCCCGGACCATGCTTGAGGCGGCGGGCGTCGTTGTCGTGGAAGATCGTTGCACAATGGTTGAATACCGTCGCCTTTGGGGATAGTGAATGGAAATGCCGACCGTCACCGCCTTTGTCTGTCAACGTTGCGGCCACTGCTGTCAGGGCGTGGGCGGCATCGTCATGTCCGCCGCCGACATCGAGCGGCTGGCCGGCCATGTCTCGCTCGACCGCGAGACGTTTCTTTCGCGCTATGCCGAGTTCGTCGGCGGCCGGCAACGGCTGGTCACCGGCGACGACGACTATTGCATCTTTTATGCAGAAGGTTGCTCGGTGCATCCGGCCCGTCCCGACGTCTGCCGGGCCTGGCCGTACTTCCGCGGCAACATCATCGATGCCGACAGCCACGCCATGGCCGCCGAGGACTGTCCGGGCATCAACATGCAGGCTCCCCACGCCGAATTCGCCAAGCAAGGCCGCGACTATCTGACCAGCCGGGGACTTTGCCGGCCCCGGGGAGCCGACGTGCCCGAGGCTCTGGTCGAGACCTGTCCGGACAACCCGTAAGGCGGCGCGGCCATGGGCGGACAGGATTCCATGCGCCTGGATCAGGCGCGCGCCCTGCTCGGGGTTTCCGCCCGCGACGACATCGAGGCCGTCAAATCGGCCTACCGCAAGCTCGCCTTCAAGCTCCACCCGGACCTGCATCCCGACGATCCGGCAGCCAAGCGCAAATTCCAGCGCCTAAACGAAGCCTACCTGCTCCTGCGCCATTATCTGGCCGACCGCGACGACACGGCTGGCTACAGGCCGCCAGGCGAGGACAAAACCGCCGGCCCCAAGGCCTCGCCCGGTCCGGGCGAGGGAGCGCGGACATCCCGCCCGGGCGGCCCGCCGCCGCCTCCCCCGCCGCCGCCGCCGGGAGCCGAAGCCGGAGCCCGCCAGCAGCAGAGAAAGGCCAAGCAGGCCTACAGCAAGGCCTCCAAGGAAAACGCCGACTCCGGGTTCTATTTCCGCCGCGAGGAAGTGCTCCAGGACCTGCTCAAGGACCCCTTTGCCCGACAGGTCTTCGAGGACATCTACCGGCAGGTGAAAAGCGGCCCCCAGCGCACCGCCAGGAAAGTGGCGGCCAAGGGCGCGCGGGAAGTGTCGTTCAGCTGGGGCGACAAGGCCGTATCCTTCGACATGTCCAAGGGTTTTTTGGAAAACCTCAAGGGATACTTTAGAAAACAGCTCGACGACGAACAGACCGTGCATCTGCCCAGCGCCAGCCTGCTGCCCGGCACCCGCATCCGCGTCGGCATCCGCCACGGCCTGGGCAACGCCAAGCCGACCATGGTGGAAGTCACCCTGCCGCCGGATTTCGTGGTGGGCCGGCCCATCCGCCTCAAGGGCATGGGCCGGCGCATCGGCCCCATGCGCGGCGACCTGTACCTGCGCCTTTTGGCCAAATAACGCCCACCGCCATCAGCCTCCAAAGGAGGTTCGCCATGCTCCGTTCCAGCCTGTTGCTGTTGTCCGCCGTCCTTGCCGCCTTTGCTTGTCTGCCTGCCCTGGCCCAGGCCGCCGGCCCCGAACGCGTGGGTGGCCCCTGCCGCTATGAGAGCTACCCGGGCACGGCCACGTTCGTGGACGTCAAGCCCTGGCAACCCGAGTCTCCCACGGCCGGCGTGCCCACGCCCTACCCGCCCCTGACCGTGACCTTCACCTTCACCCCCGCCCAGCCCATCGCCGATGAGCCGCTCAACAGACCCGGGGCCGTCCACACCTTCACGCTTGTCAACTCCATGCCGCCCGGGCCGCATTTTGCCGCCAAGTACGGCATCACGGCCGGGGCAACCGTGCCGTGTGAACTGCGCGTCATCCGCCAAGGAACCTGCACGCCGGTGGTGTTCGAATTCCCGGGCATCGATCGGGCCGATTACTTCGAACTGACCGGCAAGCTCTAAAGCAAAGGACACTCCATGCGCGTCTCGGGGGGCACTTCCGGCGGCACGCCGTCCGGCGGCGACGGCCGGGACCGCTCCGATCCCCAGGCCTTCAAACGCGGTCGCAAGGTCGGGCAGATCGTGCGCGGACGACTCCTCGCCCCGGGTCCCCAGGGACTTTTCTGGGTGAACCTGGCCGGCCACAAGCTGCTGGCCGCCCTGGACCACGAGCCAAGCCCGGGGCGGGAACTCGTTTTCCGCATCGAACGCCTGGAGCCGGAGCTGCTTCTTCGCGACATCACCCCGCCGCCCTCGGCCGTGGACGATCCGGCCCTGCTCCTGGCTGCCCTGGCCGATGCGCGTTCCCGTTTCGAAGCCCTGCTCCATCGCGGGCCGGACCTGTTCGCCGCGCCAATCCCCCCCGATCCAAACGCGTCCGGGCCAAATGTGTCCCTGGCCCCGCTGGTTGCCCGAAAGCGCCTCTTCGATTGGCTGGCGTTCACCCCCGAAGCAGCCGGCCTTTACGGTCGCCTGCGGGAACTGCTGCGTCTGGCCCGGGCGTTCCTGCCGGCCCAGGCCGGCCGGCCGGTCTACCTTCCCTGGGCGTTTCCCGGACTCGACGCCAACGAAGGCCTGGTCACCCGGTCCGGCCGCACGTTCACCTTGCGGCTCTTTGGCCGGCTGGCCCAGGCCGGCCGGGTCTCCGGGATCTTTTCCCTGTCCATGGGCCGAGCCAGTTACCGGCTGTCCCTGGAGCGTCCCGAGGCCGGCGAGGGCCTTGTCGCCGCCCTGACTGCCGTGCGTCTGGGTCGACGCGATCTTGCCCCTGTCTGCGTGCATCTCGGTCCCCTTGCCCCGGCCGAGGCCGGCGGGCTGTTCGCGCCGCTTATCGCTGGCGCGGCCCGGCCCTTTACGGGGCTGCGGCTTCGCGTATAAAAGCCCTTACCGGCGGCCACGCCGGATCGATCACACCCGGAGCGTTCACGCATGGCGTACAAGGATTTGCAGGAATTTTTGCGGCTTTTGGACAAAAAGGGCGAGCTGAAGCGCATTGCCGCGCCCCTGGACCCGTATCTGGAAATCGCCGAGGTCACCGACCGGGTGTCCAAGGCCGTGGGACCGGCGCTTTTATTTGAAAATCCCAAGGGTTCCCGCTTCCCGGTGGTGACCAACGCCTTCGGGTCCTTTCCGCGCATGAACCTGGCCCTGGAGTCCGAGGACCTCGACGCCCTGGGCCGGCGCATCGACGATGTGCTGGAGATGGAAAAGCCCGAAGGGCTCATCGAGAAATTAAAGCTTCTACCCAAGCTCGCCAAGATGGCCGGCATCTTCCCCAAGACCGTTGCCAGCGCTCCCTGCCAGGACGTGGTCCTGACCGGCGACGCCGTAGACCTGTCCATCCTGCCTGTGCTCACCACCTGGCCCGGCGACGCCGGCCCGTTCATCACCTTCCCGGTGGTCATTACCAAGGACCCCGAAACCGGCAAACGCAACGTCGGCATGTACCGGATGCAGGTTTTCGACAAGACCACCACCGGCATGCACTGGCACCGCCACAAAGGCTGCGCCGCCCATTACCGGCTGGCCGAAAAGCGCGGCGAGCGCCTGGAAGTGGCCGTGGCCATCGGCCCGGACCCGGCCTGCACCTACGCCGCCACCGCCCCCCTGCCCGACGACATCGACGAAATGCTCTTCGCCGGTTTCCTGCGCCAGAAGGCCGTGGAACTCGTGCAGTGCAAGACCGTGGACTTGCAGGTTCCGGCCAACAGCCAGTTCGTGCTCGAAGGCTACGTCGAACCCGGCGAGCGCCGCCGCGAAGGCCCCTTTGGCGACCACACCGGCTACTATTCCCTGGCCGACGACTATCCGGTCTTCCACGTCACGGCCATCACCCACCGCAAGGACGCCGTCTACCCGGCCACCCTGGTCGGCCAGCCGCCCATGGAAGACACCTACATGGGCAAGGCCACCGAGCGCCTGTTCTTGCCGCTCATCAAGAAGCAGCTGCCCGAAATCGTCGATCTGAGCCTGCCGGTCGAAGGCGTGTTCCACAACTTCTGCTTCGTCTCCATCAACAAGCGCTACCCCGGCCAGACCCGCAAGATCATGTACGCCATCTGGGGCCTGGGCCAGATGATGTTCACCAAGTTCATCGTCGTGGTCGATGCCGAGGTCAACGTGCAAAACACGGCCGAGGTCTGGTGGCGCGTGGGCAACAACGTCGATCCGCGCCGCGACGTGGTCATCGTGGACGGACCGCTCGACGCCCTGGACCACAGCGCGCCCATGGCCTGCTTCGGCGGCAAGATGGGCATCGACGCCACGAAAAAAGGCCCCGAGGAAGGCCATACCCGGGGCTGGCCCGACGCCCTGGTCATGGACCCGGCCACCAAGGCCCGCATCGACGCGGTCTGGGGCGAATTGGGATTGTAGACGAGGAAGATGCCTCCGGCGGGGGGGGGGGGGGGGGGGGGGGGGGGGGGGGGGGGGGGGGGGGGGGGGGGGGGGGGGGGGGGGGGGGGGGGGGGGGGGGGGGGGGGGGGGGGGGGGGGGGGGGGGGGGG
>JAEZMB010000155.1 GCA_023435825.1 Pseudomonadota bacterium | reverse complement strand
GGCCTGGGCCGGCTCGGCCAAGGCCGGGGGCGGCAGGCTGTCGGGCGTCGCGGCCTTGCCGGCCGCCGTGGCGTCGGCCTTGGCCGGGGGCTGGACCGGAGGCTGGGCCGGCGACGGCTTCCTGGCCTGGGGCGGTGTTTGTCCCGGCGTCGGCGACTGGGCTTGGGGCGTTGGCGAGAGCGCTTGGGGCGTCGGCTGGAACGGCGTGGGAGTCTTGGCCTGGGGCGTCGCGGCCGGTTGGGCCGTTTCGGTCGGGGTCGCGGCCGGGGCGGGCTGCTCGGCGGAGGCCTTGGCCGGAGCGGTCTGGTTCGTGTCGGGCGGCGTCACGGGCAGACGCAGGACATTGCCGACGACGATCTTGTCCGGGCGATCCAGGGCATTGGCCTTGGCCAGGGCCTGGGGGGTCAGGCCGAGCCGGCGGGCGATGCCGACGAGGGTGTCGCCTGCCTGCACGGTATAGGAGTCGCTGGCCTGGCTGATCACCGCAGCGGGCTGCGGCGCGGGCTGGGCGGCAGCCAACAGCAGGTTCGGCAGCAGACAGGCGGCCGCCGGCAGCAGGCGTACGAGCGTCTTTGACATCCTCGATCCTTTTTGGCGGTTGGCCCCGGCGCGGCGCTCCTCGTCCGCTTCCGGGCATTCGTATACGGCAAAGGCCCGGACCTGACAATGTTGGGCCAAAGAGCCGGAGGGCGTCGCGCCGGCCGGCCGGAATGCGTGATG
Organism: Pseudomonadota bacterium; assembly: GCA_023435825.1. GTDB lineage: Bacteria > Desulfobacterota > Desulfovibrionia > Desulfovibrionales > Desulfovibrionaceae > Solidesulfovibrio. The sequence goes on along the minus strand of JAEZMB010000155.1, from coordinate 2,064 downwards.
GGACTTGCCTTATGGCCCGTTTGGCCTTACCTCATGACGTGCTCGGGATGTCGGAAAACGAATGGGATATGTCGCCGTTTACGGGCGTCGCCCGGCGACGCCGTCCATGACGTCGCCCAAGGCGCGCCGCTTGGTGGCGGCCGTGGTTCGCGACGACCGTCTTTTCCCGGGCCTTCCCCGAAACCTCGTCTCCGTCACGCCCCGGCGTCCCGGCGCGGCAGGCCAGACCTGCCCGGCCGGCGGCGGCGAGGCCGGCCGGATTTCGCGACCAAAGGCGGCGCGGATCTGCTATGGACAATAAAGAAGGCACCGAGAATCCCGACGCCGGCAAGGCCTCCGAAGCCTTGGGCAGTCTGGGCCTGTCGTTTTCCGACAGGGAAAAAAAGAACCTCATGACGTTTCTCTCCATCGGGATCATCCTGGTGGAGTTCGCCGTCACCATCGCCGCCGTCTGCTACGGGATCATCAAATCCACCAAGCTGCCGGACGGAACCATCGAATTCCAGTTTCCGTGGATACCTTACGGCGTGGCCGTCATTGTCGCGCCGGTGGCCATCATGCTCGTGGTCAACATCATCGGCCTGGGTTTCACCCGTATTTTCAAGGGTGATCCGGCCATGGACGAGGAGCAGATGCGCTACATGCCCGAGCGCCTGCGCCGGCTCATCGCCCTGTCCCGGGGCCTGCCTTCCATCATTTTGCTGGGGGGCATGGTTCTTGTAGGAGCCGCGCTGTACTACCTGGACGCCGTTATCCAGGCGATCTTGCGCATTGGCGATCATGTCGAGGTCATCGCCCCGTGGGTCATGGCCGGATTGGTGGCGGCATGGTGCGTATCCTATCTGGTGCGGATGTGGTTCATGTACAAGACCCGCCGCATGCATGAGGAATTCGCCTTCCGCCGCGAGGTGCTCGAGCGAACGGGAATCGTCATCGTGGACAACCGCAAGCACATTGCCGCCGATGGCCGCACCATCGGCGAACACGGCAACGTCCTGCCCGGGCGCGTCATCGACGTGCTGCCGCCCGGGGAGTCCGACGCCGACAAGGACGCCCCATGACCGATGCCGCCGCTCTGGGCCACAAAGCCCGGGAGATCCTGCTCGCCCGCGTGGCCCGCACCGAGGACGCCGGCCGGGCCGAGGCCCTGACCGCCTTCGTGGGGCTGGCCAGGCCCGACCTCGGGCCGGACGCCGCCGCCATCGTGGCCGAGACCGCGCCGCGCCTTTTGCCCAAGCTCACCGAAAAATGGGTGGGCATGTTCGTGGACCGGCTCCTGGAGACCGTGCCCCACGCGCAGATCGCCGAGTTGTGCGACGGCACGGCGGAAAACGAGGCCGCCCTGGCCCTGGCCTATGTCATGTTCCTGGAGTCGGCGCGCATGGAAAAGCAGATCGCCGAGGATCTGGCCGCCTGCGAACTGCCGGCCGGCGCGGACGGCGTTGACGCCGCCGCCGAGGCCTGCCGCCGGCTGGCCGCCGCCGAGGAACGCCGACGTCTGGCCATGCAGGAAAAGGCCGCCGCCTACCGCCGGGACAAGCGCCGGGACAACTAGGCTCCCGCGCCTTGGGAAATGCCGGGCATTTCCCGGGGCCGCCGAGACCTTGGCCCGCTGCCGCGCCGCCCGCCGTCCGGCCCTTGCGGACCCCGGGAACGTCCCGAGTTCGTCGCCGCCCATTGGCCGCGTCCAGGCCAAACCCGGGGTTGCCCGCCGTCCATGGCCCGTCCGGCCGCCGATGTTCCTTCGGCCAGCCGGCTGCGGCGGACAGGCGATCCCCAGCCAGGGGGCGAGTCATGCCGCATATCCTGTTTCACCGCCGTCGCGAGGACGGCGCGACATCTATCGAGTACGCCATCATGGCCAGTCTGATCGCGGCGGCGGCGGCGGCGGCCGTCACCCAGTTCGGGCTTGCGGTCCTGAACCTCTTTCAGATCGTGGCCGGCCTGTTTTCCTGACGCCGCCCCGTCTGTCCCGGCCGTATCTTTCAACGGCAAGTCCCCGAATACCGCCCAAGCCGGAGTCGGGGACTTGGCATATGGGGGGTGCCGGGGGGGGCCGCCCCC
>JAEZMB010000143.1 GCA_023435825.1 Pseudomonadota bacterium | reverse complement strand
GCCCGGGACAGCTCCACCCAGAATTCCCGGCGCTCGGGCCGCAGCGCCACGGCCTGCCGGGCCATGGCCTCGGCGATGGCCGGGTCCTCGCCCTCGGTCAGGTAGATCCGGGCCATGAGCTGCAGGGCGAAGGCGTCTTTGGGATCGCGCAACAGGGCCTGGTGCAGATGCTCCCGGGCCTCGTCGAGGCGGCCGCGACTCTGGGCCAACCGGGCCAGATGGCGCAGGGTCGGGGCGGCCGGACCGCCGGCGGCCAAGGCCCGGCGGTAATACTTGAGGGCCTCGGCGAAGCGCCGGTTCTCCTCGGCCATGCGGCCCAGGCGCAGCAAACTCGACACATGGGCCGGGTCGGCCCGCAGGCATTTCTGAAACGCGGCCCGGGCGGCGGCGGCCTCGCCCTGGCGCATCAGCACGCAGCCGAGGTTATACAGGGCCATGGCGTTTTTGGGTTCGCCCCGGATGACCCGCTCGAATTCGGCCCGGGCCTGGGGCAGCCGGCCCAGCCGGGCCAGGCAGATGCCCAGCGAATTGCGGGCCAGGGCGTTTTTCTCGTCGGCCAAAAGCGCCTGCTTGTATTCCTCCATGGCCGCGTAGACGTCGCCCACGGCGAAATGGCGGTCGCCGCTGACGGTCAGCGACAGGGAGTCGAACACGGCCAGACGTGGGCCGGCCGGCAACAGCAGGGCATGGTCCAAGGCCTTGCGGCAGTTCTCGGCCACGTCGCTGCGGGCGTAGTCCAGGCAGGGATGGCCGGCCACGCCCACGGCGGCGTCAAGCTCCAGGTCGGCCCGGATGGCGGCCAGGAGCCGTCCGGCCGGTTCGGCCAGGGCGGCGGGGGCGATCCCGGGCACGAAAAAGACCAGCTTGGCCGCGCTGAAGCGCCCGCCCACGGCCTCGTGGCCGAACAGGCGGCGGCACAGCCCGGCCGCCTCGGCCATGTCGGCCTCGGCCGGCCGGCCGGCCCGGCGTCGGGCCGGCGGATCGGCCAGTTGGACGAGGACCTGGGAGAAAACGGCGTTTTTCTCCCGGGCCTGGGCGGTGGCGCGCTGAAAATCCCGGTAGGGATACAGGCCCGAGGCCGGATCGCGGCGGGGCGCGCCGGTGGCGGCGGTGTCGCCGCCGTCCTCGGCTTCGGGGATAAGGGCCAGCCGGTCGCCGGGCTCCAGGGGCAAGTGGGGGTCGGCCAGATGGAGCACCTCGGCAAAGGCCATGTCCTCCACCACCTCGGCCAGGACGATCTCGCCCTTGACCGCCGCCGGGCTGCGGCCGCTTAAGCGTCCGCCGTCGGCCCCGCGCACATCCACCTCGCGCTCCAGGCGCGGCGACCAGACCAGAAACCGCTGGCCCGGCTCGGCGTCCACCCAACGGCCAAGGCTGACGGCCGCCCGGGCCAGCGGCAGGGTTTCGAGCACCACCCCGCCCTCGGCCAGGATGCGGCTGTAGGCCATGGCCTGGTCACGGCCCAGGTCCTTGGCCACGGCCAGGCCCTTTTTGGCTTTGTGGACAAGCAGTCTGGCCTGCTCGGCCGGCGAGGCCGCGAACTGGCCGCCGCGCACGTCCTGGGGATAGCTCACGCAGCCGGCGCTGGCGGTCAGCGACAGCGATTCGCCCGTGGCCGGGATGGGAAAGGGCGTGCGCCCAAGCTCGGCCAGCAAGGCCTCGGCCGCTTCCCGGCAGCGCGCGGCCGAAGCGCCCGGCAAAAAGACCGCGAAAAGATCGTCATGGAGCCGGGCGGCCAGCCCGCCTTCCGGCGTGGCCCCGGCCACGGCCGTCCCGGCCCGGGCCAGCACGTCCTCGGCCATGAGAAACCCGTACCGGCCGGCCACCCGGCTAAACCGGTCGAGATCGGCCACGATGAGGCCGAAACCGCCCCGGCAGGCGGACAACGGCAAGTCGCCCAGGCTGTCGCCGCCGGGCAGGATGCGCTGCTGCACGGCCTCGATCTCCAGGGAAAGCGCCGCCAACAGCGCCTCCCCGGTGGCCAGGCCGGTGACCGGGTCGGACGCGGCGGCCAGGCGCAGGCGCAGTTGGTCCAGGGCCATGGCGGCGATGCGGGGCAGCACGGAGAGCAGCGCGCGACGCCCGCCAAGGCTGGCCCCGCGCGCCACGAAGACGCCCAAAAGCCGGCCGTCCTCGGCCAGGGGGATCATGACCTTGCGTTCGGTGGGCAGATGCGCCGCCAGCCCCAGGTCCGGCCCGAAGGCGTCGGCCAGGGCGTCGCCGGGCTTGGGGAAATAGAGGCTGTGGGTCTTGAAGGCCAGAAACCGGGAGAACACGTCGCGCAGGGCGTGCTCGTTGGCGATAAGCTCTCGTTGGGTCAAGGCAGGCGCGGCCATGGCGTTCTCCCGTATGGTGAAATAGGCCGGCCACCTGTAGCGCCCCCGGCCAGGGAAAACAAGGCCGGCCGGCCCCTTGACGGCAGCCGCCCGGCGCGGCATCCCCAAGGGCGGGCCAAACCCGCCAAGCGCCATCGGAGGCTTCCCATGGATATTCTCGCCTTTCCCCTCGGACCCCTGGAAACCAACTGCTATCTGGCCATGGCCGGCAAGGCCGCCCTGGCCGTGGACCCGGGCGGCAATCCCGGCGTCGTTCTCAACGAAATCGAAAACCGCGGGCTGACCCTCGAAGCCATCTGCCTCACCCACCTGCACTGCGACCACCTCTACGGCGTGGCCGCCCTGGCCCGGGCCACCGGGGCCAAGGTCTGGGCCGGGGCCGAGGACGCCATGCTCATGGAAACCGAACTTGGCCGGGGCGGCCTCATGGGCCTGCCCATGGTCGACGGCTTCGACTGGGCGCCGGTCGCGCCCGGCGAGGCGACCATCGCCGGGGAACCCTGCCGGGTGCTGGCCACCCCGGGGCATTCCCCGGGCAGCCGGTCGTTTTATTTCCCGGGGGCCGGCGCGGTTTTCGTCGGCGACCTGCTTTTTTACCGCTCCATCGGCCGCACCGACTTTGCCGGCGGCGACTACGACGTGCTCATCAAGTCCGTAGTCACCGAAATATTCCCCCTGCCGGAAAAGACGTTGGTCTACCCCGGCCACGGCCCGGCCACCACGGTCGGCGACGAAAAGCGCCACAACCCGTTTTTCTCGGAGTTCGCCCGGTGACGGCCGGACCGCCGGTGGTTTTTCTCTGCGGTCCCCGGGCCGGCGGCAATTCCGACGCCGCCGGCCGGGCCTTTGCCGCCGGTCTGGCCCGGGCCGGGCACGCGCCCCGGCTCATCGCCCTGCGCGACCACGGCTTCGCGCCCTGCCGGGGCTGCGGAGCCTGCGCCGGGC
>JAEZMB010000087.1 GCA_023435825.1 Pseudomonadota bacterium | reverse complement strand
TGGGGCGGGAAGGTCAAAGCCGCGCCGAACCAGCCGATGACGGAGACGATGGGCATGAGCGCCAGCACGACCAGCACGAAGCCGACGTGTTGGCCGGCTTCGGCCATGATGTCGGGGGTCTTGACGCTTTCGATGAACGTCCACAGCAGGGCCAGGAACAGCACGGGCGTGGCGGCGAGTTTGATCATGATGGGGGTGACGCGGGCGCTGGCGTAGTTGAGCCACCAGGTGAAAAGCCCGGTGACGATGGCCACGGGCGTGAAGACCAGGGCCAGGCCGAGCAGCACGGGCAGGGCGGCGGCGAAGGCTTGTTTGCCGGTGACCAGCGCCAGCAGCAGGCACAGGGGGGCGGCGGTGCAAAACGCGATGGGGAAGTGGACGGTCATGGGGTGGGGGTGGCGCTTGAGCATGGGGAAGCGCTTCATGAACTTGGCCAGCCAGGGCGGCACGCGGTCGGCGGCGGGCTCGGGTTTAAGCGCCGGGGCGTCGAGGAGGCCGACCCGGGGGAAGCGTTCCAGGACGTCGGGGTTGTGGGGGGCCTGGGAGAGTTCGAGGCCCATGTCGCCGCCGGCGTGGTGGCGGTTCATGTGTTTGCCGGCTTTCCACAGCCGGCTGGCGGAGACGTCGTAGACCACGCCGTTGTAGGCCAGGTAGGTGGGTTTGCCGTCGGTTCCGTCAAAGGCGGCCAATTCCTGGGGTGTGAAGCGTTTTTCCGGGTTCTGGCTCATGCGGTGCTCCTTTGGGGGGCGTGGTGGTCGATGATGTCGAACTTGCGCAGTTCGGCCAGGACAGCGTCGCTGGTGAAGGGTTTGGGGAGAAACGACAGGGCCTGGCCTTGGAAGAAGGCCCGGTAGACGTTTCTGGAGTCGTCGGCGGCGGAGACCATGATGACCTTGGCGGCGTCGGCCGGGCCGACGTGCTGTTCGTGCTCCAGGTGGCGCATGGCTTCCAGGGCCTGGTGGCCGTCCATGGCCGGCATCATGACGTCGATGAAGATGACGTCGTAGGGCGTGTCGGCGCGAAGGGCCTTGGTGAAGGCGTCGAGGCCCTCGCGGCCGTTGGCGGCCAGTTCGCAGGCCGCGAACGGGGCGAGGATTTCCGCCAGGAAGCGTTTGGTCACGGGGTCGTCGTCGACGATGAGCGCGCGCAGCATGGTATATCCCGATAAAGCGTACAGAGCTCGGCAAAAGCCGGCCCCGAAGCCTACCAGAAACGCCTTCGGCGTCAACAGCCGGGGCTGATTATCGACGCCAGCGCTTCGTTAATGGCACAGGCCTCATTTGAAACGTAACGGCGGTTATGTTTCAAAATTTAAATCATATCGATACGATAGATCCCACTGTAACGGCGTTTCAGGAGTGGAGTCGGCATCAGGACGCGAACGCGGCGGCGGCGGCGGGATGTCCGGCCAGGCCGCAGTAGCCGGAATCGCCGCCCGTGGTCCGCCACATCATGCACATGCTCCCCTGGCAGAATTTCATCTTGTCGTCGTGGGTCTTGAGCAGGGGGCAGAACTTGAACTTGGCGTCGTTTTCGTTGACGAGCATGGCGGTTTCCTTGGTCAGGTTGGGGTTTTGGCGGTCAGGGCGACGGCCAGCAGGGTGACGTCGTCGGCCAGTGGCGTGTCGCCCCGGAAGGCGTCGAGGGCGTCCATGAGGGCCTGGCAGACGGCCTGGGGGCCGTGGGGGGCGGATTTGGCCAGCACGGCCCGGGTCCGGTCCTTGCCGAACATTTCGTCGTCGGCGTTGCGGGCTTCCCACAGGCCGTCGGAGCCGATGAGGATGATGGCGCCCGGGGCGAGGTCGGCGACGTGGCCGGTGGCGTAGACGGCGTCGTCCACGGCCCCAAGGACGATGCCCTTGCAGGAAAGTTCCGAGGTCTGGCCGGTGGCAGGATCGTGGACCAGGGCCGGATCGTGGCCGGCCCGGGCAAAGGCGGCGCGGCGGCCGGCCGGGTCGATCTCCAAGTAGAACAGGGTCATGAAGCGGCCGGCGTCCATGGTGTCTCGGGCCAGTTCCCGGTTGACGTCGGTGAGGATCTCGCCGGGCGTGCCCGGGGCGGCGGCGCGCGGTCGCAGCAGCGCCCGGGCGGTGGTCATGAGCAGGGCGGCTTCCAGGCCATGGCCGGTGACGTCGCCCACGGCCAAGCCGACGAGACCGGCTTTGGGGCCGTCAAAGGGCAGGATGTCGTAGTAGTCGCCGCCGGTGGCGTCGCAGTAGCGGCATACCGCCCCCAGGGCCAGTCCCGGAATGTCCGGGGGCTGGCCGGGCAGTAGGCGGCGTTGGATCTCGCTGGCCAGGGCCACGGATTCGCACAGGCGCACGTGTTCGTCGAGGGTGGGGGCGAGTTCGTTGAAGACCCGGCCGAGTTCGGCGATCTCGTCGTGGCCCTTGACCGGAGCCCGGGCGGTGAAGTCGCGGGCGGCCAGGCGGCGGGCCATGTCCGTGAGCGCCAGGATGGGTCGGGTGACGGCCCGGGAGGCGGCCAGGGAGACGAAGGCCAGGGCGAGCATGACCGCGCCGGCGATAAACGAGCCGACGACGTAGAGCCGGCGGATGCTGCCGTCCACGTCGCTGGCCACGGCCTCGGCCTCGGCCAGGACGTCGTCCACCGGGGCAAGCTGGAGCAGGGCCTCGTTGTCGCCGGTTTTGGCGTAGGCGGCCAGGACCTCGCGGCCGTTGTAGGGCAGACGGACCACGCCGGAGGTCCCGGCGGCCACGTCCAGGGCCATGACAGCCAGGGTGGCGTCGTCGGGGGAGGAAAGCGGGGCGGGGTGGACAAAGGCCTGCCAGTTGTGGCCGCCGTGGCGGGCGGCGCGCACCACCTCGCCGGCTTCGACCAAAAGGCGCGGCGCGCCTTTTTCGTCGGGCGCGGCCAGGACGAGCAGGGTTTCGATGTCCGGGGCGATGTGGCCGGGGCTGCTGACCGAGGCGAGCAGGTCCGACAGCGGGGTGAAGATGGCCGTGGCTCCGAGGACGCCGCCGTCCGGACGGCGCACCGGGGCGGCCACGACCACGGACACGCGTCCGGTGCCGGGTTCGCCCTGGGGCGGACTCCAGACCGGCGCCTCGGCGGCGATGGCGGCTTGATACCAGGGGGCGCTGAGCGGATCGGCCCGCCGGGGCCAGCCCGGCACGGCCGGGTAGACGGCCACCGTGCCGTCGGCCAGGATGGTGTCCTGGAAATGGGCCAGGGGGCCGACCAGGGCGGCGATGCGCTGTAGCGGCCGGGCGAGGCCGGCCAGGGCGGCGGCTTCGGGCGACAGGGCTTCGGGGTGGGCTTCGGGCGGCAGGCGCAGGAGCACCCGGCCGGGGTCGATGGGCAGGGGCAGGGGGCGGCCATCGAGGTCGAGGCGGAAATAGCCCGGCGTATCGGTGAAGCCTTCGTGGTCGGGGTGGTCGGCGCGGCCTATGCCCATGCCCATGCCCATGGGCATGGCCGGCAGGGAGGTGGTGATGACCGCTTCCCGAGACGGCCCGTGGCGTTTGTCCGGCGGGGCGGCCAAGGCCTGGCCCACGGCGTCGGCCTGAAGGGCCACGGCCAGGGCCAGGGTCTGGCGACGGCCGGCCAGCAGCCGGGCGTGGTCTTCCACGGTGCGCCCCAGGCGCGTCTTGGCCTCGGCCACCAGATGCGCCCCGACCCGGGTGGACAGGCGTTCGGCCAGACGCGACAAGGCCAGCTGGCTGTTGACGCGAAGGACGATCAACGGGACCAGCGACAGGGCGGCCAGCAGCCAGAAGAGCTTCCAGCGGATGCGCACGGCGACTCCGGGGGCTAGTGTCGCGTCCCTTAAAAAATACGTTAGTATTTTTTAAGAAAACCAAGTGGTTTTAGCTCGTTGCCTATAAAACACCCTCTGCGCTTCTCGCGGACGCGACACGAGGCGGACGGTCAGGCCTCGGGCGAGGCGGCTCCCTCCATTTCCAGAAAAGCGGCCAGGATCACCTTGGGGCCGAAATTGGGAAAATTGACCCGGTATTTGCCGTCGTCCAGGACGCCGATGACCTTGCCGCGCCCGAAGATCTTATGATGGCAGTAGCCCAGCGTCGAGGGGTCCGGGGCCGGTCGCGGGGCCGGGGCGTCCTCCCGGGCCGGCAGCCGGGCCGAGAGCGGGGCCGAGGTGGCCCGGCGCACGGGCTGGCGTGTAAACGTTGAGGATGCCCCGGCGGCCGAGGGCGCGGGGCAGGCAAAGCTGGCCGCGCCGGAGCCGCCCAGACGTTCGCGGCGCTCGGCGAGCAAGCCCTGGGGCAGTTCGCGCAGGAAGATGCTGGGCATGGCCGGGGCGCAGCCGCCGCCCTGGCGCTGGTAGAGCGTCTCCGGGGCGAAAAGCCCGAGATAGTCCCGGGCGCGGGTGCAGGCCACATAGAGCAGACGGCGTTCCTCTTCCAGATCCTCGGCCCGGGACAGGGCATGGCGCGAGGGGAAACGCTCGTCCACCAGATCGATGATGAGCACGGCCGACCATTCCAGGCCCTTGGAGGAGTGGACCGTGGACAGCACCAGATGCCCCTCGCGGGCCTTTTTGCGGTCCTCGTCCGGGTTTTCCAGGACCAGATCGGCCAGGAAGGCGTCGAGGTCGGCGTAGGCGGCGGCGATCTGTTCGAGCTGGTCGAGGCCCGCCTGGCGGCGCGGATAGTCGTCGGGATATTTTTCGGCCAAAAGCGGGGCATAGGCCTCGATGACCTTGGAGAGCAGCTCCTGGGGCGAGGGCGGCAGGGCGCGCAGGGCGTCGAGGAATTCGATGAGCGCCTTGAACTCGCCCGACTTGGCCGCCATCTTGCCGAGCAGCGCCCGGTCGCCGGCCCGGATGGCCTCGAAGATCCTGGTGGCCGTTTTCGGGCCGATGCCCGGCACGAAGGCCAGCACCCGGGACCAGGCCGGAAAGTCGGCGGTGTTGCGGGCCAGGCGCAGGTAGGCCAGCACGTCCTTGATGTGGGCGGCCTCGGAGAATTTCTGGCCGCCGTACTTCTGGAAGGGGATGCCGGCTTTGCCGAGCTCCACTTCCAGGGCGTAGGACTGGTAGCCGGCCCGAAACAGCACGGCGATTTCATGGAGCGGGATGGTGGCCGAGAGTTCCTTGACCTTGGCCGCCACCATGGACGCCTGGGTGAGGTCGGAAAAGGGCCGCATGCACTGGGGCTGGGGGCCGTCCTCGCGGGTGGTGAAGAGATGTTTCTCGAACTTGCGTCCGGCTCCGGCCAGCACGGCGTTGGTGAGATTCAAAATGGGCTGGGTGGAGCGGTAGTTGCGTTCGAGCTTGATGAGCCTGGTGCCCGGGAACAGGCTCGGGAAATCCAGGATGTTGTCCACCGACGCGCCGCGAAAGGCGTAGATGGACTGGGCGTCGTCGCCAACGGCCATGACGTTGCCGCCTTCCGGGGCAAGAAGGCGCGTGAGCCGGGCCTGGACCTTGTTGGTGTCCTGGTATTCGTCGACCATGACGTGGCTGTGGCGGGCGCGAATGAGCGCGCCGGGGCCGGCGGGATCGGCCAGGAGCCGCTCCAGGGTGAAGAGCAGGTCGTCGTAGTCGAGGAGGTTGTGCTCGGCCTTGAACGCGCCGTAGGCCTGGCCAAGGCTGGTGATGGCCTCGGCGTAGGGCAGCAGGTGGAAGGCTTCCCGGGCGATGACGTCCCCGACTTCCAGTTCCTTGTTGCGGGCCTTGGAGAGCAGGCCCAGGATGGCTGATTTGCGGGGAAACGACCGGTCGCCCTTGCCCAGGCCGAGCTTGTCCTTGCACTGGCCGAGGATGTCCTCGCAGTCGGCGGCGTCGAGACAGGTGAAGCCCGAAGGGAAGCCGGCGGCCTCGCTGTAGCGGCGCAGCGCAGCAAAGGCGAAGGCGTGGAAGGTGCCGCCGGCCACGCCCGAGATGCCCTGGGCCCCGAGGGCCAAAAGCAGTCCGGCCCGGGTGAGCATCTCCTGGGCGGCCTTGCGGGTGAAGGTCAAAAGCAGGATGGAGGCCGGCTCCACGCCCTTGAGCACCAGATGGGCCAGACGGTAGACGACGGTGCGGGTCTTGCCGCTGCCGGCGCCGGCGATGACCAGGACCGGCCCTTCGGTGGTGCTGACGGCCTCAAGCTGGGCGGGGTTCAGTTCGCGGGCGAAATCCATGGAAACTCTTTGGGTTCGGGCAGACCACGGGAAGCGGCGACCACGGCTCCGGCGTCGGAGGTACGCTGCGGGCGGGAGCCTTCGGAGTCGCACCACAGCGCGTCGTGCGGGCTGTGGCAGCCAAACCGGCCGTAGTGCCCGGTCAGCTCGGTGCGGTTGAATTTGGCCGTGAGGCTGACGCCCGGCCGGGGCACGCACACGACGTCCGGGGCGCGGCGCAGTTGCGGGCCGGCGTAGATCTCGCCGCGCAGGTGCACGGCTTCCATGACCGGCCGGCCGTCGTGGACGATGGCCAGCAGTTCGCCGCGCAGGTCCTCGGCCAGCTTTTCGGCCACGTGCTCGTGGAAGACGCCCCGGGCGAAGCGCTCTTTGATATTGATGTAGACCCGCCCCGGGTCCAGGGCAAAGGCGGCGGTGTGGTGGGGCACGATGCGGGCGTCGTATTCGCCGGTGGCCCCGGGTTCGACGCGCAGCAAGCCCTTGCCGGCCAGCCAGACGTTGAGGTCGAACTCGGTTTCGAGTTCGGTGAATCCGTGGTCGGCCAGGGCGAAAAAGCGCTTGGGTCCGGCCAGGGCCTCGTAGCGGTCCAGGATCAGCCCGATCAGCTTGTCCCAGTCGGCCAGGAGATCGAGAGCCGGGCCGTGGAGGCGATGCTCGGGCCGGGCCACGGCAGGGAAGAAGAAATGGAACAGCCGGTCGGTTTCGGTCAACACGATCATGAACAGATCGAAGTCGCCGCCGGCCCAGAGCATTTCCAGGGCGGCCCGGCGCGAGGCCAGGGTGGCGCGCAGTTCCCGGGCGAGCGTATCGAAATCGGCCGCGCCCTTGGTGGTGTCGGCCTCGATGCGGTAGCCGGCGAGTTTCAGATTCTGCGCCAGCTCCGGCGGATACACGGCCCGGGCGAGGTCGGTCTCGGGAAAGCCGGCGATGATGGCTCCGCTCAGGGGCGAAACCGGCGCGGCGCAGGGGATGTTGACCATTTTGGCGACCAGTCCGGCCTGGGTGGCGCGGGTCATGAGGGTGGGCGCGGCAATGGCCGAGGCGTCCACAGGCCCCAGGCGATAGCTGGCCGGGTCGATGCCGACGAAGCCGTAGACGCCGTGGCGGCCGGGGTTGGCGGCGGTCAAAAAGCTCGTCCAGTTGACGGGCGAGAGTTCGGGCAGTTCGGCCTCAATGCTTGCCGCGTCGATGGCGAGCAGGCGGGCGAGGTTGGGCAGCCGGCCGGAGGCGGCCAGGCTTTGGGCCAGGGTGCGGGGAAGCCCGTCGAGACCGAGGACGACCGTGCGTTTGCGTGGCTGCGACATGGTGGGGAGGTGTAGCAGGAAAGGGGCCGGCTGGCTACGCGCGGGAAGGGGCGATGGCGCTACGGCGGGCGAGGTCATGGCAATGCCGGGCGATGGCACGCGGCGGGGCGGTCTGGAATTGCCGGCCATGGCCCTGGGGCGGCGGTGGGTTCGGCCCGCGCGCCATGGCGTTGGAATTGACGCGGCGCGGGATTCGGGGCAAGAAGCGGGTTTCAGTGCCCGAGTGGCGGAACTGGTAGACGCCAGGGACTTAAAATCCCTTGTTCTTCGGGACGTGCCGGTTCGATTCCGGCCTCGGGCACCAGGCATTTCCCTCAAGAGGCTGCGACGGTCGAAAAGGGCCGGCGCGGCCTTTTTTATTTGGGAAAGGCCGCTGGTCTCGTTCAAGTCCGGCCAAGAGGCATTATGAACGGTGCAACAGGGTGAAGATTGCCCTGGTTGGGCCGCACTGCTCCTGCGCCTACCCAGTGGGTGTTGCTCCGATCCTCACTCCGCACACGCATTCTCGCCACAAAACCATGCCCAGTCCGGTCGAGCCCGCCGTGTGCAATCGCGCTCAGTGCCCGGCATCGCGGTACCAGCCCTGTTGGCCGCATTCGCCCTTTGGAACAATGATGGATCGCGCCAGACGCCTTTTTCTGGTTCGGTCGCCATGACGCGATAAGGGGGCGTTGCGGGACTTGGCTCTGTAACGGTCAACTGCCATTGCGTCGGGCGAGAAGTGGATCGAGAGGCGGATCAAGATGGCGAGACCTACAAGAGCTTTCAAAAATATTGTCTTAGGCCGCTCGGCCATGTCCGTGGCCTGCTTATGGCGGTTTCTGTCCGATTTCCAAGCGCTGTTTTCTGGCGAACAAAATCGTAATCAAAATATTGGCGCGGATGTCTAGAGGGGCCTGCGGAGATTTGGTAGATTCGCCTAAAGTCTCACGGCGTAATGGAGGGGGCAGCGATGGGAACGCGTCAGACTATGGCAAAACTAGTGATATCGTTAACCATGTTCGTGGCTTGTATATTGGTTGGGAATTCGCTTCTTGCTGACGATTTTAACATTCCATTGCTTATTCCTGAGATCACTACGCCGCCCATTACAAGGGACAGCAGCGGGGATGGCATTCCTGATCTTTGGAAGTTGAGAGGATATACAGTAAATGGGGTTTATGTTAATTTGCCAGCAATGGGCGCAAAGGTAGGCCATAAAGATCTGTTTGTATGGATGGATTACATGGTAACGCCTGGAAGCGTAAATCTTGGGCCTTCCCAGGCTGTTATAGACAATATAATAGCAGTATTCAATAATGCGCCCGTGACAAACAGGGATGGAACAACCGGGATACACATTCATCCTATACTCAAAAATCAAGTTCCGTATTCGCAAACATTGGGGGTCGCCAATGATTATGTGCAGGTGTGGAATGACTTCGATGTATTAAAAAACAACTCTTTCAATGCGGCCTATGCAAAGACGTTTCGCTATATGATCTGGGTGAATACGTACAACCAAGGGACCTCGAGCGGGTTGGCCAGAGGGATTCCTGGCACCGATTTCCTTGTCGCCCTGGGAGGGTGGAACCCTGTCGGCGGTACGGACTGGCAAAAGCTTGGGACTTTTATTCATGAGCTTGGCCATTGCCTCGGGCTGCGGCATGGCGGGTCGGATAATACGAATTACAAGCCCAACTATCTGAGCGTCATGAATTATTTTTTCCAAACCTGGGGCTTGTATAAAGACGGGCACTGGGGCGATGCGGGCTACCCTCTCAATTTCGACTATCAGCGGATCAACACCCCGAGCCTCAACAAGGCATCCCTGCAGGAGGGCCTCGGGCTGACCGGGGCTGGCGACGTCAGTGCCTACGGCACCCGCTACTATTACGTGTCTGGCGGGAGTTACTATTATACGTCCGTCACCAATGCGGCCGCAGGCATCGACTGGAACAAGAATAACATCATCGACACTTCTCCGGTAAGCGCCGACATCAATGGAAGCGGCTACACAACGGAAACGCTCACAACGCAAAACAACTGGCAGAATATTAACTACAACGCGGACGGTCAGCTCGGTCCTAACGCAGGGGAGATTCAAGCCCGGGCGGCCTTGGTGGACACCCCTCTTGAACTAAGGGATGAACTGGATTTCGAGACACAGCAGAAACTCGACCAAGCCCATTAGTAGAATGCCAGGCAGTGACGTCTCTCAAGCCTGTTGTGGCATTTGTCGCCCTGCCTGGCTGACTTGTTCAGAGTGCCTGGCTCAATTTTTTGCTGATAGTCTTCTAGGGCAATGTGCCGTCGAATCCATGGCACTTGCAGACGGAGTCTTCGTTGTTCAAGGTTGTGCCCCGGCCGGCGTGGTTGTCCTGCTCGTCGGTCGGGGTATTCCTGCTCCGGCACGCTCTTCGTGTCGCCAGGCAACAAGCGGCTGGGAAGGATTGCGTTGCTGTTTCCACCAAGGGGCGTCTCGTGTCCGGATCGGGCATGAAGACGCCGGGTGAGTGGAGGTGCTGGGAGGAGGCAGGGGCGTTAAGCGGATTTGCGGAAAAACTGCATCCCCAGGGCGCCGGGCTCCAGGGTTTCGGGCTTGTCGGCGAGGAAGCTCTCCACGGCCTTGGCCACGCCGGGCAAGGGCACGTCGTCCACGAGAACAAGTCCGCCAGCCGCTGTGCGAGGATAAATGAATTCGAGGCACTCCAAGGTGCTGGCGTACTGGTCGGAATCGATGATGCAAAGTGAGAATCTGTTGTCGGCTATGCGGTGATAATTGTCTGAGAATAGGCCTTTGTACAAGGAGATGCCGCTGAATCCGTAGTGATTTTTGACGAAATTCAGGTAGGCGTATGAGCTGTCGGCAAAGAAATTCTCCTCATAGCAGTATCCGTGCGCCCCAGGGATGATGTCGTTGTCATGGGGTTTGGGCATCCCCTCGAAGGTGTCCAGGGCGTGAATGCGCCTGCTGGAATCCATGTCCCGAAGGATGCCGGCCATGAACAGCGTCCCGCCACCCTGGTACACCCCGAACTCCACGATATCGCCTTCGAGATCCTCGGTTTCCAAAAGGCAGCGCAGGATGAAGCGCTTCTTTTGAGGCTCCCAGCACGATTGCGGACGGATGTCCGTCAACCCGAGCTTTTTGACGAGACCGAGGATGCTGCATTTCGCTTCGATCTCTGTCTGTCGCGGCAGCTTGCGCAAAACTTCGGAAATCAACCGCTGCATGTCCATGTAAAACCTCTGCCTGTCCCAGTGCCCAACCCACTGTCCAGGATCTTGCTGGAGTTTGTTCCTCCGTAGCCGCGCAGACTTCCGCCTGTCAATCAAGCGAGTCCGTAACCTGCTGTAGATTGGGCGGATAGCTGTACCGGGCGGCAACGATAACGGCAGCATCCACGCGCCGCGACGGGCTCATTTTGGGTTCTACCATGGCTATCACAGGGAGCAGTCCGCCGGTTGCCCATGCGTCGGGCCTTTCGCGGCAACAGGTCCATAGGAACAAAGCGAAATACGGTTCACGTGCTATTCTGTCGTTCTTTGCTTGTTACGCTTTCTTCGCGTCGGGCCGGATGCGTCGGGGCTGTTCGCGTTTTTGCGCTTGACTATTGCCTGTACTGTTTCTCTAAGCAAGGAGCCTTGCGGCGCACGGCTGCCGATCCGGCACGTTTGAAATGGCTTTACGCCCAGAAGGAAACCCTCCCCCATGGACATTCCCCGGATTTTCACCATCACGGAAAGCGCCCACCGTATCCACAATCCGTTCACGCCTGAAAAGTTCGCCGTACTCGGCGCGGCGCTGCGCCTGGAGCCGGGGGAGAGCGTCCTCGACCTCGGCAGCGGTTCGGGGGAGATGCTGTGCACCTGGGCCCGCGATCACGGCATAGGCGGCGTTGGCGTGGACTTAAGCGAGCTGTTCACCGAGCAGGCCAGGCGCCGGGCCGTGGAGCTCGGCGTGGCCGACCGGGTCCGGTTCATCCACGGCGACGCTGCCGGTTATGTCGCTGACGAGAAAGTCGGCCTGGCCGCCTGCGTCGGGGCCACCTGGATCGGCGGCGGCGTCGCCGGCACGATAAAACTATTGGCGCAAAGCCTGCGCGACGGCGGGATCATCCTCATCGGCGAACCCTATTGGCGGCAAGTGCCGCCGACCGAAGAGGTCGCCAAGGGCTGTCTGGCCGGCGCGGTCGCCGACTTTCTCACCCTCCCCGAGCTTGTCGCGTCGTTTGGCCGCCTGGGCTGCGACGTCGTGGAGATGGTCCTGGCCGACCAGGACGGCTGGGACCGCTACGAAGCGGCCAAATGGCTCACCATGCGCCGCTGGCTGGAGGCCCACCCCGACGACGAACTGGCGGGGGAGGTGCGGGCCAGGCTGACCTCGGAGCCCGCGCGCCATGCCGCGTACACGCGGGAATACCTGGGCTGGGGCGTGTTCGCGCTGATGCCGCGTTAGTGTCGCGTCACTAAAAAATACGATAGTATTTATCAAGAAAAACGAATTGTTATAATGTGCTGCCTGCGAAATGTGTTATGCGCTTTTCGTGGGCGCGACACGAGGTTCTGCGGTGACGCGGTAACGCGTCCGGCGGATCGTCCCGGGCGAGGCGCGTGGTCGGGGAGGATCGGCGCTGTCGGGCGAACCCCGGTCTTGCCGGCCCTTGGCCGTTGATCCGTCCGTCATTGGTCGCGCGCTTGGGGCGGTGTCGGAATGGACGGCGTGTCGGACCGCGGGACGGTCGTCGAACGCCTTTGGAAGCTGCTGCAACGCATTATTGCGGGAAGCAACTTTTTGCTGGACAAGACGCGGACTTTGTGATTTTTTGAACTTGCTAAGAAGCCTTCAAATATATCCCAAGCGGAGGTTTTCTTCAACATTTGATTGTGTAAGTTTGCGGACTTTTTCTGAACTCCAACACCGTCAGGAGGAAAGAGAATGCGATGCTTGCTGTTTGTGATCGCGCTGACGCTGGTCAGCGCCACGGCCTTTGCTGCCGACGAAGCGGCTGATGCCGCCAATCGGGCGCTTTTTGAAAAAGAATGCGCGGCGCTCATTGCTCCGGGCGGCCCCTGCGCCGATGTGCAAAAAGGCGGCGGCGGCCGGCGCGGCTGCGTGGCCAAACCGGAAAATCTCGACAAGGCCAGCCCGGCTTGCAAGAAAGTGATTGAGGAGTGGAAGGCCCTGCCCAAGTAATGGCCGGCCCTTGCCGCGATTGATGGAATAGGCAATGGAACGCGCCCTCCCCCGCCCCCGGTTTGGGGCCGGGGGGGGGGGGATTTGTTTTGGGG
>JAEZMB010000018.1 GCA_023435825.1 Pseudomonadota bacterium | reverse complement strand
CCCCCCCCCCCCCCCCCCCCCCCCCCCCCCCCCCCCCCCCCCCCCCCCCCCCCCCCCCCCCCCCCCCCCCCCCCCCCCCCCCCCCCCCCCCCCCCCCCCCCCCCCCCGCCGGAGGCACTCTTGGCTTTCATCAATGCACACTGAAGCCGGTCGGTCTCCTAGCAGGGTTTGGGGCGATGCCCAAGCGAAAAGAGCGGGGCGGCCGGAAAAGCGCTGGGCGGGGCCGGGCACTTTGGCTATAACGCCTTCCATGTATTGGAAAAACACCGCCGCTGCGCCGTCTTCGTTGGAACTTGTCCCGGAAGTGCGGGCGCTCATTGGCCCCGGGGACCGTCTTGTGGATCTGGGCTGCGGTCCGGGGCGGACCTTGGCCGGACTTCGCCGCGATGGATTGGGGGCATTCCATGTCGGGGCCGACTGCAATGCGCCGAGTCTGGCCCTGGCCGCCGGCCTCGGACTGGCCGTGGTGCGGGCGGACTTGACCGCCTTGCCTTTTGCCGACGGCACTTTTGACGTGGCCGTGCTCCAGGCCGTCATGACCACGCTGCCGACCCCGGCCGCCCGGCTGGCCGTGCTGGCTGAAGCCCGGCGAGTGGTCACGGGACTCTTGTGCCTGGGCGATTTCCTGCGCAACCCCGACCTGCCGTATTACCGCGCCCGGTATGAAGCGGGGTTGGTTGAAACCGGCGAGGAGGGGAGCTTTTTGGTGCGCGAAGGCGAGGCGGTCTTGTATCAGGCCCATCATTTCACTTTGGAAGAGCTTGCGGCGCTCTTGTCGCAAGCGGGCTTCGGACTGGTCCGAACCGCCTTTCCACAAGTAAAAACCCGCAGCGGCAACATCGTGGCCGGCGTTGCGTTGGCCGCAAAGGCGCTTTGACTTTCCGGGGCCAAGGGGCTATCAGCCAACTTTTCGCGCCCTATCCTGGAGGTTCTCATGAGCGTTGCCGCCGACATGGAAGTCATGGCCCGAAAGGCCAAGGAAGCGTCCCGGGCCATGGCCGCCGCTTCCGGCGCGGCCAAGGACGCCTTTTTGGCCAGGCTGGCCGAGCTGCTGGAAACCCGCCGTGAAGGCGTGCTGGCCGCCAACGCCGCTGACCTCGAAAAAGCCCGCGCGGCCGGTATGGACGTCCCGCGTCTGGACCGCCTGACGCTGACCCCGGCGGTGATGGACGGCATGGCCAAGGCCTGCCGCGAGATCATTGCCCTGCCAGACCCCGTGGGCGCCATCGAGTCCATGCGGCCCCGTCCTAACGGCCTGCTCGTCGGGCGCATGCGCGTGCCCTTGGGCGTCATCTGCATGATTTACGAATCCCGGCCCAACGTCACCATCGACGCCGCCATCCTGTGCCTCAAGGCCGGCAACGCCGTCATTTTAAAGGGCGGTTCCGAGGCCCTGGCTTCCAACCTGGCCCTGGCCGGACTTTTGCGGGAAGCATTGGAAGCTTCGGGACTGCCGGCCGACGCCGCCCAGCTCGTGCCCACGGCCGATCGGGCCGCCGTGGCCGCCCTGTGCAAGCTCGACGAACTCATCGACGTCATGATCCCGCGCGGTGGGGAAGGGCTTATCCGAGCCGTGGTCTCCCAGGCCACCATGCCGGTGCTCAAGCACTACAAGGGCGTGTGCCACGCCTATGTCGACAGCGGGGCCGACGAGGCCCGGGCCGAGACCATCGTGGTCAACGCCAAGGCCCAGCGTCCGGGGGTGTGCAACGCCCTGGAGTGCCTGCTCGTTCACGCCGACGCCGCGCCGACCTTCCTGCCCCGCATCGGCGACGCCTTGCGCCGGGCCGGGGTGACCATGCGGGCCTGCCCGCGCTCCCTGCCGCTTCTGGGCGAAGGGGCCACGGCGGCCACGCCTGAGGATTTCGGCCACGAGTTCCATGACCTCATCCTGGCCGTTAAGGTCGTCGATTCCCTGGACGAGGCGCTGGCCCACATCCACCGCTACGGTTCCGGACACACCGAGGTCATCCTCACCGAGAACCACGACCGGGCCATGGATTTCCTGCGCCGGGCCGACGCTTCCATGGTCGGCAGCAACTGCTCCACGCGGTTCAACGACGGCGGTGAACTCGGCCTAGGCGCGGAGATCGGCATCTCCACCTCCAAGCTCCATTCCTACGGCCCCATGGGGCTGGTGGAACTGACCAGCGCCAAGTTCGTGGTGCTCGGCCAGGGGCAGGTGCGGGGCTAGCGAAGCGGCATGTCCGAGGCCAGGATCGGCATTTTCGGCGGGACCTTCAATCCCGTCCACGTCGCCCATGTGCGGGCCGCCATCGAGGTGGCCGAAGCCTTGGGGCTTTCCGCCGTGGAATTCATCCCTTCGGCCCGGCCGCCCCACAAACTCGGCGGCAAGCTGCTGGATTTCGAGCTGCGCGCCGCTCTGTGCCGGGCCGCCGTGGCCGGCATCCCGGGATTTTCCGTCAATCTTCTGGAAGCCGACCGGCCCGGGCCGTCCTACACCCGCGACACCTTGGCCGAGTTGGCCGCTTCGCGCCCGGGACAGGACTTCTGCTTCATCCTCGGCCTGGGCGACCTACTGTGCCTGCCTTCCTGGAAGGACGGCCTGGGCCTGGGCCGGCTGGCCGATCTGGCTGTCCATTCCCGGGAAGGGCAGGGGATCGAGGCGTTTACCGATTTTTTCGTGGCCAATGCCCCGGCCATGGGGGCCGGGCCCACAGCCGATCCGGCCGTCTGGACGCTGCCCGGCGGCCACGCCGCCCGCTTCGTGCCCATTACCCGGCTCGACGTCAGCGCCTCGGACATTCGTGCCCGCTGGCGGTCCGGCCGCCGCATCGACGGGCTGGTGTGCCAAGCCGTCTTGTCCCAACTTTTAACCAACGCCGAGACGCTGCGGACCGCCTGGGGCCGCGCCGTATCGGCCTGACGTACGGACGCACGCCTTGCAAAGCCGATCCTCATTTTTTTGCCGCGTCATCGCCTGCCTGGCCTCGTGCCTGTTTGTGACCATGCTGGTTCTGCCAACGGCGGACCGGTATCTCGCCTTTGCACCCAAGGGGACCATCGCCGAAACCGATACCGCGCCCTTGCCGGCGGTGAGCGCCGATCCCGCCACCTGGGGCCGCTGGTTCAACGCCCTGCGTCGGGGCTATCTGGACCGTCGTTATAACCTGCGCGGCCTGCTCATCAGCTGGAACAGCTATATGGACACCTTTGTCCTGGCATCCACCACGCCGTCCTCCAAGGTCATGGCCGGCAAGGAGCATTGGCTGTTTCTGGCCCAGGACGGGGCGTTTCGCAATGTCATCGAGGACGCCCGCTCTCCCGAGGACCTGCCGGCCGCCTCGGTGGACCTGCTGGCCGCCGAACTGGAGCATCGCCGCCAGTGGCTGGAGGAACGCGGCATCCGCTATCTGGTGATCCTGGCTCCCAACAAAAATTCCGTCTATCCCGAGATGCTGCCCGAGGCCTTGCGTCCGGTGCGGCAGAAAAGCCAGCGCGAACAGTTCGTGGACGCCGTGCGCGCCAAGAGCCATGTGGAAATCATCGACGTCACGCCGGCCCTGCTTGAAGAGAAAAAGCAGCATAATGTCTTTTATATGACCGACAGCCACTGGAACGCTTTCGGCGCTTACGCGGCCTACCGGCAGATCATGGGACCCATTGTCCGGGAATACCCGGCCGTCAAGCCCTTGCCGCGCGAACAATTCCGGGTGGAACAGTATGCCTGGATGGCCGGCGATCTGGCCTTCATGATGGGATTGTCCGATTACCTGAAGGAAGACCGGGTGCTGTTCTTTAATAAAGAGTGGTATAAAGCCCGAGGCGCATCCTACGACGGTCCTGTTGATCCGCACTACTTCGAAGTGCCGCAGTATTCCTTCACCGGCAACGCCAAACTGCCCACGGCCGTCATCTTCCACGATTCGTTCTGGTGGGAACTGTTGCCGTTCATGGCCGAGTCCTTCAGCAAGGCGCTGTATGTCTGGCTCAAGCCCCAGTCCGAGATGGAGCTGCGCTTTTTCGACAAGGCGCTCATCGAGCGTGAGAAACCGGACATGGTCATCGAGGAATTCACCGAGCGCTACATCATTCCGCCGCTCAAAGGCGGGTTTCGGATCAAAAACGATACGGCCGCGACCAATAACTAGAGGGCCTGCGGCCTTTACACCGGCGCGGGAGTTCGTATAAAGGGTTGACGACCCAATCTGTCGCGGACCGTCCGCCTGGAGTTTTGCCTTTTCCCATGGAACACGACACGTCTCCGTCATCTCCTGACGCCGATTCCGCCGAACCCGCCAATGCCGACCCGGCCAAGCGCCTCGGGGCCGGGGGTGGATCATGTTGACCCTGGCCTTGGCCGTTGGCCTGGCCGTCGTGCTGTCCGCGTTTTGCTCCATGAGCGAAGCGGCTTTGTATTCCGTGCCCTGGAGCTGGATCGAACGGTTGCGCAAAAGCGGCCGGGCTTCGGGTGAGCTGCTCTTTGCCCTGCGCAGCAACATTGAAAAACCCATCACTGCCGTCCTGACGCTCAACACCATCGCCAACACCGCCGGCGCGGCCGTGGCCGGCGCGGCGGCCGCGTCGGTGTTCGGCTCCGACGACCTCTGGCTTTTCACCGCCATTTTCACCGTCGTCATCCTGGTCTTCGGCGAGATTCTCCCCAAAACCGTGGGCGTGGCCTACTGTCGGTCGGTTTCGGCCTTCATCGCCCGACCCATGAAACTCTTGATCCTGGCCCTTTTGCCTATCATCTGGGCCGGCGGGTTCCTGGCCCGGCTGGTGTCCGGCCGCCGCAAGACCCCGATGTCCTCGGAAGAGGACCTGCGCGCCGTGGTGAGCCTGACCCGGCGCGAGGGGATCATAAATCCCCTGGAGGAACTCTCCATCACCAACATCCTGTCCCTGGACCGCAAGACCGCCAGCGACGCCATGACGCCGCGCACGGTGGTCTTCTCCCTGCCGGCCGAAATGACCGTGGCCGAGACCCGGGGGCAGGGCAAGGGCGTGTGGCCCCACAGCCGCATTCCGGTCCACGCCGCCGACGACCCGGAAAACATCGTTGGCATCGTCTACCGCCGGGAGGTCCTCGAAGCCCTGGCCAACGACCAGGACGACAGGCGGCTGGCCGATCTGGCCAAGCCCGTGCGCTTCGTGCTGGACACCATGACCCTGGACCGGGTGTTGGTAAAATTCCTGGAATCGCGTATGCATCTCTTCGTGGTGCTGGACGAATACGGGGGCGTATCCGGCGTCATCACTTTGGAAGATGTCTTGGAAGAGATCTTGGGGAAGGAAATCATTGACGAAACCGACCAGGTGGCGGACATGCGCGAGCTGGCCCGGACCCGTCGCGAGGCGCTTTTGCGCCAGCGCGCCCGGGACGACGTGATGCCGTCCTAATCTTCAACCGATCGGGTTTTGCCATGGCGAAAAAGAAGAACACTCCCATGTATCTCGTGGCTCTGGCCCTGTTTCTCGGTGGCCTGGGCTATCTGCTGTATTCCGGTTTGGGTGAGAACACCGCCTACTTCCTCAATGTCTCCGAAGCGTTGGCCATGCAGCCCAAGGAGCTGTCCAAGGCTCGGCTGTTTGGCACCGTGGCTGAGGAAGGCATCGACCGTCCGGCCGACGCCCTGGGCGTCAGCTTCACGCTCCTGGACAAGGATCAGGCCGCCAAGACCATCCGGGTCGATTTCAAGGGCGTGGTGCCCGACACCTTCAAGCCCGGCGTCGAGGTCATCGTGGAAGGCGGCGTCAATCCCGCTTCCGGGACCTTCGCGGCCAGCACGCTCATGACCAAGTGCCCGTCCAAGTACCAGAAGGAAAACCGGGGATAAACCTCAGCCCCGGCCGCGGGTCCACGAAGCCGGCCGCAAGGCCGCGCCGAGCGCTTATCCGCCGTGGCGGATAGCGCGTCCGCCCCATGCCACATTGCCGCGAAACCGCTTGCCATCCCCTGGCGTCGTCGGCGCGTCGCCCTCGGACCGTGCCGCCGCCGTCCCCGGGGATCCTATAGAGGAGCCTCCATGCACGTTACGGCGTATTTTGCCCTGCTTGCCGCCATGATCATCTGTCTGGCCGGCGCGGTGGCCGCCCTGTTCGCCCTGTGGCGAAACGACTACGGCCGCCTGGGAATGATCGAAAAGGGCCACCTGCTGGCCACGGCCGGCGTGGTCCTGGCCTCGACCATCCTCACCGTCGCCCTGTGGAAACGCGATTTCTCCTTTATCTACGTGGCCGAATACACGGACACCTTGCTGCCCCTGTTCTACGCCCTGACCGCCTTCTGGGCCGGCCAGGCCGGATCGTTGCTGTTCTGGATGCTCACATTGGCCCTTTTCGGCGTCTTTTTCGCCGTCTCGCCGGCCTACCGCAGCCTGTCCGCGCCCACGCGCCACGCCTACTGGCTCTTTTTCCTCGTGGTCGAAGCCTTCTTCCTGCTGCTCCTCACCGGCCCCTCCAATCCGTTCCTGGAAGCCGTGCCGCCCGTGCCCGAGGGCCGGGGGCTCAATCCGCTTTTGCGCAATCCCGGCATGATCTTCCACCCGCCGCTGCTGTTTATGGGCTACGCCGGATTTGCCATTCCGGCCTGCCTGGCTCTGGCCGGCTGGCTGACCGGGGAGCGCGCCTCCTTTGCCGCCGCCGCCCGCAACACCGCCATCCTGTCCTGGATCTTCCTCACCGCCGGCATCATCCTCGGCGGCTGGTGGTCCTACATGGAACTGGGCTGGGGCGGCTACTGGGCCTGGGACCCGGTCGAGAACGCCTCGCTGATCCCCTGGCTGGTCAGCACCGCCTTTATCCACACCGCCATTGTCGAGCGCCGCACCAAGGCCCTGGCCAAGACCAACGTGGCCCTGGCCGTGGTGACCTTCGTCACCTGCATCCTGGGCACCTACCTCGTGCGCAGCGGCGTGGTCGAGTCTCTGCATGCCTTCGGCGAAGGCGGGGTGGGCGGGCCACTGCTCCTGTTCATGCTCTTCACCCTGGTCGTCCTGGCCGCCACGCTCCTGGCCGGCGCGCCCTTTTTCGCCGACCGGGTGAAACCCCTGTCCGGCCTCCTGAGCGTGCCGGGCTTCCTGGTGATCCTGGCCTGGCTCATGCTCGCCCTTTCCGCCGTGGTGTTCCTGGGCACTCTGTGGCCGGTCATCAGCAAGCTGTGGAGCGCCAACCCCGTCGGCCTGGATGCCGGCTTCTACAACCGTGTGTGCCTGCCCCTTTTCGCCCTGGTCACGGCCCTGGTCGCCTTTTGTCCGCTCATGTCCTGGTCCGAGGGCGTGCGCGACAAGGCCGGCCTGGGGTTGACCGTCGGCGCGTTCGTCGGCGGCGGGGCCATCCTCTACGGCCTGGGCATCCGGTTGCCCGTGGCCCTTTTCGCCGGCGCGGCCTCCATCGCCGCCATGGCCACGGTCGCTTACGTCTTCGTCCGCCAGCGCCATGCCCGCAGCCGGGCCGGGGCTCTGGGAGCCTACAGCGTCCACCTGGGCCTGGCCTTGGTGACCCTTGGCATCGCCTTTTCCGGCCCTTACCAGCTCAACCAGGAAGCCGTGCTGACTCCGGGCAAGACCATGGAGATCGGCGGCTTCAAGTTGACCTTTAAGGATTTGGAGTTCGAGGAAAACAAGGCCGTGGCCATCAGCCGCGCCGTCATCGACGTGACCCGCGACGGCAAGCCCGTCGGCGTGCTTGCCCCCGAGCGGCGCATCTACACCGGCTTCGAGCAGCCCTTTGCCGAGGTGTCCACCATCCCGAGCCTGGGCGACGAAGTCTACGCCACGCTGGTCAGCGCCACCGAGAAAAAGGCGGCCAGCCTCAAGATCAGCGTCAATCCGCTCATCAACTGGATCTGGATCGGCGGCACGCTCATGTGCATCGCCCCCTTCGCCAGCCTGCGCCGTCTGCGCGGCAAGGGCGAGTAGGGCGGCTAGAGCCCATGGCCCAAGCCCTTGTCCGCCTGCGCCGGGTCTGCCGTTTCTACGGCGAACGCGCGGTGCTTAAAAACATCGACCTGGAGTTGGTCCCGGCCCAGGTGACGCTGGTGGTCGGCCCCAACGGCGCGGGCAAGTCCACGCTGTTGCGCCTTGTTGCCGGGCTTTTGCCGCCAAGCGAGGGCGAGGTGGAGACCGAATTGCCGCCCGGCGGCATCGGCTACCTCGGCCACAAGACGCTCATCTACCCCAAGCTCACGGCCCGGGCCAATCTGGCCTTCTGGCAGTCCATGTTCGGCCAGCCCCGCGATGACGCGGCCGTCACGGCCGTGTTGTCGCGCGTGGGGCTGGCCGGTTTTGCCGACGAGGAGGCCGGGGTGTTCTCCCGGGGCATGTCCCAGCGCCTGAGCCTGGCCCGGGTGTTTTTGACCGCGCCCAGGCTGCTGCTCCTCGACGAACCGGCCTCGGGCCTGGACCCGGCCTCGGCCGTGTGGCTGCGCCGGGAGATACGGGCCGTGGCCGACGCCGGGGCCTCGGTGGCTTGGGTCAGCCACAACATCGCCGCCGACCTGGCCGCCTGCGACCGGGTGGTGCGCCTGGGCGGCCACCGCGTCGCCTACGACGGCCCGGCCGCCGGTTTTGACGCCGCCGCCCTGGCCGGGGAGGGCGTATGCTGAAAGCCGCCCTGGCCATTGCCCGCAAGGACCTGTCCCTGGCCCTGTCCGGGGCCCAGGGGCTGGTCCAGACCGTGCTTCTGGGCTTGCTCCTCATCTTCATCATGAGCCTGTCCCGGGAGCCGGGCGAGCTCTCGCCCCCCCTGGCCGCCGCCGCCGTCTTTTGGTTGGCTACGGCCTTCGGGCAGGTGCTGGTCTTCAACTTCCTCTACGGCTTGGAAGAGGCCGAGGGGGCGCGCCTGGGGCTGCTCCTGTCCCCGGCCCCGGCCCAGGCCGTGTGGCTGGGCAAGGCCCTGTCCGGCTGGGTGTTGCTTTTTTGCTGTCAGATGGTATTCGCCCCTGCGGCGGTCGCCTTTCTCGGCCAGACCGTGGCCGGTTCGCCGCTCATGGGCCTGGCCGTGGTCGCGGCCGTGGACTGGGGCCTGTGCGCCCTGGGGTCGCTTCTGGGGGCCTTGTCGGTGGGGAAATCGTCGCGGGAGTCGCTTTTGACCGTGATCCTTTTCCCGCTGCTTGTGCCGGCGCTTCTGGCCGGCATCCGCCTCCTGGAAACTGTCATCTCGGGCCGGGGGCTGGAGGCCGTGGGGGCCTGGACCGGAACGGTGGTCGCCTTTGACGCGGTGTTCACCGCCGCCGCCCTGGTCCTTTTTCCGTTTCTTTATACCGGCGAGGAATAGCCCTCATGATCCGCCTGTGCGCCCTGGCCTTCGCGGCCGCTTCGATCATTGCCCAGTACCTGATCTGGTTCCATGCCCCGGTGGAGCAGTCCATGGGCGTGGTGCAAAAGATCTTCTACACCCACATGCCCCTGGCCTGGTGGTCCACGGTGAGCTTTTTCGTCAACTTCGTTGCCTCCATCCTCTATCTGGCCAAACGTCGGGACGCCTATTCCCGGCTGGCCGGCGCGGCGGCGGAACTGGGCGTGCTCTTTTCCGGACTGGCCCTTATCACCGGCATGTGCTGGGCCCGGCCCATCTGGAACGTCTGGTGGACCTGGGACCCCCGGCTCACCACGACGCTCGTCATGTGGTTCGTTTATGCCGCCTATCTGCTGCTGCGGGCCTCGGACGTCGGCGGCCAGCGCCAGGACACGGTCCTGGCCGTCCTTGGCGTGGTGGCCTTTCTCGATGTGCCGCTGGTCTTCATCTCGGCCCGCTACTGGCGCAGCATCCATCCCTCGGTCCTGGGCTCCCAGGGCGGCGGCATGGAGCCCGAAATGTGGCTGGCCGTCCTGGCCAACCTCGTGGCCATGGGCCTTTTCTGGTTGGCCTTGCTCGCCTTTCGCACCAGACAACTCGGAGCCGGCGCGGCCGTCACGGCCCTTATGCGCCACGGCTCCATAAGGAATTAAGCCATGGGGAAGGAAGTCTATCTGTTCGCGGCCAACGTCCTGGTCTGGGTCGGTCTCGGCTGCTACGTGGCTTTTCTGGCAACTTCCCAACAGCGTCTCAAACGGCGTCTGTCACGCCTGGAGATCTTAAATGACGACAACTGAACACGGCCCCAACGCCTCGGGCCGCATGGTCCTGGCCTTCATGGCCTTTTGCCTGGTGATCATTTTCGCCGCCTCCTTCATCTACCGCCTGGAGCGGCCAACCCTGGAAGTCCACCAGAAAAAGGGCGGCGGCATGGGGCAGGGAATGCCCGGGGGCATGGACCAAGCCATGAACGGCCCCATGCGTGAGGTCATGGAACTCATGCAGAAGCTTCAGGAAAATCCCGACGACACAGGTCTGCAAATGGCCATGGCCGAACGCTTCATGGCCATGGGCTCCTTTGACCGGGCCAAGACCTTTCTCGACAAAGTTGCAAAGGTCCGCCCCGACGACCCCGATGTCCTAAACGCCCTGGGCGTGGTGCGCTACAACATGAACGACCTCGACGGGGCCAAGGCGGCATTCGAAGCCATCCTGGCCAAGGACGCCGAGGACTTCCGGGCCCGCTTCAACCTGGGCCTGCTCTACAAATACGCCTACAAGGACGAGGCCAAGGCCAAGCAGGCGCTGTCCGCCGTCATTGCTTCGCCCAAAACCGACCCCGAGACGCGGAAAACCGCTCAAGAAGAACTTGAGGCCAAACCGGGTTCGTAAGCGAGATTGCTTTTCGTGTCGATTTGGTGAATGTTGCCGCGTAACGCGACCGTACCCAACCCGGGCCGGCTTTAAGGCTGTTCCCGGAAGCCGAGACCTATGCCCCATGCAACCGCAACCGGAGGAAACGTGATGTTTGGCAGAAAAACGACCCGGGCCGCCCTTGCCTGCGCCCTCGGCCTGACCCTTGGCCTGGCCGCCGCGCCGGCTCATGCCGCCGACACCATCAAGATCGCCGTTCCCACGCCGCTCACCGGCAGCGCCGCCGGCTACGGCGAGAACGTCAAGGCCGGCGTGGACCTCAAGCTCGAAGAGATCAACGCCGCCGGCGGGATTAACGGCAAGAAGATCGAGGCCGTCTATTTCGATGAACAGTGCGAGCCCCGCGAGGCCGCCACGGTGTCCTCGTCCATCGTCAATGACGAGGCCATTGTCGCCATTGTCGGCCACCTGTGCTCCTCGGCCCACCTGGCCGGCCTGCCGGCCTACGTGCGCGAAGGCGTCGCCGCCATCACGCCCACGGCCACCAACACCACCATTTCCACCAAGAGCAAGGACGAGAAGGGCAAGGCCTGGTCCTTCCGCAATGTCTACCGCGACGACTTCCAGGGCAAGTTCCTGGCCGACTACTCGGCCAAGGTCCTGGGCCTCAAGAAAGTGGCCGTGTTCTACGAGAACAACGACTACGGCATCGGCCTCAAAGATGCCTTCATCAAGGAAGCCAAGGCCCTGGGCCTGACCGTGGTCGGCGAGGAAGCCTACAAGAAGGGCGACCAGGACTACACCCCGCAGCTGACCAAGCTCAAGGCCGCCGCTCCCGAAGCCATGTTCATCGCCGGCTACTATCCCGAAGGCGCGCTCATCGCCGACCAGGCCAAAAAGATCGGCCTTAACGTCGCCAAGATGGGCGCCGACGGCTTCGACAACCTCGACTACGTCAAGCTCGGCGGCGCCGCGGCCGACAACACCTACCTGACCGCGCCTTTCCTGGTCGAGACCGCCGGGGCCGACGCCAAGAAGTTCATCGACGCCTTCAAGGCTAAGTACAAGCGCGACGTGGACTGGATGAGCGCCAACGCCTACGACGCCGCCGGCATCATCGCCGAAGCCATCGCCAAGGCCGGCGCCGACCGGACCAAGATCCGCGATTATCTGGCTGGCCTTGATTCCCCGGAAAAGGGCTACAAGGGCGTCACCGGCGTCAACTACTTCGACGGCAACGGCGACTGCCTCAAGCCCGCCTATGTCAAGGTCGTCAAGGACGGCAAGTTCGTCCCGGCCGAAAAGCAGATGAACTAGGCGGAAACCGCCGCAGGAACGAAACGCGAACAGGCTGGAGATCATCCGGCCTGTTCGCGCTTCATGCCCCTCTAAACGCCAAACGCTTCGGAGCAGACGTTGCTCGAACAACAGCTCGTCAACGGGTTCACCCTGGGTCTCATCTACGCGCTCATCGCCGTGGGCTACACCATGGTCTACGGCGTCATTGAGCTTATTAATTTCGCCCACGGCGAAATTTACATGCTCGGGGCTTTCCTTACCCTGTCGTTTATTTCCATGGGACTGCCGCTGCCCCTGGCCGTGCTTTTGGCCATGCTGGCCGCCGCCGCCATCGGCGTGCTGCTGGACATCATCGCCTACCGCCCCTTGCGGGAGGCCCCGCGTCTGGCCGCGCTCATCACCGCCATCGGCATGTCCATCTTTCTCCAAAACCTGGCCATGATCATCTGGGGCAGCCGGCCCTTGCCCTTTCCCAAGCAGGCCTTGCCCGCCTTTTTCAGCGAACCGGCCCTGACGTTCTCCGACGTCACCATCTCCTGGATGCAGATCATCATCTACGCCGTGGCGCTCATGCTCATGGTCGGCCTCAACCTCATCATCACCCGCACCCGTGTCGGCACGGCCATGCGCGCCCTGGCCCAGAACCAGACGGCCGCCGCGCTCATGGGCATCAACGTCAACCGGGTCATCTCCTTCACTTTCGCCCTCGGCTCGGCCATGGGAGCCATGGCCGGCATCATGGTGTCCATGTACTACAACACCATGTACCCGACCATGGGCTATCTGGCCGGAGTCAAGGCCTTTGCCGCCGCGGTGCTCGGCGGCATCGGCTCGGTGCCCGGTGCCATGCTCGGCGGCGTGGTGCTCGGCATCGCCGAAACCCTGGGCGCGGGCTACGTCTCCTCGCCCTACCGCGACGGCGTCGCCTACGCCGTCATGATCCTGGTCATCATCTTCCGTCCCTCGGGCCTGCTCGGCCGGGCCGTGACGGATAAAGCCTAGCAACCGGCGGCCGTCGCCGGCCGCCTCGAACCGACTGGAACACACATGCGCGGCGCGGCTCATACACTCAAATACCTGCTTCTGGCGGCGGCCCTGGCCTATCCGCTGATGCCCTTCCGGGACGTCTACGTTCTGCACGTCCTGGTCCTCATCATGGTCTACATGGTGCTGGCCATGGGGCTCAACATCCTGCCCGGCTTTTGCGGCCTGCTCGACCTCGGATTCGTGGGATTCTACGGCATCGGGGCTTACACGGCCGGGCTTCTTACCATCCACTACAACATGTCGTTTTGGCTGATCGTCCCTCTGGCGGTCTTAAACGGCGCGCTGTTCGGGGTGCTTCTGGGCGCGCCGACCTTGCGGCTGGTCGGCGACTATTTCGCCATCGTCACCTTCGGGTTTTCCGAACTCGTGGTACTTTTCCTCACCAACGAGATCTGGCTGACCCGTGGCCCCTTAGGCATCCCCGGCATCGCCCCCATTTCCCTCGACGTCACCTGGCTGGCGACCCTGCTTGGCGTGGACGAGCGCTGGCGCTACGCCTTTCGCGGCGAGGTCCCGTACTACTATCTGGCCATGGTCATGGTGGGGCTCGTCTTCCTGGTCATGACCCGGGTGGAGGATTCGCGCCTGGGCCGGGCCTGGCTGGCCATCCGCGAGGACCCCATGGCCGCCGCCTCCTGCGGGGTCAATCTCTTCGCCTACAAGGTCATCGCCTTTGCCGTCTCCACCGGCATCGGCGCTTTGGCCGGCGCGTTTCTGGCCCGCTGGACCCTTTTCATCTCGCCGGACATGTTCAAGTTCTGGGAATCCTTCCTGGTCCTGTGCATGGTCGTGCTGGGGGGCCTGGGCAACATCCGGGGCGCGCTGGTCGGTTCGGCCATCCTCATCGCCCTGGGCGAGGTGCTGCGGGTGGCCCTGCCCAAACTCGGGCTGCCGGCCGAGACCCGGTTTCTGGCCTACGGCCTCATCATGGTGGTCATCATGCGTTTCCGCCCCCACGGCCTTTTCACCCAGGTGGCGGAATCGACCATGCAAAGCGGACTGATCAAGGACTTGCGCGCCAGGATCGCGGCGCGCCGGACGGCGTAATATGGATGCGATACTTACCGTAGACGGAGTCAGCAAACGCTTCGGGGGCCTCATGGCCCTCAGCGACGTCTCGTTTGCCGTGGAGCGCGGGGCCATCACCGGCCTCATCGGCCCCAACGGCGCGGGCAAGACCACGATGTTCAACTGCGTGGCCGGCATTTATACCCCGACCGACGGCCGCATTCTGTTTGCCGGCGGGGAAGGGGAGCCGCAAAATGTCGCCGGCCGCAAGCCCGAGCGCATGACCGCCCTGGGCGTGGCCCGGACCTTTCAAAACATCCGCCTTTTCTCGGCGCTGACCGTGCTCGACAACGTGCGCATCGCCCGCCACTGCCGCACTTCGGCCAACTTCTTCGGCTCGGTGCTGCGCACCCGCTCCCAGCGGGCCGAGGAACGGGCCATCATCGACGCGGCCATGGAAAACCTCGATTTCGTGGGACTTGGCGAAACGGCTCTGTCCTCGGCGGCAAGCCTCTCCTACGGCGATCAGCGCCGGCTGGAGATCGCCCGGGCCCTGGCCACCGATCCCAAGCTCATCCTTCTCGACGAACCGGCCGCCGGCATGAACCCCAGGGAAACCGAGGCCCTGGTCGATCTCATCCACGCCATCCTGGGCCGGGGCGTCACCGTTGTGCTCATCGAGCACGACATGAAGCTCGTCATGCGCATCTGCAAGCGTCTGGTGGTCCTGGACCACGGCGTCAAGATCGCCGACGGCTCGCCCCAGGAAGTCCGGGCCAACCCCGACGTCATCGAAGCCTACCTCGGCAAGGGGGCGGCCCATGCTTGAACTGACCGCCATTGAAACGTTTTACGGCAACATCCAGGCCTTAAAGGGCGTCTCCCTCAAGGTCGCCCAGGGCGAGATCGTCACGCTGATTGGGGCCAACGGCGCGGGCAAGTCCACCACGCTCATGAGCATCTCCGGCGTGGTCCATCCCCGCAAGGGCTCCGTGTCCTTCCTGGGCGAGGACATCACCGCCAGCAGCACCGAGCGCATCGTCTCCATGGGCATCACCCAGGTGCCCGAAGGGCGCATGATTTTCCCGCGCCTGACCGTGCGGGAGAACCTGCTCATGGGCGCGTATCTGCGCAAGGACAAGGCCGGCATCCGCGAAGACGAGGACCATGCCTATTCGCTGTTCCCGGTCCTGCGCGAACGCCGTTCCCAGATGGGCGGCACCCTGTCCGGCGGCGAGCAGCAGATGCTGGCCATCGGCCGGGCGCTCATGGCCCGGCCCAAGCTCCTGCTCTTGGACGAGCCGTCCCTGGGCCTTGCGCCGCTGGTGGTGGAAAACATTTTCGAGATCATTGTCCAAATCAACAAAGATGGCGTAACGGTCATGCTGGTGGAGCAAAACGCCCAGATGGCGCTCCAGATCGCCCATCGGGGCTATGTCCTGGAAACCGGCCATGTCACCCTGGAAGGGCCGGGCAAGGACCTCCTCAGCAACCCCAAGGTGCGTTCCGCTTATCTCGGCCTGGACTAGGCCGCCCATATAACCCGGAGTTTGCGATATGGAAAAAGTCATCGATTTCGGCCTTACCTTCGACGACGTTTTGCTTGTTCCCGATTACTCGGAAGTCACGCCCGACCTGGCCGACGTGTCCTCCTGGCTCACCCCGGACATCAAGCTCAACATTCCCCTGGTCAGCGCCGCCATGGACACCGTCACCGAATCGCGCATGGCCATCCAGCTCGCCCGCAGCGGCGGCGTGGGCGTGGTCCACAAGAACATGACCGTGGCCCAACAGCGGCTTGAGGTGGAGAAGGTCAAAAAGTCGGAATCGGGCATGATCATCTCGCCCATCACCGTGCCCCCGGCCATGACCGTGGAGCAGGCGCTCACCGTCATGAGCGAGTACAGCATTTCCGGCCTGCCCGTGGTCGACGGCGACACCCTGGTCGGCATCGTCACCAACCGCGACGTGCGCTTCGTCAAGGACTCGGTCACCACCGTCGGCCAGGTCATGACCAGCGAAAACCTGGTCACCGTGCCCGTGGGCACCACCCTGGAGGAGGCCAAGCACCACCTCCACGCCAACCGCATCGAAAAGCTCCTGGTGGTTGACGACAACAACAAGCTGCGCGGCCTTATCACCATCAAGGACATCGAGAAGATCCGCAAATACCCCAATTCCTGCAAGGACAGCCTGGGCCGGCTGCGCGTGGGAGCGGCCATCGGCGTGGGCGGCGACCGGGGCGAGCGCGTCCAGGCCCTGCTCGACGCCGGCGCGGATTTCCTGGTCCTCGATTCCGCCCACGGCCACTCCAAGAACATCCTGGAGTCCATCCGAGCCATCAAGGCCGAGCACCCGGGCTGCCAGCTCGTGGCCGGCAATGTCGGCACCTACGAAGGGGCCAAGGCGCTCATTGCCGCCGGGGCCGACGCCGTCAAGGTCGGCATCGGGCCGGGCTCCATCTGCACCACCCGCGTGGTGGCCGGCGTGGGCGTGCCCCAGGTCACGGCCATCATGGAAGCCTCCCGGGCCTGCCGCGAGGCCGGCAAGCGCCTCATCGCCGACGGCGGCGTCAAGTTCTCGGGCGACATCGTCAAGGCCATCGCCGCCGGCGGCGACACGGTCATGATGGGCGGCCTTTTCGCCGGCACCGAGGAAAGCCCGGGCGAAACCGTGCTGTACCAGGGCCGCACCTACAAGATCTATCGCGGCATGGGCTCCATCGACGCCATGCGTGAAGGCAGCTCCGACCGCTACTTCCAGGAAAAGACCAAGAAGCTCGTGCCCGAGGGCATTGTCGGCCGGGTGCCGTTCAAGGGCCCCGTCACCGACAGCATCTACCAGCTCGTGGGCGGCCTGCGCTCCGGCATGGGCTATTGCGGCTGCAACACCATCGAAGAATTGCAGCAAAAGGCCCGGTTCGTGCGCATCTCGCCGGCGGGGCTTCGCGAAAGCCACGTCCACGACGTCATCATCACCAAGGAAGCCCCCAACTACCGCGTGGAGACCTACTAGCATGAGCCAGCCCGACAAGGTTCTCATCCTCGACTTCGGCTCCCAGTACACCCAGCTCATCGCCCGCCGCGTGCGCGAGGCCGGGGTGTATTCCGAAATCCATCCCTGCACCGTCACGGCCAAGGAAGTGGCGGCCATGGCCCCCAAGGCCGTGATCCTGTCCGGCGGCCCTTCCAGCGTCGCCGACGCCGACGCGCCGCCCTTTGATCCGGCCGTGTTCGATCTGGGCCTGCCGACCCTGTGCATCTGCTACGGCATGCAGCTCTTGGCCCACCACCTGCCCGGCGGCCATGTGGCTGCTTCCACCGACCGCGAGTACGGCCGGGCCGACCTGCAAGTCCTGGCCGACGTGCCACTGTTCGCCGGCCTGCCCCAAAAGGAAGGGCACATCGTCTGGATGTCCCACGGCGACAAGGTCATGGCCGCGCCCGAGGGCTTCGTGGTGGCCGCGCGCACCAAAAACGTGGACATCGCCGCCCTGGCCAACGTCTCGCGGCGCATCTACGCCCTGCAGTTCCACCCCGAGGTGGCCCACACCGAGGACGGCGAGCGCATCCTGCACAACTTCCTGTTCGACATCGCCGGCCTGACCTCGGGCTGGACCATGTCGAGCTTCCTGGAAACCGAGCTGGCCTCGCTCAAGGAAAAAGTCGGCGACGACGAAGTGGTCTGCGCCCTGTCCGGCGGCGTCGATTCCACCGTCGTGGCCGTCATGCTCCACAAGGCCATCGGCAAGAAGCTTCACTGCATCTTTGTCGATAACGGCTTGTTGCGCATGGGCGAGGGCGAGGAAGTGGCCGCGTATCTGCGCGAACACTTCGACCTCAACCTGCATTACGTCGATGCGGCCAAGCTCTTTCTCGACAAGCTGGCCGGCGTGACCGACCCCGAGGAAAAGCGCAAGATCATCGGCAAGACCTTCATCGAGGTCTTCGAGGTCGAGGCGGCCAAGCTGCCCAAGGTCAAGTACCTGGCCCAGGGGACGCTGTATCCCGACGTCATCGAGTCCGTGTCCTTCAAGGGCCCCTCGGCCGTCATCAAGAGCCACCACAACGTGGGCGGGCTGCCCGAGGTCATGAAGCTGGCGCTCATCGAACCCCTGCGCGAACTCTTCAAGGACGAGGTGCGCAAGGTGGCGGTGGAGCTCGGCATGCCCGACTTCATCATCTGGCGTCATCCCTTCCCCGGACCGGGCCTGGCCATCCGCATCATCGGCGAGGTGACCGAGGAACGTCTTGAGATTTTGCGGCGAACGGATAAGATCGTCCAGAGCGAGCTTGTCGCCTCGGGCTGGTACCGCAAGGTCTGGCAGGGGTTTGCCGTGCTGCTGCCGCTCAAGACCGTCGGGGTCATGGGCGACGGCCGCACCTATGAAAACGTGGCCGCCATCCGCGTGGTGGACAGCCTCGACGCCATGACCGCCGACTGGAGCCGGCTCCCGTCGGAGATCCTGGCCGTCATGTCCAACCGCATCATCAATGAGGTCAAAGGCGTCAACCGCGTGGTGTTCGACGTCTCGTCCAAGCCGCCCGCGACCATCGAGTGGGAATAGACGGTCGCAACGCGACGCAATCCCGGACCATACGCGCCCGGCCAAAAGAGTAGTCCTATGTTCGGCATCGGTTCCACGGAACTTCTGGTCATCCTGGTGGTGGCCCTCATCGTCATCGGCCCCTCCAAGCTGCCCGATCTCATGAAGACGCTTGGCAAGGGCATGGCCGAGTTTCGCCGCATGAGCAGCGACGTCAAATCCACCCTGGAAGCGGAAGTGGATCGGGCCGAGCGTGAGCAGAAACAGGCCGAGGCTCAAAAACAGCTCCACCCTGAAAACGCCGCCGCAGCCACGGCTGCTCCGGCCCAGCCCGCCGCCACGGCAGCTGCGGCCCAGCCGGCCGCCGCCGCCGGCAAGGAGTCCCCGTCCGCCTAGCGGGTCGGGGAACATGCCATGGCCGAACGATTTGGAGCCTATTCCCGGGAGACCGGCGAAACCCGCGTGGCCGTCGAGATCACCATCGACGGCCAGGGCAACGCCGCCATCGACACCGGTTTCGGTTTTGCCGACCACATGCTCAACCTGCTGGCCTTCTGGGCCGGCTTTGATCTCAACCTGACCTGCCGGGGCGACCTGGAAGTCGACGCCCACCACACCCTGGAAGACGTCGCCATCTGCCTGGGCGAGGCCTTCCGCCAGGCCCTGGGCGAG
Source organism: Pseudomonadota bacterium (assembly GCA_023435825.1). Taxonomy (GTDB): domain Bacteria; phylum Desulfobacterota; class Desulfovibrionia; order Desulfovibrionales; family Desulfovibrionaceae; genus Solidesulfovibrio. Next base: position 24,150 of record JAEZMB010000018.1, on the reverse strand, counting down.
CGCGTGGGCATAGAGCGGGTGGGCGACGCCCGGGTGCCCATGGATGAGGCCCTGTGCGACGTGGTGGTGGACCTCTCGGGCCGGCCGTATCTGGTCTACCGCGAAGACGTGCTGCCGCCGGTCATTGCCGGCGAGGAAAAGGACCTGTGGCGGGAATTCTTCAAATCGTTGGCCATTTCCGCCCGCATGAACCTTCATATCCATTTCGTGTACGGCCAAAACGGCCACCATCTGGTGGAAGCGGCCTTCAAGGCGTTGGGACTGGCCCTGCGCCGGGCCACGGCCGCGCACGGATCGAGCAGGGTGCCGAGCACCAAAGGGAGCCTGGACTGATGCGAAGCAAATCTCTGGCCTATCTCGGCGTGGCGCTTTTGGGCTTAAGCCTCGCCGCCGGCTGCGTGCGCAAGACCGCCCCGGTGTCCAAGGCCCCGGCCTCGGGCGACGCCCCGGCCTCGGCCGTGGCCTTCCTGGACAAAAAGTTCGCCGTGTTGCCCTTTGCCATCCCGGCCACCGACGCCGACTTGCTCGCCGGCTACCTGCCTGCCGCCCGCCACGTGCCCGAGGTGGCTCCTGTCCACCTCGACGCCGCCCTGGAGCAGGATCTGGCCGGGGCCAAGCAGCAGTTCGTGCCGGCCAAGATGGCCGCCTCCTGCGCCAAGTCCGCCCCGCGAGGCGACGAGCCCGGGCGGCTGGGAACCTTGCGGTCCTACATCAACATCGGCAAGTGCGCCGGCGCGGACTACGTCGTCGTGCCCATGGTCATCGACTGGCGCGAACGCGACGGCTCCGAGATCGGGGCCACCAAGCCGGCCAGCGTCGATTTCGTGCTGTACCTGATCGACGTGCGCACCGGGTCCATGATCCGCAACTTCCACTTCGACGAGACCCAGCAGTCCCTGGTTTCCAACATCCTGGACGCCAAGAAGTTCGTTGCCCGCAACGGCCGTTGGCTCTCGGCCATGGAACTGGCCCAGGAAGGCCTCAAGAAGGGCATCGCGGAGCTTGGCTTGTGATCATTTTTCCGGCTGTCGACATCAAGGACGGGCAGTGCGTCCGGTTGCGCCAGGGCGTGGCCGACGCCGTCACCGTGTTTTCCCCCGATCCCGAGGCCATGGCCCGGCATTGGGAAGGGTTTGGAGCCAAATGGCTCCACCTGATTGATCTGGACGGAGCCTTTAGCGGCAAGCCGCGCAACTTCGAGCTCATCGCCCGCATCTGCTCCGGGTTGTCCATTCCGGTGCAGCTCGGCGGCGGGGTGCGCGACGCGGCCACTGCCGCCGCTTACCTTGAGGCCGGCGTCAAACGCCTCATCATCGGCACCCTGGCCTTGGCCGATCCCGACGCGTTTGCCGCCATCTGCGCGGCCCATCCCGGCCGGGTGGGCGTGTCCCTGGACGCCGTGGACGGCAACCTCAAAGTTAAAGGATGGGTCGAGGATTCCGGCCGCACCGTCGAGGACGTGCTGCCGGGCCTGTCCGCCGCTGGCGCGGCCTTTGTGGTCTACACCGACATCAGCCGTGACGGCATGCAGTCGGGCGTGAACCAGCCGGCTCTTGCACGGCTGCTCGAACTCACCGACCTGCCGGTCATCGCCGCCGGCGGCGTGGCCACCCTGGACGACGTCAAAGCGCTTTATCCCTATGTGAAGAAGGGTCTTGAAGGTCTGATTTCCGGCCGGGCCATCTACGAGGGCACCCTCGATTTTCCGGCGGCCCTGGCCTATATCGCCCAAAAAGAGCAGGAGGACGCCTGATGCCCACCATCGAAGTCGGCGGCATGCACTGCCAGAACTGCGCCAATTCCGTGACCAAGGCGCTCTCGGCCCTGCCGGGACTGTCCAACGTCTCCGTGGACCTGACCAAGGGACTGGTGTCCTTTGAGGGCGAGGCTCCGCAGGACGCCATCAAGACGGCCATCGACAAGATCGGCTTCGTTCCCGGAGCCATGAAATAGCGGCCAGCCCGCTGTGTTTTTTTGGCAAACGGCCGTCGCGGCATCCGCGGCGGCCGTTTGTTTTGGAGACATCATGAAACGCAAGGCGCTTATCGGATGGGCAGGGCGGCGGGTTTGGGCCGTGCTCGCGGTGGTGGCGTGTTGTCTGACCGTCGGAGTCCAGGCGGGCAGGGCGGCTGACGAGACGGTTCGGGCAGTCGCCGTCTATGACGGCGACACGTGTCGGTTGGCCGATGGCCGCACCCTGCGCCTTGCCGGCGTGGACGCCCCGGAAACGTCCCACGACGGGCGGCCGGCCCAGTATTACGCGCAACAGGCCAAGGCGGCCCTGGAAGGGCTGGTTCGGGGCGTCCCGTTGCGGTTTGTTGGAGTCGGGTCGGGCCAGGACCGGTACGACCGGCTTCTTGGCGATCTCATCCTGCCGGACGGGCGCAGCGTGACAGAGACCCTGCTCACCAAAGGATGCGTCTTCGTCTTCTGGCATGAGGATGTGGGAGAAGCGCTTTTCCTCCGCGATCTCGCCCTCCAGCGTCGGGCCATGGCCGAGGGGCAAGGTTTCTGGCCGCGCATCCTATCGCTGCCGCGACCTGCCGCGCCCTATGTCGGCAATACGTCCTCGCATCGCTTTCATGCCCCCAACTGCTCGGACGCGGCCCGGATAAGTCGGCGCAACCGGATGGCCTTTGCAACCATTGGCGAGGCGTTTGACCAGGGCTACGCCCCGGCCAGGAACTGCACCCCCTGGCCGTGAAGCCGAACAACCGACGGGCGTCGGCCGTCCTTGGCGCGCAAATGGCCTTGACGCGACGGCAATTTTAGACCATCCATTTTGGCGCGATAGACGCGTCCCGGCCACGGCGCGACGCTTCGGACGTTCGAAGCGCGCCCAGTCGCCGGGCGGCACCATCATCCCAATTGGAGGCATCATGCTGTTTCCGAGTCTGGCGCACGCCATGGGCGCCGCGCCCGGCGGCGACGCCGCGGGGGGCAACCCCATCACCGCTTTCTTGCCGCTTATCCTCATGTTCGCCATCTTCTACTTCCTGCTCATCCGCCCGCAGCAGAAGAAGGCCAAGCAACACCGGGAATATCTGGCCGGCCTCAAGCGCGGCGACTATATCCTGACCGGCGGCGGCATCTACGGCCGCATCATGGAAGTCCACGGCGACAAGATCACCATCGAGATCGCCAAGGACCTCAATATCGAGATCAACCGCAACTTCGTCTCCGGCCCCGGCGAATCCGGCGCTCCGGCCGCCAAGGCCGAGCCCAAGGGCAAAGACAAGTCCAAGGATTAAGGATATTCCTCTTCGGGCCGCACACGCCCGAAGCGACGGCGAAGGGCTGCCATGGCAGTCCCTTCGTTTTGTCGTTTGACTCCCAAGCGCAAGCCTCCCAAGGAGAGCCTCGCCCATGACTGGAAATCTGCGTTGGCGACTGGCCGTGATCAGTCTCGTGGCCTTTCTGGGCCTCATCTACATGCTGCCCTCCCTGGGGTCGGTGAAGCAGAGCTTTCTGGGCAAATTCCTGCCCGATGACGTCATCAACCTCGGTCTGGACCTCAAGGGCGGCATCCACCTGACCCTGGGCGTCGACGTGGACAAGGCCCTGGCCAATTCCCTGGCCCAGATGGGCCGCGATGTCCGCGACCAGGTCAAGGACGAGGGCATCGTCATCCAACGCCCGGGCACGACCCCGGACGGCAAGCGTCTGGAGTTCGTCCTGGCCACGCCCGACAAGCGTGACGCCCTGGACAAGTTCCTGTCCAGCCACTTTTCCGTGCTCCACGTCGATGGCGTCGAATCCGCCGCGGACAACAAGCTCCTCTACAAGCTGTCGTTCACCCAGCGCTACAAGGACGATCAGGCCCGCATGACCGTGGACCAGGCCGTCAAGACCATCCGCAACCGTATCGACGAATTCGGCGTGGCCGAGCCCGACATCCGCAAGCAGGCCGACAACCGCATTCAGATCCAGCTGCCGGGCCTGCAGGACCCCGAACGGGCGATCAAGCTCATCGGCAAGACCGCCCACCTGGAATTCAAGGTCGTGGACGAGACCGTGGACATGGAAAAAGCCCAGAAGGGCATCCTGCCCCCGGGGGACGAACTGTCCGTGCTGCGCCACCGCAACCCTGACGGCTCCTACCTGGAGCGTCCCATCGCACTTAAGGCCGACGCGGTTCTGACCGGCGAAAGCATCGCCGACGCCCGGGCCAACTTCGACCCCAACAACCAGGCCTACGTGGCCCTGACCTTCACCCCGAGCGGGGCGCGCCAGTTCGAGCGGGTCACCGCCGAGAACGTCAAGAAGCAACTGGCCATCGTGCTCGACGGCAAGGTCTATTCCGCGCCAACCATCCAGGAAAAGATCGGCGGCGGCCGGGCCAGCATCACCGGCCGGTTCTCCACCGAGGAAGCCCGCGATCTGGCCATTGTCCTGCGCGCCGGCGCGCTGCCCGCTCCGGTCACCATCCTGGAACAGCGCACGGTCGGTCCCTCCTTGGGCCAGGAATCCATCGAAAAGGGCGTTCACTCGGCCGTCATCGGCGGCCTGATCGTCGTCGCCTTCATGATCGTCTACTACGGCGTGGCCGGAGCCGTGGCCGACGCGGCCCTGCTGTTCAACCTCATGCTCATCGTGGCCGGCCTGGCCGGTTTCGGGGCCACCCTGACCCTGCCCGGCATCGCCGGCATCATCTTGACTATCGGCATGGCCGTTGACGCCAACGTTATCATCTTCGAGCGTATCCGCGAGGAGCTGCGCCGTGGGCTCACCGCCCGCTCGGCCGTGGATGTCGGCTACAGCCGGGCCACGCTCACCATCCTGGACGCTAACGTCACCACCGTCATCGCCGCCGTGGTCCTCTACCAGTTCGGCACCGGCCCCATTCGCGGCTTTGCCGTAACCCTGATCCTTGGCATCGTGGCCTCCATGTTCACGGCCATCTTCTTCACGCGCTTCCTCTTTGACCTGTGGCTGTCCAAGCGGCCGGCCGACGCAGGTCTTCGTATCTAATGCAGTGATTTCATAATCTTGCCTTTCTGACGGCCCCCGCAAGGGGGCCGTCGTCGTTTCGGCGTTTGACCGGCGGTCCAAGGGGCCGTAGAGTGCCGGCCACCGTGAGTAACGAGGTCCCCGTGTCCCAACGCCTGTGCGTCTTCCTGGCCCTTTTGGGGCTGCTGACGCTGTGTCCCCCGGCCGCGTCCGTCATGGCCGGCGGCGACAAGCCGTTCACCATCGAGGCCATGCTGCGTGTAGCCTCGGTGGATGATGTCCGCGTGGCCGGCGACGGCAAACGCGTCGCCTTTGTCGTCACCCGGATGTCCGACGAAGCCGGCGAACCGGTCTCGCGTATTTTCTTGACCGACACGGCCCGGGAAGGCGGACGCCCGGTCACCCCGACCACGACCTCCTGCGACCACCCCCGTTTTTCCCCGGACGGCAAATGGCTGGCCTTCCTCTGCCAGGGGGAAAACGCCTCCGATGTGCATCTGTTCCAGATCGCCACCGGCCAATCGCGCCGTTTGAGCGACAGCCGGGCCGACATTCTGGATCTGGCGTTTTCCCCGGACGGCAAGAAACTGGCCGTCACCGCCACCACCAGCCCCAAAGCCGGGCCAAACCGTCCAGAGGGCTGCGACGGCGACGTCGAGGTGCTGGACAGCCCCGGCGGACTGGCTGGGCTCTACCTCCTGGCCGTGTCGCAACCCGGGGTCATGCGCCAGCTTGTCGCCGACCGGGACGTGGGCGCGTTCGGCTTTTCCCCGGACGGCCGCCGCATCGTCTTCGAAACCGCCAATCCTCACGCCCCGCCTCGGGGACGCGCCCATAATGGCGCAACCGGCGGCCCCGCCCCGGTGGACGCCGGCCATGCCGACATCGCCGTGGTTGATCTCGACAAGGGCGGCGTGAAGCTTTTGGCCGCATCGGACGCCTCCGAGAACATGCCGACCGTCTCACCCGACAGCCGCTTGCTGGCCTATGTGGCCACCGCCGCGCCCGGATTTTATTACAATGCCGGCCGGGTCATGGTAGTGCCCCTGGCCGGCGGCGAGTCGCGCCCCCTGGCCCCCACCCCCGACGCCCGGCCGGAACTTCTGGGCTGGACCGAGGACGGCCAGAGCCTTCTTGTGCGGGAAGCCGACGGTCTAGGGGCCGCCCTCTATGCCCTTCCTTTGGACGGCCAGCCGCCGACGCGCCTTGACGATGGCCGACGCATTCCGCTCCAGGCCAGCCTGTCGCCCGGTTCCCGCCATCTGGGGCTGGTGCTCACCGATTGGGACCTGCCGCCCGAGGCGTTTGTGACCTCGACCGAGCGCTATGAGCCCAAGGCCGTGTCCGCCGTCAATCGGGAATTTGCCGTTTACCAGACGGTCAAGCCCGAGATCGTGCGCTGGAAATCCGCGGACGGGACCATGATCGAGGGCCTTTACACCCCGCCGGCCCGGCCCGTGGCCGGCGCGCCGCCGCTTCTGGTCGAACTCCACGGCGGTCCGGCCCAGGCCGCCCAGCGGCTCTATCCCGGCCTGCTCAACAGCTACCCCCTGGCCGTTTTCTCCGCGCACGGCTATGCCCTGTTCCAGCCCAACGTCCGGGGTTCCGACGGCTACGGGCCGGCCTTTCGCCAAGCCATCGTCAATGATTGGGGCGGCGTCGATTTCGCCGACCTGATGTCCGGCGTTGACGCCCTCGTGGCCAGGGGCCAAGCCGACCCCAAGCGCCTTGGCGTCATGGGCTGGAGCTACGGCGGCTACCTCGCCGCCTGGGCCATCGGCCACACCGACCGGTTCAAGGCCGCCTCCATCGGCGGCGGCATCACCAATCTGGTCAGCCAGTGCGGCAGCATGGATTTGCCCGATTTCATGCCGCTCTACATGGGCGGCGAGGCCTACGAACGCTTCGATTTCCTGTTTGACCGCTCACCGCTCAAATACGCCGCCGCCATCCAGACGCCGACGCTGTTTCAGCACGGCGTGGCCGACGAGCGCGTCCCCTTCACCCAGGCTCTGGAACTCTACACCGCCCTGTCCCGTCGCGGCGTGGTCACGAAGCTGGCCGCCTATCCCCGAAGCGGCCACGACATCACCGAAACGGGCCTGCTGCGCGATCTCATGGTCCGCAACCTCGACTGGTTCACGCGCTTCGTGCCGCCCACCGGGAACGCCTCCCGTCCGGCCATGGCCAAGGCCGATCCCTCCTGAACCTCGGACCGCCTTTTCTCCCGGCTGCAATCGTGGCAGGAAGAGCCATGGAATCCTCCGCTGCCTGCCGTCTTGCCGCCGGATCGCCCCGTATGGCATCCCGGCTGCTGCCATCCCGGCCTTGCCGTCACGCGCAGGTTGCGACTGGCCGCGCTGCCGGATACTTGCCCCGCTGGTGCATGGGGCTGGCGCTCATTCTGGCCCTGGCCGTCCCGACGCCCGCCCTGGCTGATGCGGACCGGTTTGAGGTGTCGCTTATTGGCCGGACCTTGGGCTACCGCGATCTGCGCGAGCCGACCTCGTTTACCCCCTCGGCCGCGTTCGTGCCCCAGCAGGGCGGCTGGGTGCGCAATTGGACCGAGCAGCGGGGCTATGTCGAGGCCGTCTACCGCCTCCTGGACACGCATCACCTCGTCCTGGCCCTGGGCGGCCAGATCGGCGCGTCCGTGGGCCGGTTCGAGGCCAAGAACGTGGAGCAGGGCGTATATGAGGCCTGGGAAACCCGGCCGGCCTTTCTCTGGGGGCCGTGCGCCCGGCTCATCCTGCGCCGCCAGCCCGGGGAGGGCGTCTTTGCCCGGTTCGACTACGCCTTTTTTTCGGCCGCCGCTCCGGAAGCCCGGGAGGAGGGGGCCAACCGCTCCGGCGGCGGCACGCCGCCCTCGGCCCGGGACGCGTTTTTCTCCTGGACCAGCCATGAGGCCACGGCCCGGCTCGGCTACGACTTCGGTCCGGTGGAAGCCGCCGCCGGAGCTTCGCTCATCGCCTTTCGCCTGGACAAGCGCCTGACCCACCACGCCGATCCTACCGGGGCCACGGGCAATGCCCTGGCCGCCATCCTGGCGCTTAACGCCCTGCCCAGCCGCTACGGCTATGAACCGCGCTTGCCTGTCGTTCCTTTCCTTTCCCTGGCTGTGCGCCCGGTCGCCGGGTTGACCCTGGAAGGCAGCATCCGCCCCGCCGACCAGCCCGACGTCGCTTTGCGCCTGGCCGTCTCTTTTTAGGGACCTTCACGCCAGTGGAGTTCTTTCACATTTGATTCACTTCTTCGTGCTACGATCTTGAAATTCGTTACATGAAGGCGTATCAAGATGGGGTTTCGTATTCCACAGCAGGCATCTTTTTGCTAAGGAGACCCAGACATGCGCACACCTCGATTTTTCCTTGCCCCGGCCCTGGCCGTCGCCGCCCTTGTTTTAACAGCCGGCCCGGCCATGGCCCACTTCGGCATGGTCATTCCGTCCCAGGATACGGTGGCCGACAAAGCCAAGGCCAAGGTGGACCTGGCTGTGTCCTTTTCCCATCCCATGGAAGGCAACGGCATGGACATGGCCAAGCCCAAGGCTTTCGGTGTCATGGACAACGGGCAGAAGACCGATTTGCTGCCCGCCCTCAAGCCGGCCAAGATCATGGAACATGCCGCCTGGACCGCCGAGTACACCTTCAAAAAACCGGGCGTGGGCACCTTTTTCCTTGTGCCTGAACCCTATTTCGAACCGGCGGAAGATAAATTCATCGAGCACCTGACCAAGGTGACGGTGCCGGCATTTGGCGAGGAAGAGGGCTGGGACGCGCCCGTCGGGCTGGCCGCCGAGATCGTGCCGCTGACCCGTCCCTTCGGCAACTATGTGGGCAACGTCTTTACGGGCAAGTTGCTCGTAGATGGCAAGCCGGCCGCCGACGTGCCGGTGGAAGTGGAATTCTACAACAAGGACAAGGCCTACGAGGCCCCCAACGAATACATGACCACCCAGGTGGTCAAGACCGACGCCAACGGCGTCTTCTCCTACGCCGTGCCTTTTGCCGGCTGGTGGGGTTTTGCCGCCTTGGTGGACGCGCCCGAGACCATACAGAAGGACGGCGCGGCCAAGAAGGTCGAGCGCGGGGCGGTTTTATGGGCCAAGTTCGTTGAACCCAAACGCAAGAAGAAGTAAAACGGCGCGCTTGCCCGGGGACGAAGCTGTTTCGCCCCCGGGCAAGCCTAACCGGACAGGGACGCCATGCATATTTCCGAAGGGGTGCTTTCCGGGCCGGTGCTGGCCGGCGGCTGGGCCTTGTCCGCCGTCGGCGTGGGGCTTGGACTCAAGCGCCTGGACTACGACCGGCTCATGACCGTGGCCATTCTCTCGGCCGCGTTTTTCGTGGGGTCGCTCATCCATGTGCCCATCGGGCCGGTGAGCGCCCATTTGATCTTAAACGGGCTGCTTGGGGCCATCCTCGGGCCGGCCGCCTTCCCGGCCATCGCCGTGGCCTTGCTGCTGCAAGCCGTGCTTTTTCAGTACGGCGGACTGATCGTCCTTGGAGCCAATGTCTTTGACATGGCCGGTCCCGCCGTGGCCTGCGCCTTCGCTTTCGGGCCGCTTTTGCGCCGCGCCGGCAAGGCACGGGCCGTGGGCGCGTTTTGCTGCGGGTTTTTCGCCGTGCTCTTGGCGGCGCTGCTCACGGCCTGCGCCCTGGCCCTGTCCGGCGAAGGCTTTATCGCCACGGCCAAGGCCATTGTGGTGGCCCATGTGCCCATCATGCTGGTGGAGGGAGCCGTCACGGCCATGGCCGTGGGTTTTCTGGCCAAGGTCCGGCCGGAACTGCTGGCCCATGCCCCGACCCGTTAACGCTCCGGGAGCTTATGTGAAAAGTGTTTTCCTGCACCGGATGAGGCCCGTTGCCGCGTCCATGGCGCTCCTCCTGGCCCTCCTGACGGCCCTGGCCGCGCCGGCCCTGGCCCATCGGGTCAACGTCTTCGCCTATGTTGAAGGGGACGAAGTCGTTGTGGAATGCAGCTACAGCCGCTCCGAGCGGGTGCGCTTGGGCGATGTCGAAGTCTTTGACGCTGCCTCGGGCGCGGCGCTCCTGGCCGGCAAGACCGACGACAAGGGCGAGTTCCGCTTTCCCGTGCCCCCGGCCGTGCGCGCGGCCAAGGGCGACCTGCGCATTGTGCTCAAGGCCGGTGAGGGCCATCAGAACGCCACCGAGGTCAAGGCCGCCGAATACCTGTCCGCTACGCCGGTCGCTGCGCCGGCAACCTCGGCCGCGCCCGCTGCCACGCCTGCCGCGTCCGCTTCTCCAAGCCCGGCAGCCGCTCCTGTTGCCGCCGCCGGACCGGTTGCCGTCGCGACGGCTCCGGTCCAGACAGTGAGCCAGACAGGCGGGCAGGGGGCTTCCGCTCCTGCCCTAGACGCCGCAGCCCTGGAGCGCATCGTGGAAGCAGCGGTCGAGAAAAAGATCGCGCCGCTGCGGGCCATGCTCGTTGGCGAAAAGGAAAAAGGCCCGGGACTGACCGAAATCGTCGGCGGTCTGGGCTGGCTTGTGGGACTGGCCGGCATCGCCGCCTATTTCGCGGCCAAGGGCAAAAAGCCCCGCGCATGATCGACGAACTGCTCGCTCGGGGCGCGTCGCCCATCCATGCCCTGGACGCCCGCTGCCGGCTGGCCGCCTGTCTGCTCCTGTCCCTGCCGGCCGCCCTGGCCCAGGGGCTGGCCGCGCCGCTGGGCATCCTTGGCCTGGGGCTTCTGCTGACGCTTCTTTCCCGGCCCCCCTTTGGGGTCGTGCTGCGCCGTACGGCGGCGGTCAACGTCTTTGTCGCCTTCCTGTGGCTCTTCGTGCCGGCCGCCACGCCGGGCGAGCCGGTCTGGACATTTCACGGCCTGACCGTCACCCGGGAGGGCCTCGATCTCGCCTTGCTGACCACGGTCAAAGCCAACGCCGTTTTTTTCTGCGTGCTCTCGCTTTTGGCCACCATTCCGGCCCCGGCCTTGGGTCGAGCCATGACGGCCCTGGGCGTGCCGGCCAAGTTTTCCTTCCTCTTCGTCTTCACCTACCGCTACCTGCACGTCATCGCCGAGGAGTACGGCCGACTGGTCGTCGCCGCCCGGCTGCGCGGCTTTGCCCCGGCGACGAATGCCCGGACCTACCGCACCTACGCCGCCCTTTTGGCCATGGTGCTGGTGCGTGCCTACGACCGCTCCCAGCGGGTCTACCAGGCCATGCTGCTGCGCGGTTTCCACGGCAAGTTTCCAAGCCTCGACCGATTCCGCGCCGGCTGGCCGGATAGGGTTTTCCTCTGTCTCATGGCGCTTGCGGCGGCTTTGGCGGCCTACGGCGACTGGATTTCAAGGAGCGGACATGCCTGAGCCGTTGGTCGCATTGGAAAAGATCACCTTCGCCTATCCCGCCGCCGCCGAACCGGTGCTGGATGCCCTGGACTTCACGTTCTCCCCGGGGCAGCGCATCGGCCTTTTTGGCCCCAACGGCTCGGGCAAGACAACCTTGCTCCACATCATGATGGGGCTGGCCCGACCCCAAAGCGGCGTCGTGCGCTACAAGGGCCGCGAAGCCCAAACCGAGCGAGATTTCCGCGAGGTGCGCCTGGGCATCGGCATGTTGCTGCAAAACGCCGACGACCAGATCATCTATCCCACCGTCCTGGACGACGTGGCCTTCGGGCCGCTCAACCGTGGCCTGGCCCCGGACGCCGCCCGGGAATTGGCCGAACGGACCCTGTCGCTGCTTGGCCTGGACGGCTTTGCCGACCGCCTGGCCCACAGGCTGTCCGGCGGCGAGAAAAAGCTCGTGTCCCTGGCCGGGGTGCTGGCCATGGAGCCCGAGGCGCTGCTCCTGGACGAACCCACCGGCGGCCTTGATCCCGAAACCCGGGAGCGGTTGGTGGCCATCCTTTGCCAACTGGCCAAGCCCATGATCATCATCTCCCACGACTGGGATTTCCTGGCCCACGTCACCGACACCTACTATTCCATCGAGCACGGCCGGCTCGTGCGCGATCCCGACTTCGTGCTCCACCGCCACGTCCACGGCCACCCCCTGGGGGACCGGCATCACCATCATCATTGACAGAAGAGGAAGATGCCTCCGGCGGCCGGGGGCTTAGCCCCTCGGCCCCCCCTGAACGGGAAAAGGGTAAGGGGGGGGCGTGGTGCTTGGGTCGGTGACGGTTGGGCGACTGAATCCGCCGGTCCAAGAAAGGTTTCCAGGGGCAAGGGGAGCAATCGTAGGACGAAAGGGCGGTTGTCGCGACAGGCGGCCGGGTGGTCGTCGTGTAAACGGGAAGCTCTTCAATAAAAAAGGGCGCGTCCGGCTAGAATAGCCCGACGCGCCCTTGGCGTTTCGTTGTCTCGAAGCCTAGTCCAGGCCGAGCTGGGCGAGCAGGTCGTCCACGTCGCCCTGCTTGACGTCGGACTGCGGGCCCTTGAGTTCGGAAACCTTCTGCTTGGCCTCGGCCTTGAGGTCCTCGATGTTGCGGTCCGGGGCCTGGGCCTGGGCGCGGATCTGTAACCCTGTGGAAAGATAGAGATCCAGGACGATCTGTTCGACTTTCTTGATGGCCGTGATGATGCGCTTGATGCGCTGGCCAGTGAGGTCCTGGAAGCTGAGCGTCGTCATGATGCGCATGAGGTCTTCGCCAAGGGCCTCGTTGGCGCTTTTGAGCCGCGTGACTTCCTTGGGGCCGGCATAGCCGCCGGGCAGGCCGTCAAGGATGGCGGCGCACTCGGCTTGCAGTTCCATGTGCTTCTCGACGATGTCCATGATTTCGGACGTGGCCGATTCCGTGGTCTGCAGGATATTGTCGAGCTGCTGGGCCGCTTCCTGGAAAAGCTGATCGGCCTGATGCCTGCCGCCGTCGCCCTCGGCGGTCTGTTCAGACCCGTGCTTGGCAGCCTGGACGATCTCTTTATAGATGTCCTGGAGGCCGTCGCGCATCTCCTGGTTGAGGCGCTTGTGGAATTCGCTTTCCAAAAGCGCCCGGGACAAGGTCCTGGCCACTTCCTTCTCGATGGTGGCCCCGATGCTCTCGCGCAGGTCGGGCACCACTTCCTGGACGATCTTTTCCAGAAGCCGTTCGAGCAGTTCGTCGTCGTTGACCATGGCCTAGTCCCACTTTTTCCCGCGAAGGTCGTCGCGCTGGCTCTGAAAGACGAATTGCACGATGCTCTCCAGGTCGCGTTCCCGGATGCGCGTGAAATCCAAGGCATACACAATTCGGCCGTCTATTTCCTCGCGCCGGATGATCCGGCCCATGGCTCCGGCCAGGCGCATGGGAAAGCGCGCCAGCACGATGACGGCCTCGACCGGCTGCTCCAGGGTCAACTCTTCCGTCGTGGAAAACCGCACCCCGGCCCCGCTGATTTCCGTGATGTCCATGGGCACCGGGAAGTCCGCTTCCAGCACGTCCCGGTCCTGCATGGCCAACAGCATGTCGAGCTTGGAATTGATAGTGCAAAGCAGCGAAAAAAGCGGCTCGCTGATGCCGGGGTCCCTCGGGTCCAGGGCGCAGGGCGTCGCCCCCATGGGCGGCGTTTCCCGGAAAAGCGGCATTTCGTCCGGCGCCGGCACAAGGCGCAGATGCCCGCGCAAGCGCGTGGGGATGCGCATGTAGGTGCGTTTTTCTTCCACGGCGGCCGTCTCCCGCGTCACATGACGCCGTTTTCGAGCAGGATCTCCATGGCTTTGACCGGACACACCTTGGTGCACATGCCGCAGGCCGAGCAGACCTCGCCGTCGAAGACCACCAGCCGGCTCTCAAGATTCACGGCCAGGGCCTTGGTGGGGCAAAGGGCCGTGCACATGCCGCAGTGGATGCAGCTATCCTCGTCGCGGGAGATGCGCTGGGCCACCGGAGCCACGCCCACGCCCTGTTCCTGAAGGTAGGCCACGCCGCGCTTGTAGGCCTCGCGCTCGCCCGTGATCTCGATGGTCATCTGGCCTTCCTGGCGCGGGGTGATCTGGGCCTTGAGAATGCTGAAGCACAGGCCATGCACCCGGGCCAAGTCGCAGACAAGAGGCTTGCCCGAGGACTCGGGGGGAAAGGTCAAGTAGACGACCTTGCGATACGGTGTTTGCTGATTATCCATGAGATTGGCAACTCCTGGCCGGCCCTATTTGGGCATCATGGCCTTGGCCCGGGCGGCGAAAGCGGAGTCCGGGTATTTGTCGATGACTTCCTTGAACGACAGCTTGGCCGCGCCGGCGTTGCCGAGCTTGGAGAAGGCCACGCCGCGCTTGAACAGCGCGTCGGCGTGCTTGGCGCTCTTGGGGTACTTCTCGATGACTTCCTGGTAGGACAGGGCGGCGTTGGCGAAATCCCCCAGCTGGAAATAGCACTCGCCGGTCCAGAACAGGGCATTGGCCATCAGCGGGCTGGATTTGAAGTTGCGTCCGAATTCCTGGAAAATGCCCAGGGCCTGCTGGTACTGGCGGCTGTTGAAGCTGGTCAGACCCTTGGCGTAGACGGCGTCGGCCGGGCTTTGGGCGTCCGAGGCCGGGGCGGCCGGCGCGGGCGCGGGCGCGGCCGGAGCCTGGGGCGCGGCATAGCCGGTCTGGGGATTGTAGGGCGGAATGCTGGGCTCGTCGTTGGTCGCGCCGTAGCCGCCTTGGGCAGCCGGTGCGCCGTAAGGAGCACCCGTGCCGTAATTGGCCTGAGGCGCGCCGGCATAGCCGGTCTGGGGCGCGGCGGCGTAAGCGCCGGCTCCCTGGGGGGCCGGGGCATGGGCCGCGCCGCCGCCGTCGAGGTCAACGGCGAGCTGGGAGGCCATGCGGCTCACCTGGCCCTCAAGGCGGGAGAGCCGGCCGGCCAGCTCGGGGTCCTGGCGGTTGCCTTCCACCTGCTGGGAAAGTTCCTCGACCTTGGCGTTCAAACGACGGATCTCGCCTTTGGCGTTTTCCAGTTCGGCCCACATGTCGGCCGGGGTGTTGAGCGGCGCGGGACCCTTGGGCTGAGCCGGAGCGCAGCCGCCGACCAGGGCGGCGAGCATCACGGCGGCCAAGGCCGCGCTGGCGTCGTGGCGAATCTTCATGACGGTTTATGACCTCGCTTGCGTCCCCAGATGAGATAGGCGATCCCTCCGAGCACGGGTACGAAAATAGCCAGAAGGAACCAGAACATCTTCTCCGTATGGGTGGGGAACACCCGGTAGAAGCTGTGCCATATCGCAATGAAATTGGGAAGAATGGGCAGGGCCATCAGCCCCAGGAAAAGAGCCAGTTGGCTCGGGGTCATGGCCGGGAATTCAGGCAGGATCATGGACGACCTCTGGAGTTTTCGCCTGGCGTCCCGGCGTGGCCGGCAGGCCAGGCGCTCTGGCGACTCTTTGACGTAACGCTGTTTAAGGCAAAACGACGGCTTCCCTTCCCGGGCGGACGTCAGGAATCCTGGGGCGGCCGGCGCAGGCGGTAGAAGGCGAACACCAGCCCCAGCGACCCGAGGAAAATGGCGATATCGGCGACGTTAAAGGCCGGCCAGTGGTAGCTTTTCCAGTAAAAGTCCAGAAAATCCACGACTTCGCCGGTCTTGATGCGGTCGATGAGGTTGCCTACGGCCCCGCCGAGAATAAGCCCAAGCCCGGTGATGAGCAGCTTGTCGTCATCGCGGGCCATGCGCAGCAAATGGAAGATGATGAGCACGGCCAGGGCGGTGGCGGCAAAAAAGAAATAGGTCTGCCACTGAATGTCGGAGCGGTTGAGAAATCCAAACGCCGCCCCACGGTTGAGCACGTGGACGATGTTGAAAAAGCCCGGGATCACCGTGCGGGTGGTGTAGAGCACCATGTGGTCCTGGATCCACAGCTTGGTGAGCTGATCCAGGATGACCACCAGCACGGCGATGGGCAGGGCGATCCGATAGCTTTTACGCATGGGCTAGATTCCCTCGGCGGCCAGCACGGCGGCGCAGCGCGGACACAGGTCCGGGTGCTCCGGGCCGGCCATTTCCTCGCTGTAGATCCAGCACCGGGCGCATTTCTGGCCCTTGGCCCGAGCCACGCCCACGAACGCGCCGGCAACGGCCTCGCAGGCGACGGCGTCGGCCGGGGCTTGCCCGGCCGGGGCCAGCGTCACCTGGGAGACGATGAACACCTCGCGCAGGTCCATGCCCAGGCCCGATACCGAGGCCAGCACGTCCTCGGGCAGATAGAGCGAAATGGCCGTCTCCAGGGACTGGCCCACCTCGCCGGCCTTGCGCCGGGGTTCGATGGCCCGGGTCACTTCGGCCCGCAGGGCGGCCACGATGTCCAGCCGTTCGCGCAGGCCCTCGTCCAGCCGCCAGTCCGTAACGTCCAGGGGTTCCATGGCGAAGACGGACGCGCCCGGGCCGCGCTGGCCGGGCTGGGTGTGGCGGAAGACTTCCTCGGCAGTAAACGACAGGATCGGCGCCATGTCCAGGAGCAGCACGCGCAGGATGCGCCACAGGGCGGCCTGGGCCGAGCGGCGCTCGTGGGAGGCGCCGGCCGAGACGTAGAGGCGGTCCTTCAGGATGTCGAGGTAGAAGGCCGACAGGTCGGTGACGCACAAGTTGTGCAGGGTGTGGAACACCTTGTGGAACTCGTAGGTCTCGTAGGCCTCGGCCATGCGCTGATGGCCGGCGGCCACGGCGTCCAGGGCGTAGCGGTCCAGGGGCAGCATGTCGGCCGGGGCCACGTCGTGGGCGGCCGGGTCGAAATCGGACAGGTTGCCGAGGATGAACCGGCAGGTGTTGCGGATGCGGCGGTAGGCCTCGACCAGCCGGGCTAGGATCTCCTCGGAGATGCGGATGTCGTCGCGGTAGTCCACGGCGGAGGTCCACAGGCGCAGGATCTCGGCCCCGTGCTTGTCGATGATCTCCTGGGGCTCCATGCCGTTGCCCAAGGACTTGGACATCTTGCGGCCTTCGCCGTCAACGACGTAGCCGTGGGTGAGCACCTGCTTGTAGGGCGCGACGCCGCGCGTGCCCATGGAGGCCAGAAGCGAGCTGTGGAACCAGCCGCGATGCTGGTCCGAGCCTTCGAGATACATGTTGGCCGGAAAGCCGAGTTCCGGGCGCTTTTCCAGGACGGCGGCAAAGCTCGTGCCCGAGTCGAACCAGACGTCGAGGATGTCGGTCTCCTTGCGCCAGTGGGTCCCGCCGCACTGGGGGCAGGTCAGCCCCGCCGGCACGATGTCGTCAAGGGCCGCCTCGAACCAGTAGTCGCAGCCGCGCTCGTGGTCGGCGAATTTCGTGGCCACCGAGCGCATCCAGTCGGCGTCGTTGTAGGCCGCGTCGCAGGATTCGCAGATAAGGGCCAGGATGGGCACGCCCCAGTTGCGCTGGCGCGAGATGCACCAGTCAGGGCGGAAAGCGATCATGTTGTGGATGCGTTCCTTGCCCCAGGCCGGAATCCATTCCACGTCGTTTTCGATGGCGGACAAGGCCTTTTGACGCAGTTCGCCGGCTTCCATGGCAATAAACCACTGGGTGGTGGCCCGGAAGATGACCGGCTCCTTGCAGCGCCAGCAATGGGGATAGGAGTGCTTGAGTTTTTTCGACGCCAGCAGATGGCCGACCTCGGTCAGCTTTGCGATGACCTTGGGATTGGCCTCCCAGACGGTCAGCCCGGCGAAGTAGGGGACCACGTCCAGGAACCGGCCGGCGTCGTCCAGGGGCGAGAGGATGTCCAGGCCGTTGCGCAGGCCCGTGTCGTAGTCCTCACGGCCGTGGCCCGGGGCGGTGTGGACCAGGCCCGTACCGGCGTCCAGGGTCACGTAGTCGGCGGTGACGATGGGGGACGGCCGGTCGTAGAAGGGATGGCGGGCGACCAGGCCTTCCAGGGCCGCGCCCGGAGCTTCGGCCAGGACGGTGGCCTCGGTCCAGCCGAACAGCTCGCGCACGGCGTCGAGAAGCTCCAGGGCCAGGACGTACTGGCCTTCGCCTGCGGCCACCAGGGCGTAGGTGAATTCGGGATGCAGCGCCACGGCCATGTTGTCCGGCAGGGTCCAGGGCGTGGTGGTCCAGATGACGGCGTAGGCCTTGGCCGGATCGGCCATGGGGAAGACGTCTTTGATTTTGGGGTCGGTCAGGGGAAAGCGCACATAGACCGAGGGCGAGACCTCGTCGGCGTATTCCACCTCGGCTTCGGCCAGAGCGGTCTGGCAGGACAGGCACCAATGGATGGGCTTCTTGCCGCGATAAACCGAGCCGTTCTCCACGAAATCGCACAAGGCCAGGGCCGTTGCCGATTCGTAGGAGGGGCGCATGGTGAGATAGGGATCGTCCCAGTCGCCGAAAACGCCCAGGCGCTTGAATTCCTTGCGCTGGATGTCGACAAACTTCGTGGCGTAGTCCCGGCACAGGCGGCGCACGGTGACGGCGGGCAGGTTTTCCTTGCCCTTGGCCTTGAGTTCCTGGGACACCTTGTGCTCGATGGGCAGGCCATGGCAGTCCCAGCCGGGCACGTAGGGGGCCTGGAAACCGGCCAGGTGGCGCGACTTGACGATGATGTCCTTTAAGATCTTGTTGAGGGCGTGGCCCATGTGCAGGTGGCCGTTGGCGTAGGGCGGGCCATCGTGGAGAATATAGCGGGGAGCGTTTTCCCGGGCCGCGAGCATGGCCTGGTAGACGCCCTGTTCAGCCCAATATTTGAGGGTTTCCGGCTCCTTCTCCCTGAGGTTGGCCTTCATGGGAAAGGAAGTCTGGGGAAGCCGCAGAGTCTTTTTGTAATCGGTGGTCATGACGGGTCCTTGCGCTTGATTCCGGCTTCGGCGCGACGCCGGAGAAACAGGCTTTTTTAATCAAGGCAGGGCGGAAGTCAAGGAAGGGCGGCCGGTCCCGGCGGGCTGCCGTCAACATGCAACAATTCCGTCACCTCCGGCTCCTCGCCAAGACCCGGCAGGCCCGGACGGCGGCCGCCGGCGGGACCATGGGCGCAAAGGCCTTGCGCGATCAAGCGAACTGGCTTATCCCTTGCCGGTTCCGCATTTGTCGTTTCACCCTCTAAAAAACCACCCCACGCCATGCCCAAACGGACGGACATTAAAAAAATCATGATCATCGGCTCCGGGCCCATTGTCATCGGACAGGCCTGCGAGTTCGACTACTCGGGTTCCCAGGCCGCCAAGGCCCTCAAGGAAGAGGGCTATGAAGTGGTGCTCGTCAATTCCAACCCCGCCACCATCATGACGGACCCGGGATTGGCCGACCGCACCTACATCGAGCCCATCGAACCCGGCACCGTCGCCCGCATCATCGCCCGGGAACGCCCCGACGCGCTGCTGCCGACGCTCGGCGGCCAGACCGGCCTCAACACGGCCGTGGCCCTGGCCGAGTCCGGCGTGTTGGACGAATACGGCGTGGACCTGCTCGGCGCGTCCCTGGACGTCATCAAAAAGGCCGAATCGCGGGAACTGTTCCGCATCGCCATGGACAACATCGGGCTCAAGATTCCGCAAAGCGGCATCTGCCACACCATGGAGGACGTCAAGGAGTGGGGCAAGCGCATTCCCTTCCCCATCATCGTGCGTCCGGCCTACACCCTGGGCGGCACCGGCGGCGGCGTGGCCTACAACCAGGAAGACCTGGAGAAGATCGCCTCGGTCGGCCTGGCCGCCAGCATGAAAAGCGAAATCATGCTGGAGCGCTCGATTATCGGCTGGAAGGAATTCGAGCTTGAGGTGATGCGCGACAAGGCGGACAACTGCGTCATCATCTGTTCCATCGAAAATATCGACCCCATGGGCGTGCACACCGGCGATTCCATCACCGTGGCTCCGGCCCAGACCCTCACCGACGACGAATACCAGCAGATGCGCAACGCCGCCATCGCCATCATGCGCGAGATCGGCGTGGAAACCGGCGGGTCCAACGTCCAGTTCGCGGTTAACCCGGCCGACGGCGAAATGGTCATCATCGAGATGAACCCGCGTGTGTCGCGCTCCTCGGCCCTGGCCTCCAAGGCCACGGGCTTTCCCATCGCCAAGATCGCGGCCAAGCTGGCCGTCGGGTACACCCTCGACGAGATCCCCAACGACATCACCCGCGAGACCATGGCCTCCTTCGAGCCCACCATCGACTACTGCGTGGTCAAGATCCCGCGCTTCACCTTCGAGAAGTTCCCGGGCTCGGAAGACTACCTGACCACGGCCATGAAGAGCGTGGGCGAAGCCATGAGCATCGGCCGCAACTTCAAGGAAGCCATGCAAAAGGGCCTGCGCTCCCTGGAGATCGGGGCCACCGGCTTTTCGGCCATAAACGACGTCTGCGAGGCCGACCGCGACACCGTGCTGGCGCAGCTTCGCCGGCCCAATTCCCGGCGGATGTTCCAGGTGCGCGAGGCCATGCGCTGCGGCGTCTCCCTGGAGGAGATTTTCGAGGCCACCTGGATCGACCCCTGGTACTTGCGCCAGTTCAAGGAAATCGTCGACATGGAAGCGCGCATCGCCGCCTTCCCCAAGGACAAGATTTCCCCGGCCAACGCCGAGTGCCGTGAGCTTATCGCCGACGCCAAGAAAAACGGCTTCTCCGATCCCCAGATCGCCACGATCCTGGGCCTGCCGTCGAGCCTCGACGCCCGCAAGCTGCGCAAGGACATGGGGATAACCCCCACGTACTACCTTGTCGACACCTGCGCCGCCGAGTTCGAGGCTTACACGCCGTATTACTATTCGACATACGAAACCGGCAAGGAAGTGGCCCCCAAGGCCGCCCGCAAGGTCGTCATCCTCGGCGGCGGCCCTAACCGCATCGGCCAGGGCATCGAGTTCGACTATTGCTGCTGCCATGCTTCCTACGCGCTGCGCGAGATGGGTGTGGAGTCGATCATGGTCAACTCCAACCCCGAGACCGTCTCCACCGACTACGATACCTCCGACCGGCTCTATTTCGAGCCGCTGACCTTCGAGGACGTGCTCAACATCCTGGAAGTCGAAAAGCCCGAAGGCGTCATCGTCCAGTTCGGCGGCCAGACGCCGCTCAACCTGGCCGTACCGCTGCTCAATGCCGGCGTGCGCATCCTGGGCACCTCGCCCGACAGCATCGACCGGGCCGAGAACCGCGAACGCTTCCAGACGCTGCTCCAAAAGCTTGGCCTGCGTCAGCCGGCCAACGGCACGGCCTTTACCGTGGAAGACGCCGCGACCATCGCCGACAAGATCGGCTATCCCGTGGTCGTGCGCCCGTCCTACGTGCTTGGCGGCCGGGCCATGGAGATCGTCTACGACCGGGCCGACCTGGAGAACTACTTCAAGGTGGCCGTGGTGGCTTCGGGCAAACACCCGATCCTTATCGACAAGTTCCTGGTCAACGCCACCGAGGTGGACGTGGACGCCGTGTCCGACGGCACCGACACCTACGTGGCCGGCGTCATGGAGCACATCGAGGAAGCCGGCATCCATTCCGGCGACTCGGCCTGCGTGCTGCCGCCCCACAGCCTTGATCCGGCGCTGATCAAGGAAATCGAACGCCAGACCGTGGCCCTGGCCGAGGAACTTGGCGTCGTGGGCCTCATGAACATCCAGTTCGCGGTCAAGGACGGGGATATCTACATCCTTGAAGTCAATCCCCGGGCCTCGCGCACTTCGCCCTTCGTGTCCAAGGCCACGGGCGTGCCCCTGGCCAAGCTGGCCACCAAGGTCATCATGGGCCAGAAGCTGAAGGATCTGAACCCGTGGGCCGAGCGCAAGTCCGGCTACTACGCGGTCAAGGAATCGGTCTTCCCGTTCAACCGCTTCCCGGGCGTCGATGTCCTGCTCGGACCGGAAATGCGTTCCACCGGCGAAGTCATGGGCGTGGACGAGTCCGTGGGACTGGCCTTTATGAAGAGCCAGCTCGGGGCCGGCCAGGTGCTGCCCCAGCACGGCACTGTGTTCCTGTCCATCGCCGATAACGCCAAGGACGAGGTGCTGCCCGCGGCCCAGATCCTGGGCGAACTGGGGTTCAAGATCCTGGCCACCAAGGGCACGGCCGCCTATCTCCAGGAGAAAGGCATCGCCGTGACTCCGGTGCTCAAGGTCTTCGAAGGCCGGCCCAACATCGTCGATCATATGAAGAACCGCGAGGTCGATCTGGTGGTCAACCTCGTGTCCGACAAGCGCACCGTGCGCGATTCCATGTCCATCCGGCAGACGGCGCTTTTGTACGGCATCCCGTACACCACCACCGCCGCCGGAGCCCGGGCCATGGCCCAGGCCATCCGCGAACTGCGCGGAGCCGGACTCACCGTGAAAAGCTTGCAGGAGTACTACGGGGCCAACTAGGCCCCGGGTGGCGTGTCATGAAAAAGGAATATTGCGGACTGTTCGGCATCTACGGCCACCCCGAGGCCGCGCGGATGACCTACTTCGGCCTCTACGCCCTGCAGCATCGCGGGCAGGAGTCCGCCGGCATCGTCACCTGGGACGGCACGCGCATCCGCGAACAGCGCGGCATGGGCCTGGTCGCCGACGTGTTCAGCGAACGCCACCTGGGCAAGGAACTCAAGGGCACGGTGGCGGTGGGGCATATCCGCTATTCCACCACCGGCGCCTCGCTTCTGCGCAACTGCCAGCCGTTTTTGGTGCGCTTTGGCAACTACAACCTGGCCATCGCCCACAACGGCAACCTGGTCAACACCATGGAGTTGCGCGAGGAACTGGAAGCCAGCGGCTCCATCTTCCAGACCACTATCGACTCCGAGGTCATTGTCCACCTCATTGCCAAGTACCTCAACAGCTGCTCCCTGGAAGAGGCCGTCATCAAGGCCTGCAACAAGGTCAAGGGCTCCTATTCCTTGCTCCTTTTGTGCAACGACAAGATCATCGCCGTGCGCGATCCCCACGGCATCCGGCCGCTCATGCTCGGCCGCATGGGGGATGCCTACGTGCTGGCCTCCGAGACCTGCGCCTTCGACCTCATGGAGGCCGAGGCCATCCGCTCGGTGGCCCCGGGCGAAATGCTCGTCATCCAGGACCGCCGGCTCCAGTCCTACCGCATCTGCGATCCCCAGCCGGTGCGCCAGTGCGTGTTCGAACTCATCTACTTCGCCCGGCCCGACTCCGAGGTCTTCGGCGAGGTGGTCTACGAACGCCGCAAGCAGATGGGCTGCACCCTGGCCCACGAAGCGCCGGTGGACGCCGATTACGTCATGCCGTTCCCCGATTCCGGCTTCTACGCCGCCATCGGCTATTCCCAGGCTTCGGGCCTGCCCTTTGAGATGAGCATGGTGCGCAACCACTACGTGGGCCGCACCTTCATCCAGCCCTCCCAGGACATGCGCGACTTCAGCGTCCGGGTGAAGCTCAATCCGGTCAAGAGCATGATCAAGGGCAAGCGCATCCTCATCGTTGAGGACTCCATCGTGCGCGGCACCACCATCCGCACCCGGGTCAAACGGCTGCGCGAACTCGGCGCCCGCGAGATCCACATGCGCGTGTCCTGCCCGCCCATCCGCTACCCGTGCTTCTACGGCATCGATTTCTCCTCCAAGGGCGAACTCATCGCCGCCCACCAGTCCGTGGACGACATCGCCCGTTTCATCGGCCTCGACTCCCTGCACTACCTCTCCATCGAGGGCCTTTTGGAGTCGGTGCGCGGCAACAGCCAGGAACCGCCGTACTGCATGGCCTGTTTCGACGGCAACTACATCATTCCGCCCTGCGGCGAAGGCCTCAAAACCTGCCTGGACGACGTGTCCCTGGCCCTGTCCTGGTAGTCGCCCATGAGCTTTAATATCGATCTGGCCTCGGCCAAGGACAAGTCCCTGTCCAAGCTCTTGCTCTCGGCCGCCAAGCCCTTTCTCGCCCCCTATGGCGAGGTGCTGGCCCTGGAGATCAAAAGTGCCGAACGCTCCGTGCGCGTGGACGTCTTGCCCCTGGGCGAGAGCGAACCCATCCGGGTGGAGCTGGCCGGCTACGGTCTGGCCACCGACGAGACCGGGCGCGGCTGGCTGACCTTCCAAAGCCTGACCACCTCCCGGGAGTGGCTCACGCGCATCGCCGACAAGGCCTTGGCCGACCGGCGCATCAAGCTGCCCTCGGCCACGCCCATGGCCATGTTGCAGGCCATGTTGTAGATTGTTGGAGACAGCGAGTATTCAAGGCGCGCCGGACGACCGGTGCGCCTTTTTTATTGTCGGGACGGGGCGGGGAGAACGGGGACGGGGAGATGCCTCCGGCGGGGGGGGGGGGGGGGGGGGGGGGGGGGGGGGGGGGGGGGGGGGGGGGGGGGGGGGGGGGGGGGGGGGGGGGGGGGGGGGGGGGGGGGGGGGGGGGGGGGGGGGGGGGGGGG
>JAEZMB010000336.1 GCA_023435825.1 Pseudomonadota bacterium | reverse complement strand
CGCTCTCGCCGCGCGGCGGGCGACCGGCCTCGGCGCGGCGCGGTTCCGGGCGGGGCGTCTCGGCCTTGGCCGCCTCGGCGGCTTCCGAGCCGGGCTCGACCGGAGCGGGGCGATTTTCCAGGGCCTGGGTCCATTCCTCCACGGTCAGCTCATGCTCGTCGCCGGCTTCGTCCAGGACGCTGATGGTTTCCCGGAACAGATTGGTGCGCAGCACCTTGACCATGCCCAGGGAGGTGGAAAACTTCTTGCCCACGCGCGGGCATTTCTTCTGGAACTGCTCGTAGTTTTCCTGCTCAAAGGACAGGCAGCACAGCAGCCGGCCGCAGATGCCGGAAATCTTGGTGGGGTTGAGGAACAGGTTCTGTTCCTTGGCCATCTTGATGGTGACCGGGGCGAACTTGCGCATGAACCGGCGGCAGCAGCAGATCTGGCCGCAGTTGCCGATGGCCCCGAGCATCTGCGTCTCGTGGCGCACGCCGATCTGGCGCAGCTCGATGCGGGTGTGGTAGGCCTTGACCAGATCCTTGACCAGCTCGCGGAAATCGACCCGGCCCGGGGCGGTGAAATAAAAGACGATCTTGCTGCGGTCGTGGAGCACTTCCACGTCCACGAGCTTCATGTCGAGGTTGCGGGTCTCGATGCACTTGCGGCACCAGGCATGGGCCTCGCGGCCAAGCTGGTCGTTTTCGCGCTTGGTGTCCCGGTCCTCGTCGGTGGGCAGGCGGAAAATGGGTTTGAGTTCGCCCTCGTGGGCGTCCTCGGGGAGATCGTCGCGCACGGCGACGACATGGCCCATGCCCAGGCCCTGTTCGGTCTGGACCAGGACGTCGTCGCCCAGGGCCACGACAAAGGGGCCGGATTCGAAGTAATAGACCTGTCCGTGGTCACGGAACTTGATGCCGAGGATATGGCTCATGTGCGCCCTATGGGTACGCCGCGAGGCGGCGGTAATTTGCGTCCAGGGAGCGCCTATATTCCATATTGGGGCAAACGGCAAATGGCGTCGCCGGCTTGTCGCGATTTTTTTTCAAAAAAGCGTTGACACCCCACCCCTTCCCGCGTAGACCTCCTCTTCGCCGCACGTGAGTGCAGCACGGGCCATTAGCTCAATTGGTAGAGCAGCGGACTCTTAATCCGTTGGTTCAAGGTTCGAGTCCTTGATGGCCCACCAGAGATTTCAAGGGGTTTGTCGCAAGACGAACCCCTTTTTTCGTTCCCCACGCCACCCCGCCCAGCCCCCCACCCTTGCGCCGAATCGATTCCCCAAAGACGTGCCCGCAAGGCGCTCTTGTCGCCAAAATCCATGCCGTCCCTGGACACCGCCGCGAATTCCGCCAACACCTGACCCGAATCAACAACGACAACGCCAGACCGAAAGGCAATTATTTCCTCCATTGCATCACTGCATCCCTACGGCATGCGCCCTGGACATATTGTTCACAACATGCTGTAATGCAGTTACTGTAAAAACCGTTGATGACTACAATAAAATCATAGGCAATAAATGCCAAGGTAACATAAATACTCGCATACTTACGCCAATCTCCAGACTTACCAGACAACTCCCAACGCCTACGCAATCCGAGAGACTCCAAAATATCGATCATAATATTATCAATATCTGTTTTTGACTCAGCAACCTCCGAGGCATGGTCGCCAACAGCATAAAGCAAGTCAGGACACGCCATCGCCATTCCTGAGACAAAGGGGTGTTTTATGCAACGTCGCGGAAGCATCATCCTTTTGGCCAGTTTTCTCGCCTGTCTCGCTCTCCTGTGCGCCGTTGCGCTGCATCCCCGGATCGGCGTCTGCGCCACCCAGGACAAAGAACTCACGCTCCTCCTGGCCGGCGTTCACGGCGTTCTCCCTCCCGCCTCGACCGAAAAGCCCATCGGCAGCGACGGCGGAACCATCAGCCTTGGCGGCGTGTCCGTGACCATCCCGGCCGGCGCCCTGGACACCCGGACCATGATCACGCTGTCCCGGGCCTCGGCGGCACACGGGCTGACGCCCAAACCCTCCATGGCCTACACCCTCGACGTCCCGGACAATCCCTGCATCCACCAGCCCATGACCGTGAGCATCCGCACCGGCGCGGCCAACGGAACGACATCGGTGGGGTTCTGGGACGCCTACGACGACGGCGGCAACACCAACGCCACCTTGCCCACCATCCTGCCGGCCCAGGTCCAAGACGGGGTCGCGACCTTCGCCATCCCCGGATCCGACGTCTGCCCCTCGACGTCCAATTCCCCCGCCAGCATCGCCCAGGCCCGCGCCGACGCGGCCAACGGCGTGCCGACCCGGTCGTACTTCTCCTTCCTCGTCATCTCGGGCTACCTGCACATGCAAAGCGCCCACTTCCGGGTGAATTACCCGTCTTCGCTTATCGGCGAGCGCGAGGACGTCGCCCAGCAAATCCTCAACTACGCCGAAAGCGCCTACAACAAGTTGTCCAACCTGGGCTTCAAGTTCGACACCGCCATCACTTGGCCCATGGCCCTCAACGTCAATTTCGGCATGGACGAACGCAACGGCGAAACCGCCATCCCGCTTTCCGGCAAGGCCTCCCAATACATCTGCCTCAACGCCAACATCTGCGCCACCGACAAGCTCAACCTGCTCAAGGTCACCATCGGCCACGAATTCTTCCACGCCGTCCAACACACCTACGATCCCCGCGCGGCCCTGCGCATCCGCCACACCTGGACCAGGCCGGTTTTCCTTTGGCTGGCCGAAGCCTCGTCGGTATGGTTCGAATCCCGGATGCTGGAATCCTCGACCTATGTTCCCGACGTCTTCGTCAACAACATCGACCGCAAAAACGCTGGCCTGGAAATCGCCACGGATCGCTCCACCCTTCAGGACAACGGCTACTGGGCCTCGGGCTTCCTGCGCTACCTCACCACCAAGAAAAGCGACCTTCTGCTGGCCTCGATATGGGACGAAGTCCGGGCCGAGGGAACGATGCTGTCGGACTATTCCGACCTGACCGCGCTGATCCGCGCCGACGGGGGAACTCTCGACGCGGCCATTGACTGGCAAAAATACCTCTCCCAGACGATGAGCGGCACCACCGGCTACGCCGGCTGGCCTCTGCCCGCGACCAACCAGACCTGGATGACGTCCGATTTTCCCACCATGCAGTTCACGACTTCGCTCTCCCCGTTTTCCGGCGAGAAATGGCTCATCGGCTTCAACAATTCGCCGCTGACGGAGAAGTTCTGGATCCGGGCCTCGGCCGTGGACCCCGACATCACCTACGACATCTACCGGAGCCGCAAGGCCGAGGGGCCGTTCACGCCGACGGCGACCCTCAACCAGGACAGGCGGCAGGACTTCACCGTCTCCCAAGGGGACGTGTTCCTCATCACCGCCGTCAACGCCAACACCAGCGCGCCCTACCAAACGCCCGAGACGGCCTCCGTGGTCTTCGGCTACGAGGGACAATGCTCCTTGTGTGACAACATGCCGGAAAAACTGGACATGACGCGTATCTACGGAATTACCTATTGGTATACGCAGGACACGAATCTTCTTGTCGCCGACGCCGCGCTTTTCGACAACGGCGATCCTTACCGTTTGATGTGCTACGACCTCACCACCGGAAAATGCAAGCTGGGGAAGGAATACTACGAAAGCCACAATCTTCTTTCTGAAGCCCCGTACGACGAGGAATGCCGCATACACGGGGTTCAGAAAAAATACTATGAAGATGCACACCTCCTTTCCACAGTGACCCATGTCCACGGCGTCACCATCGGGCCCGTGACGCTCTATGACAATATCGGCGGCGGTTATTACAGACAATCAGGCAACTACGTTGCCGGCGAACGGCGCGATGGCGTCTGGAACACCTATGACCCGTCCGGGACACTTGTTAATATCTGCACATATTCCAACGGCACGTGGATCGAATGCCACGAACCTTGACGGAGCATCCTGACGCCATGCGCACCCTTGCCATCGCCGTCGCAATACTGCTTTCCTTGGCCGTCCCGGCCCTGGCCGGAGACGACGTCCGCCTGTACGACGCCAAGGGCCGCTACCTCGGCCGGACCTCGACCAATGCCGCCAACCCGCGGCAACAAACGCTCTACGACGCCTCCGGGCGCTATCAGGGGCGGGCCATGACCGACGCCAACGGCAACGCCCGCCTGTACGACGAGCACGGCCGCTACCTGGGCCGCGCCGCTTCCCAACCGCAACCGCCGCAACCGAACACGGCGCGATAACGCCCGCAACAGTCCGCCGCCCCCGCTCCCGACCTCCCGTCCAAGCACAAGCGCGCCGACCGGTGATACCACCGGCCGGCGCGCTTGGAACCAGGCGGAAGCGTCCGCTATTTGCTCTTCGGATACTGGCGCAGGCACTCCTGCTCGCACAGGTCGCTGCCGCGATCGAACATGTAGAAGCAGTTCTGGGCGAAATACTGGTTGCTCATCTGCATGAACGTCTGGTTGCAGGCCGTGCGGCAGGCCCCGGCCGTGGCCCATTTCTGGGTGATGACGTTCTCGAAGGCCTGGCAGATGCTCATGTCCGAATCGCACGGATCGCGGCCCATGGGCGTGATGCAGTTGCCGTAAAACATCGACGGCGAGGCCGGCTTGGGCGGCACGCAACCGCCAAGCGCCGCGCACAGCAAGGCCACGACCAGCCAGGCAAGGCAAAAGCGTTTCATGCGTTCCTCCAGGATTCCGGTTTGGGCCGGCCAGGCCGGCCCGGTTCACGGTCAATCATCGTCGCCAAAGCCGTCGGAATCGCCTGACTGGGGTGGGTTGACCTGGACGTAGACAGTGGAGCCGTCCTGGATCACGGGCTGGTAGTAGGCGTTGCCCACGGCATAATAGGTCGCGCCGGCGATGGTCACGGCGGCCGCCGCCGCCGGCAGCGCCCACAGCGCTCCGGCGTAGGGGCCGGGACCGGGGACCGGATAGGGAACCGGCACGGGCGCGACGGGACGCGGCCCGACCCAGGGCGCGGGCGGCGGCGGCCCAACCGGCCCAAAGGCCGGGGCAAAGGGGCCGGGATGCGGTCCGGGCATGGGCGCGGGGCCAAAGCCCGGCACGGGAGCCGGACCAAAGCCCGGCGCGGGGCCGGGCATGGG
>JAEZMB010000275.1 GCA_023435825.1 Pseudomonadota bacterium | reverse complement strand
GGCCGCCACGTCGCCGTGGCGGCCGCCGTCGTAGAAGGAGTCGGGCGTGGCATTGACGATGCCGATGACGCGTTCCCCGGAGCAGTCCAGGGTCCGCCCGCCGGCCAGCCGCCAGATCAAGGCCATGTCCTGCTCCATGGAGTCGCCAAGGCCGCCAATGGGCGATGTGGAACGTGTCTGTCGCATCATGGGCGGCTCATGCCGGCCAAACCGCTGGCGTGAGCTACTTGGGTTCCTTGCCCTGGCCCTGCGTGGCCCCGGCGTTGCCGGAAGAACCTTCGGGCTGCTGGCCGTCGTCAGGCTCCAGGGTGAACTCGTCGCCTGCCCCCGTGGCGGCCTCAGCCGTCGTCGCCTGGGCGGCGGCGGCTCCAGAAGCGGTTTCGGGCCCGCTCGCCGGCGAGGCGGCGGCGGAAGCCCCGCCCGGAGTCCCGGCCGGGGCTTCCTGCGGGGGGAGTTGCTCACCCCGCAGCAGCATATCGATGTCGGCTCCGGAGATGGTTTCGCGTTCCAGCAGTGCCTTGGCCACGGCTTCCAGGGCCTCGGGTTCGGCTTCCAGGATGTTCTTGGCCCGGCGATAGGCCGATTCCACGATTTTTCGCACCTCGGCGTCGATCTGGCGCGAGGTTTCCTCGCTGAAGTTGCGGTGATGCACCAAATCCTTGCCAAGGAAGATCTCGTTTTCGCTCTCGCCGTAGGACAGCGGCCCCAGCACCTCGCTCATGCCCCAGGAGCAGACCATCTTGCGGGCCATGTTGGTGGCCCGTTCGATGTCGTTGCCGGCGCCGGTGGTCAGCTGATTGAGCACGAGTTCCTCGGCCACCCGGCCGCCCATGAGCACGGCCAGATTGTTTTGCAGGAAGTCGCGGGAATAGTTGTGCCGGTCGTCGACGGGCAACTGCATGGTGATGCCCAGGGCCATGCCGCGCGGGATGATGGAGACCTTGTGGATGGGGTCGGTGCCGGGCAGCTTCTTGGCGACCAGGGCGTGGCCGGCCTCGTGGTAGGCGGTGGTGCGCTTCTCGTCGTCGGTGAGGATGAGGCTGCGACGTTCCTTGCCCATGAGCACCTTGTCCTTGGCGTGCTCGAAGTCGGCCATGTCCACCCGATCCTTGTTGATCTTGGCGGCCTGCAAGGCGGCTTCGTTGACCAGGTTTTCCAGGTCCGCGCCGGAAAAGCCGGGAGTGCCCCGGGCCAGGACTTCAAGATCGACGTCCGGGGACAGGGGCGAACGCCGGGTGTGGACTTCGAGGATGCGCCGGCGGCCGCGCACGTCCGGGGTAGGCACCACGACCTGGCGGTCGAAACGTCCGGGACGCAGCAGGGCCGGGTCCAGGACGTCGGGGCGGTTGGTGGCGGCAATCAGGATGACGCCTTCGTTGGACTCGAAGCCGTCCATCTCGACCAGGAGCTGGTTGAGGGTCTGCTCACGCTCGTCGTGGCCGCCGCCCAGGCCCGCGCCGCGCTGACGGCCCACGGCATCGATTTCGTCAATAAAAATCAGGCACGGGGCATTCTTCTTGCCCTGCAAAAACAGGTCGCGGACACGGGCCGCGCCCACGCCCACGAACATTTCGACGAAGTCCGAACCGGAAATGGAGAAAAAGGGCACGCCCGCCTCGCCGGCCACGGCCCGGGCCAGCAAGGTCTTGCCGGTGCCGGGCGAACCGACCAGCAGCACGCCCTTGGGGATGCGGCCGCCCAGGCGGGTGAATTTCTTCGGATCGGAAAGAAACTGCACGACCTCGGTCAGCTCTTCCTTGGCCTCGTCCACGCCGGCCACGTCGTCAAAGGTGATGCGCGTCTGTTCCTGGGTGATCATGCGGGCCCGGGAACGGCCGAAATTCATGGCCCGGCCGCCGCCGCCCTGCATCTGGCGCATGAAAAAGATCCACACGCCGACCAGCAGGAGCATGGGGAACCAGGACACGAGCAGGGTCATGTACCAGGGCGATTCCTCGTCCGGCTCGGCCATGACCTCGATCTTTTTCGCCATGAGCGTGCCGACGAGATTCGGATCCTCGGGGGCGTAGGTCAAAAACTTGCCGCCGCCAGTCGCCACGCCGGTGATTTTTTTGCCCTGGATCTTGACGGAGACCACGTCCCCGGCATTCACCTTCTGCATGAATTCGGAATAGGAGAGCTTGGCGCTTTGGCTCTGGGGCTGGTTAAACAAGTTGAACAGGACGACCATGACCAGGGAGATGGCCGCCCAGAGCATGAGATTTTTCGCGAAGCTGTTCAAACTGGAGTCCTCCAGGGGACGGATGGGGCCGAAGCGGCCCGTGGGTTGTATAAGGCAATATTCCTAACACAGGGCCGCCCGACCTGTCCACGCGGGCGCAAACGCACCCGCCGAGCGCCCGGGAAGGCTTGCCAAGGGTTTCGATGCCTCATATGTTCACCTATGGTAAGTATCGAGGTCAGGGCCGGCAAGGAGTAGTAATGGCCGAAAAACGAATTTTGACCGTGGATGATTCGGTGAGCGTGCGTTCCCTGGTGTCCAGCGCCCTGCGTCAGGCCGGATTCGACGTGGTCGAGGCCGTGGACGGCGCCGACGCCCTGGACAAGGTCGGCGGCGGCTTCGACATGGTCATCACCGACATCAACATGCCCAACATCGGCGGCATCGAGCTGCTTGGACTCTTGCGGGAGCGCCCCGACACCCGGTTTACGCCGGTTATCGTCCTGACCACGGAATCCCAAAAAAACCTGCGCGACAAGGCCCTGGCCGCCGGAGCTTCGGGCTGGATAGTCAAACCCTTCGAACCGGCCAGCCTCGTGGCCGTGGTTCGCCGTTTCATCGGCCGGACATGACCAACCCTTCCCCGCCCGAATCCGCGCCAAGCCGCGCCGCCGACACGGCCATGGCCGACGCCAGCGCCCTGCTCTTCCATGATGTGCCCGCGGCCGTGTACCTGCGCGGCCTGGACGGCCGGTTTCTGGAAGTCAACAACGCCACGGCCGCGCTGTTCGGCTATGCCGATCCGGCCGCCTTTCTGTCCGCCATGGCCGGCTGCCCGGAACAATTCTACCTCGACCCCAATGCCCGGAAATCCGTGCTGGATGAGCTTGCCGCCGGCGGCGTCGTGGCCGGCCGGCGCTATCAGGCCATGTGCGGCGACGGCTTCGTGGTCTGGATCGAGGAATCGGCCAAGCGCACTGTTTCGCCTGCGGGCGACGTGTTTTATGTCGGCTTTCTGCGCGACGTCACCGAGGAAAAAAGCACGAGCTGGGCCCTGGCCGAGGCCGAGGAAAAATACCGCACCATTTTCGAAAACGCCGTGGAAGGCCTTTTCCAGATGACGCCGGCCGGACGCTTCGTCACGGTCAACGGCGCCCTGGCCCGCATGTTGCGTTTTGCCTCTCCCGAGGCCCTGACCACCCTTGGCGACGCGGCGGCCAACCTCTTCACCCACCCCGAAGACCGGCAATTCCTCCACGCCGCCCTGAGCGAAACCGGCGTGGTCCGGGCCATGGAAACCGAACTGCGGCGCGGCGACGGCACGCGCATCTGGGTGTCCGTCCAGGCCAGGGCCGTGCGCGGCGGCGACGGCGCGGTGGTGCTCTACGAAGGCTCCATGGAGGACGTCACCGAACGGCGACGCTCCCAGGAAGCCCTGCGCCACAACCTCAAACGCACCAAAGCCCTTTTCCACCAGACCGTCAAATCCCTGTCCACCACCGTACGTTTCCGCGACCCCTACACCGCCGGCCACCAGGATTCGGTGGCCCGTCTGGCCACGGCCATGGCCCGGCGCATGGGACTTGACCGCGACGCCGTGGACTGCATCCAGGTGGCCGGCCAGCTCCACGACATCGGCAAGATCAGCGTTCCCGTGCGCTACCTGTGCAAGCCGGGCCGGCTGATCGGCCTGGAATGGGAATTCATGAAACAACACGCGACCACGGGCTATGAAATTTTAAAGGACATCGACTTCCCTTGGCCCGTGGCCGAGATCGTGCTGTGCCACCATGAGCGCCTGGACGGTTCGGGCTACCCGAAAGGCCTCGGCGGCGAGGAGCTATGCCAGCCGGCCCGCATCCTGGCCGTGGCCGACGTCCTGGACGCCATGGCTTCCAACCGTCCCTACCGGCCGGCGCTGGGCGTTTCCGTCGCCCTGGAGGAACTGACCCGACACCGGGGCACGGCCTTTGACGCCGACGCCGTGGACGCCGCCCGGGAAGTCGTGACCGCCGGCGACGTGACCTACTGATCCCGCCCATGCGCCTGACCGACTCCGATCTCCTGCGCGACCTCGACAAACCCGAATTCGCCGCCGTGCGGGCCGCCTTCGTGCCCCGGCACTTCCCCAAGGGCCGGCAGGTGTTCGCCCCGCGCGAAGCCCGCAATTCCCTGTTCATCGTGGCCAAGGGCCGGGCCAGGGTCTACCTGTCCTACAAGGACAAGGAATTCACCATGGCTATCCTGGACGTCGGCGACGTCTACACCACCCACACCCGGGCCTCGGTGGAAGCCCTGGACGACCTGACCATCCTGGTCGCCGAACTGGCCGCCGTGCGCCGTTTCCTGGCCGACATGCCGGCGCTGACGTCCTCCATGGTCAAGGTGCTTGGCGATCTCTTGTCCCACGCCTTCTCGGTCATTGACGGCCTGGCCTTTCTCGACGTGCGGAAACGCCTCATCCAGCTGCTGCTCTACGAAGCCGAACGGGCCAGCGCCGACGCCGAGCACATCCTGTGCTTCTCCCATGGGCTCAACATCGAACAGTTGGCCACCATTGTCGGCTCCTCCCGCCAGACCGTGTCGTCCCTCTTAAATGTCCTCGAACGCGACGGCGTCATCGAGATGCGCGCCCGGGGCGTCATCTGCCTCCCCGACCTGGCCCGCCTGGAAGCCCTGGTCCACGAGTAGTTTCAGAGCGCATTTGTCGGCAATCTGACAGACACGCCCGCCTCCCCATCGTAACCAAGGCCAAACGTCCGCGCGCGCCGGGGTCCCCCGGCCTCGCGCCAAGGGAGGATGGCATGGCCAAGGATACGAGAACCATCGAGGAACTGTCGCCGTGGGAAGACGCCCGCCGGATGCTGGCCAAGGCAAAGGACGAAGGCATCGCCACGGTCTGGGACCGGTTGGCCGAACAGACGCCGCACTGCACCTTTTGCGACCAGGGCCTGACCTGCAACAAGTGCGTCATGGGGCCATGCCGCGTGAACCCCAAGGGCCCCAAGCGCCAGCTTGGCGTGTGCGGGGCCGACGGCGACCTGACCGTGGCCCGCAATTTCGGCCGGTTCGTGGCTGCCGGAGCGGCCTCCCATTCCGACCACGGCCGCGATCTGCTGGAAGCCCTTGAAGCCGTGGGCCAGGGCACGGCTCCGGGCTACGCCGTGCGCGACACGGACAAGCTGGCCCGGCTGTGCGCCGAAGTCGGCATCGCAACCGAAGGCCTGGACGCGGCCAGCCAGGCCAAGGCCCTGGCCGAGCACTTTTTCGAGGACTTCGGCACGCGCCGCCACGCCTTGTCGCTGCTCTCCCGCGCCCCGAAAAAACGCCGGGACATCTGGGACGCCACCCGCTCCACCCCGCGCGGCATCGACCGCGAGTGCGTGGAAATGCTGCACCGCACCCACATGGGCGTGGACTGCGACCCGGTCTCCATCTGCTTGCACGCCGCCCGCACGGCCCTGGCCGACGGCTGGGGCGGCTCCATGATCGGCACGGAGCTGTCCGACATCCTTTTCGGCACGCCGCGTCCGGCCACGGTCGAAGCCAACCTCGGCGTGCTTCGCGCCGACAGCGTCAACATCCTGGTCCACGGCCACAGTCCGGTGGTCTCGGAAATGATCCTGGCCGCCGCCCGCGACCCGGAAATGGTCGCCAAGGCCAAAGCCGTGGGCGCGGCCGGCGTCAACGTGGCCGGACTGTGCTGCACCGGCAACGAGGTGCTCATGCGCCAGGGCGTGCCGCTGGCCGGCAACCACCTCATGACCGAGCTGGCCCTGGTCACCGGAGCCGTGGAGATGGTCGTGGCCGACTACCAGTGCGTCATGCCGAGCCTGGTGCAGATCGCTTCCTGCTACCACACCCGGTTTGTCTCCACCTCGGAAAAAGCCCGCTTCCCGGGTGGCACGCACCTGGAATTCACCCTGGCAAACGCCCGGGACAAGGCCCGCGAGGCCGTCGAGCTGGCCATCGAGGCCTTCACCCGCCGCGACGCCGGCCGGGTGGACATCCCGACCATCCCGGTGAGCCTGCGCACCGGCTATTCCAATGAAGCCGTCATCGAGGCCCTGGGCGGTTCGGCTGAACCGCTTTTGGCCGCGATCAAGATCGGCCTGGTGCGCGGCGTGGTCGGCATCGTCGGCTGCAACAACCCCAAGCTGCCCCATGACGGGGTGCTGACCGGACTGGCCAAGGAACTCATCCGCCAGGACATCCTGGTGGTGGTCACGGGCTGCGCCACGGTGGCCGTGGGCAAGGCCGGGCTGATGACCACCGAAGGCCTGGAGCAGGCGGGAGTCGGGCTGGCCGAATTCTGCTCCCGTTTCGACCTGCCGCCGGTGCTGCATGTCGGCAGCTGCGTGGACAACTCCCGCATCCTGGCCTTGTGCGGCCTGCTGGCCGACGCCCTGGGCGTGGACATCGCCGACCTGCCCGTGGCCGCCAGCGCGCCGGAGTGGTATTCGGAAAAGGCTGCCGCCATCGGACTTTACGCCGTGGCCAGCGGTATTATGACCCATCTGGGCCTGCCGCCCAACATCCTGGGCAGCGAACTGGTCACGGGCCTGGCCCTGGAAGGCTTGGAGGACGTCTTCGGCGCCACCTTCGTGGTCGAGCCCGACCCGGCCAAGGCGGCCGAGGCCATCAGCCGCCGCATCACGGCCAAGCGCCTGGCCCTGGGACTCAACGACCGTTTCGACGGCGCGGTTTTTTCTTAACGCTATGAACGACAATCCTGTAAGCGCCCCGCCCGCAGCCCGGTTGTCCCCGGGTTCCTGGAACGCTTTGACGCAGGGCCTGCCTAGTTCGGACGGCCAACTCGGGCGGCCGGTCAGAAAAATCGCCTTTGCCGGCAAGGGCGGCGTCGGCAAGACCGCCCTGGCCGCGCTTTTCGGCGACTGGCTGGCCCGGTCGGGCCAGGACGTGACGCTCATTGACGCCGACACGGCCCTGTCGCTGGGCGCGGCCTGCGGTCTGGAACCGGCCGCCCTGCCCGCCTCCCTGGCCGAGCGCGAGGATCTCGTGCGGGAGCGCATCGGCGACGGCGTCTATCTCAATCTGACGCCCCGGGCGGACGATCTGCCCGAGGCCATCCGCGTCGCCGTCCCGATCGGCCACGGGCCGTTTTACGCCCCCCGCCCCGGGGACAAGCGGCTGCTGGTCATGGGCGGGGTCAGCGGCGGCGGCGCGGGTTGCGCCTGCGCCGCCGGCCATCTGCTCCAGGCCATGCTGGCCCATGTCCTGACCGCCCGGGACGCCTGGACGCTCATTGACTGCGAAGCCGGGGTGGAACATCTGGGCCGGGGCACGGTGGCCGATGTGGACGCCTTGTGCGTGGTCAGCGAAGCCTCGGCCCGGTCGCTGGCCGTGGCCGGACGGGTTTCGGCCATGGCCGGCCAGTTGGGCCTGACCCGGCAAGTTCTGGTGGTCACCGGGACCGATCCGGCCGGGCTGGCCGCGTTGGCCGCCCTGCCGCCAACGCTGCCGGATATCCGGGTCGCCTTCCCCTTCCTGCCCGGGCTGGCCGCCCGCCAGGCGACCACGGGCAGCGTGCTGTCCCTGCCCGAAGTCGGCCTGGCCGACGCCGCCTGCGCCGCCTTGGCCCAGGCCCTAGGGCGGGCCTAGTGTCGCGTCCCTTAAAAATACGATCGTAGTTTTTAAGAAAAACAAATGGTTTTAGCTTGTTGACAACAAAACACCATATTCGTTTTTCGCGGACGCGACACTAGACACGCGGCCCAATCGTCGCCGAAGGCCAATGCCGTTCGGGGCTCGCCAGAGGGCCGCCCACCGGCTTGGCGCGCCATGCCCGGGCGTCACCCTTGCGGCCAGCGAAGCCACGCGTCTGGCCGCCACGACTCGTGCACGACCGGATCGCCAAAACGCCTCAACATCCAAACACGCCACAAAAAAAGGGAGCGGCCCGGAAGCCGCTCCCTTTTTGGCGTTTACGCGCGCGAGAACTAGGCGAAAGCCTTCTCGAAGGGCGGAACGACCTGCTTCTTGCGGGACAGCACGCCGTCGAGCCACACGGAATCGCCTTTCACTTCGACGCCGAAGGCCTTGGTCACGTAGCTGGGATCGTCGGAGACGATCAGCATCTCGGAACCTTCCTTCATGATGTCGGTGAGCAGCAGGAAGACGCTGTGGCGGCCTTCGGCCTTGACCTTCTTGCACTCGGCCAAAAGGTCGGCCTTGACCGGCTCAAGGATGGACAGGTCGACGACTTCGAGCTGGCCGATGCCGATCTTCTTGCCGCCCATGTCGAAGTCCTTGTAGTCGCGGAAAACGAGGTCCTTGGCCGGGGTGCCGCCCACGGCGGACTTGACCTTGAACATCTCGACGCCCAGGGCCATGTAGTCGGACACGCCGGCGATCTTGGCCAGGGCCTCGACGGCCTCCTTGTCGGCCGGGGTGCAGGTCGGCGACTTGAACATGACGGTGTCGGACAGGATGGCGCACATCATGATGCCGGCCATGGGCTTGGAGATCTCGACCTTGGCGCAGTCGTACATCATCTTGACCACGGTGCAGGAGCAGCCGACGGCCTTGACCAGGATGTCCAGGGGATTGGAGGTGGTGACGTCGCCCAGCTTGTGGTGGTCGTAGATGCCGATGAGTTCGCCCTTGGAGAGGTTCTCCAGGCTCTGGGCCAGATCGGAGTGGTCGACCAGGATGATCTTCTTGTCGGTGGCGTCGGTGACGATTTCCGGAGCAGCCACGCCGAACTTTTCGAGCACAAAGGCGCTTTCGGGATTGAGCGGGCCCTGAGCGGCGGCGATGGCGCCCATGCTCTGGGACTTGTTCATCAGATCGGCAACGGAGATAGCGGCGGCGACGGAATCGGTATCCGGATTTTTGTGACCAACGACGTAAACAGCCATGTCTTTTTCCTCCTGGGGGTTTGTCCAAGACCCTGACGGGTCGGCATCCGCGTGAGTAACTTGTGAATAATATCCCAATAGTCGTCCCTTGCCAAGCCCAAACCGGGCCGGGGCGACGTCTTTTTTCCCGAAAGTCCGCCCGGCCCCCAGGGCCGGCCATGTGAAAAAAAAAGCCTAGAAAAACCGCCAGGCCACGGCCAGGCCCATGCCGCCGGCCAGGGCGGCGTAGGCCGGACGGTAGCGCAGGGACAAGACCGCCCCCAGGCTGCCGAGAATCCACAGCTGGCCCCAGCTCGCCCGGGAGGACGCAAGATACGGCCAGACCTTGGGCAGGGCCACCGCGAACAGGGCAATGAGACCGGCCAGGGCCACGGCAAAGACCAGCCCCTGGATGACCACGGTGTTGACCAGGGCCCGGCGGATCAGCGTGCCCGGCTCGAACGGGGCGCGCTGGCGTTGGCGGGCGGCGGCGTAGCGGGAAAAGACGATGTTTTCCACCACCCGCTGGGCGCCTTCCAGACCGGAGAAAAGCCGGGCCAGGATCGAGGTGGCGGCGGCCACGCACAGGGCCTCGGCCGGAGTGGTCAGGGAAAAGACGTGCATGAGCGACAACCCGGCCAGGGCGGCGGCGGCGGCGTTGGGCGGGATGTGGGTGCCGGCGGGGATGCCGTCGAGCCAGAAAAGCTCGTAGAAGATGCAGAGATTAAGGGCGGCGGGCAGATCGCCCTGGCACAGGCCCCAGGCCAGGCCGATGACCAGCGGGCGCTCCAGCAGGGCGGCGTTTACGGCAAAGCGGAACGAGGAGCACAGGACAAAAAAAAAGCGACGCCAAGGACGTGGAGCGCGATGTCGGCCTGATGGGTCATGGCATGGGTCTCGCGTAGGTTACCATTAAGGTCGGCCGCCGGGTCAAACCCTGGGCTGGGCCGGATCGCCCGGCACGCAACGGTAGTCCAGGCGCACGCCCTTGTCCCGGAAAAAATCCAGGCAGGATTCGTCCTCCTTGGACAGGGCCACATGGGGACAGACTTGCCTCTTGCCCGGAGCGTAGTGGAGATTGCCGAGGTTCAAATTGGCGAAATCGAACCCGTGTTCGTAGGCGGCCTGGGCGTCGCGGCAACTGGCGAAGAGGATCAGCGCCTCGGGCAGGTCCAGGGGGGTATGGCTGAAATAGCCGGCCAGATCGGCCACGGGCAGAAACACAATGGCCACGCCGTCGGGGATGGCCAGGGACATGATCTCCTGGCGGAGATGATCGGCGGCCAGGTCGTCGTTGACCACCACGATCCGGCTGGCGTGGGTAAACGGCAGCCAGGTCTCGATGATCTGGCCGTGGACGAGGCGGTTGTCGATGCGCACGAAGGCCATGGCTACCCCTCGGCCACCTTTTTGCGCAGCACCTCGCCGGCCACGACGATGCCCTGGCAACCGGCCTGCTTGGCCTCCACGGCCAGGGTTTGCAGGGGGCGGGTGCGCGAACCCAGGATCTTGATGAGCATGGGCAGATTGACGCCGGTGAGGACTTCGAGCTGGCCCGAACCCAAAAGCGACAGGCTCATGTTGGTGGGCGTGCCGCCGAACATGTCGGTGAGGATCAGTACGCCGCCGCCCTGGTCGGTGTCCTTGATGGCGGCCTTGAGCGCGGCCAGGGATTCGTCCACGGCCTTGGTCAGGTCGACGCTGACGGCCTGGCAGTGCTGCTGGGGGCCGAGGATGAACTCGGCGGCGGCAATAAGCCGCGACCCGTAGTCGGTATGGGTGACGACCACCACGCCAACGGGCGCGTCCTTGCGGGACTCGGCATTCATAGACAGGCATCCCGGAGCATGTCGCCCCCGTCTTGACGGTCTGAAACCGTCGGCATTGCATCCGCTTCCGGCCCGGTCGCGCCGCCCGGAAGCCCAAGCCCTCACACGATAACGATCCTCAAACGGCACAACCGGACCCGCCCGGCGGCCGGTCCTGACGGCTACGCCCTCGCCGACCCAGAAAGCCCCTGGGGCGAAAAAACCTCCCCGCCGCTCTCGCCGGCCGATCTCGTTGCCGCTGCGTTCAAGTCGTGCGGTCTAGCCGCGTTCAATGTGCCGATGTTCAAGGGAGATATTGTAGCCAGCCTTGGAGAGCGTGTCAAAGACCGACTCGGCCACGGCCACCGAACGGTGGCGGCCGCCGGTGCAGCCAAAGGCCAGGGTCAGGCGGTAGCGCCCTTCCTTGGCGTACAGCGGCAGCAGGTAGAGCAGGAATTCGGTCAGCCGGCGCAAAAACTCCCGGCCCGGGTCCTCGGCCAGGACGTAATCGCGCACCGCCGCTTCCTTGCCCGTGCGCTCGCGCAGTTCCTTGTCGAAATAGGGATTGGGCAAAAAGCGCAGGTCAAACACCATGTCGGCCTCGGAAGGCGGGCCGTACTTGAAGCCGAAGCTCATGACGTGGACCTTGAGGGTACCGGCGGTGGGCCGGATGGAGGCCCATTTCTCCTGGAGCTTGCGGCGCAGGTCGTGGATGGTGAAATGGGTGGTGTCCACCACCATGTCGGCGGCGTCGCGAAGCGGCCGCATCCGCTCGCGTTCGGCCAGGGCGGCCTGTTCCAGGCCCAATTCGGCGCTTTCGAGAGGATGGGGCCGGCGGGTGGTGGCGTAGCGCCGGATGATCTCGCCGTTGTCGGCCTCGAAAAAGATGATCTGGGTGAGATCCTGTTTGCGCCGCACCTCGGCCAGGGTCGCGCCCCAGTCGGTGTCGAGGTCGGCCTGGCGCACGTCCATGCCCAGGGCCAGGCCCTTGTAGCGCTGGCCGCTCTTGTCGTCGAAAAGGCTCATGAGCTTGGGCACGAGGCTGACCGGCAGCCCGTCCACGCAAAAAAAGCCCAGATCCTCGAAGACGCGAAGGGCAGTGGATTTTCCGGACCCGGACAGGCCGGTCAAGATGACGACGGGGAGTTCCCTGGCCGCATGTTCCATGGCGCTTACCTTCCGGCCCAAGGGCTTAACAAATTTCCCGCGCGTTTGTGTGACGACAAACGCGCGGGAAACGTTTTTTCAGGGAGCCTTAGGCGGCGGCAAGCACCTGCCGCAAGGCCTCGTCGGTTTCGGCGGCCAAAAAGGCCCGCCGGAAGGATTCATCGGACAGAAGCCGCGAGATGTGGGCCAGGATGCGCAAATGCAGGCCCGCGACATGCTCGGGCGCGAGCACCAGGAAGAAGATGCGGCAGGGCTTGAAGTCCAGCGCATCGAAGCTGACGCCCGCAAGGCTTCTCCCGACGACGATGACGATGCGTTCGAGGCTCTCCATCTTGCCGTGGGGAATGGCCACCCCGTCGCCGATGCCCGTGGTGCCGAGGTTTTCCCGGTCAAGCAGCACCTGATGGGCGCGTTTGGCGTCAAAATCGGGCCACTGCTTCTTGATGGGGGCCACGAGCTCGGCCAACACTTCGGACTTCGACTCCGACGCAAGATTCCCGATGACGAACTCGGGCTGGAGATAGTCCTCTAACCGCATCTAAGCGCCCGTTCCAGGATCGATGAGGCCGAAGTCGCCGTTGCGCAGGCGGTAGATGACGTTGGGCCGTTCGGTTTCGGAGTTGATGAACACCAGGAATTCGTGCTTGAGGGCCTCCAGCTGCATGGCGGCTTCTTCCACGGCCATGGGCTTGGGCTGGTACTCGTCGGTTTCCATGATGGTGGGCACACGGCCGCCGGCGGCGTCCTCGCTGATGCTGATGACGTCCATGCGGACCTGATCCACGGTCTGGCGACGGCGGTCCTTTTGCTTCTCGCGGAACTTCTTGGCCTGGGCCTCGATCTTGTCGAGGATCAGGTCGATGGTGGAATACATGTCCTCGGAGGTTTCGTGGGCCGAGATGTGCATATTATCGGCCAGGAAGATGACGTCGGCCATCTGCCGGGTCTTTTCCACGGCCAGGTTGACCTGGACTTCCGAGGCGTCGGTGGACGAAGTGTACTTGCCAAGCTTTTCAAAGCGCTTCTTGGCGTAATCGCGCAAATGATCGGACGGCTCGAAATTCTTGAAATTAAAGGTAATGTTCATAGAATCCTCCAGGCTGGCGTGGTGAGGGGCCGGAAACCCGGCCCGAAGCATCAGAAAACCGCCTTGCGCTTCGAAGACGACTCGATTCCCATGGCCGTGCGGTACTTGGCCACGGTTCGCCGGGCGATGTTGATTTGCAGCTCGTCTTTGAGCATGTCGGCGATGGCCTCGTCGCTGATGGGCTTCTTGGCGTTCTCGCCGGAAATAATCCGCTTGATCATGGCCTTGACCGACTCGGAACCCACCGTGCCGCCGTCGTCGAGCTCCAAGGCGCTGTTGAAAAAGAACTTGAGCTCGAAGATGCCGTGGGGCGTGGCCACGTACTTGTTGGACGTGATGCGGCTGACGGTGGATTCGTGCATGCTGATGTCGTCGGCCACGTCCTTGAGGATCAGCGGCCGCAGCCGGGTCACCCCTTCCTCGAAAAAGCCGCGCTGAAACTTCACGATGCTCTCCAGGACCTTATAAAGCGTGCGCTGGCGTTGGTACAGGCTCTTCATGAGCCACATGGCCGAGCGCATCTTGTCCTGGAGGTAGTCCTTGTCCTTGTCGTTTCGCGGCAGGCTGCCGTCGGTGTAGGACATGTTGAGTCCCAGGCGCGGCATCCCCTCCTCGTTGAGCAGGATGACGAAGTCCTCGCCGTACTTGTAGACGAAGGCGTCGGGGCTGACATAGATCGGGTCGCCCGAACCGTAGCTGGCCCCGGGCATGGGATCGAGGGTCTGGATCAGCTCCAGGTATTCCTTGAGCTTTTCCATGGTCAGGTGAAA
The DNA here is from genome assembly GCA_023435825.1 of Pseudomonadota bacterium. GTDB lineage: Bacteria > Desulfobacterota > Desulfovibrionia > Desulfovibrionales > Desulfovibrionaceae > Solidesulfovibrio. The sequence continues at coordinate 24,259 of JAEZMB010000275.1, read as the reverse complement.
TTTTTTGGCCAGGGGCTTGTAGCGCTTCTTTTCGAGGTCCTCAAGGTGCTCGCGCACCAGTTCGATGAGGATGGGATCGTCGTAGCCGTAGACCTCGATCTGAATGAGCAGGCATTCACTGGGGGTGCGGGCGGCCACACCCACGGGATCGAAGCGCTGGACGCGGTGGAGCACCGTTTCGACCTGGGCCGGATCGGCGTTGGCCATGCCGGCGATTTCCTCGACCGTGGCCCGCAGATAGCCCGAGGAATTGAGGCTGCCGACGATGGTCTCGCCGATCTCGACTTCCTTGGCCGTGAAATTGGACAGGTGCATCTGCCAGCCGAGATGGCCGTCGAGGGACGGCTTGGAGGCCAGGCGGGCGTCGAAGGCCATGCCTTCCTCGGGAACTTCCAGGTCGCGGGACAAGGACTGCTTGCTCGTGCTGGCGAAATCGCCGAGGTAGTCATCCCACTCGGCGTTCTTGAGCAGCTCCTTCTCAATGGCCGCATCGGCTCCTGTGGGGCCGTTGTTGTCCTCGACCATGACGCGTTCGGGCTGGCGATCCTCCTCGACGGATTCCTCCAGAAGCGGGTTCTCCAGGAGCTCCTGCTGCACGCTTTCAAGCAGCTCCAGCCGCGACAGCTGCAGCAGCTTGATGGCTTGCTGCAGCTGGGGGGTCATCACCAGCTGTTGGGAAAGCTTGAGTTGCTGCCGCAGTTCCAGGGCCATGCTTACCGCCGTGCTCGATAGTCGTTGACGTTACCGGGATCGTCTCCGGGCCTTGCCCGGCCAAGGAACACCCCGCCCAACAAAAACCATGCCACAATTGAGGCCTTGTGGCAATCGGCACAATCGGCCTTTAGCCGAGGAACCACTGGTAGGCCGCCTCCAGACGCCCCTTGGCGGCCAGAATGTAGCGCACGGCCTCGCGCACCGCGCCCTGCCCTCCCCCGCGCCGCGACACCCACAAGGCCAGATCGAGGATCTCCGGCTGGGCGTCGGCCACGGCCATGGGCAGCCCGACCAGTTCCATGGGGCCGGCGTCCACCCAGTCGTCGCCGAGAAAGGCGGCCTGATGCGGGGCCAGACCGGCCCGGGCCAGGATGCCTTCCAGCACGCCCACCTTGCGGTAGTGGCCGGGGTGGTATTCCTCGATGCCCAGTTCCCGCATCCGGGCGGCCACGGCCGGGCTGTCCAGGCCGCTTATGACCGCCACGGCCAGTCCCGCCGCCTGGGCCGCCTTGATGCCCAGCCCGTCGTGGACATGGAAGCGCTTGGTCACCTCGCCCCGGGCGTCGACGTAAATGCCGCCGTCGGTCATGACGCCGTCGACGTCGAGCACCAGCAGCTCCACGTCCCGGGCGCGCGCAATGGCCACCTTGGCGTCTTGGGGCATAACGGACTCCCTTTGCGATGCGACGGCGACGCGGCGTGAACACCACGCCCCGCCCCTGATCGCCGACAGGCGCAATCTAGCCTAAAAACCGCGCCATGACCAGAAGATAAACGTTTTTAGCGCCTTGCCAAGCCATGCCGCCCCTTGGCCCCAAAAAAAGTCCGGGGAAGGCGGCTTCCCCGGACCGTGCGATCTTTTGCGCGTGGGCCGTCTAGCCCTTGTGCCGCTTGGCCGCGGCCACGAACTCGCGGAACAGCGGATGCGGACGCATGGGGCTGCTCTTGAATTCGGGGTGGAACTGGCAGCCCAGGAACCAGGGATGGTCGGGCAGCTCCACCATCTCGACCAGTTCGCCGTCCGGGGACAGGCCGCTTAGGACCAGACCGGCTTCCTCGAAGTTGCCGGCGTAGGCCTTGTTGAACTCGTAACGATGGCGATGGCGCTCGGATATTTCCGACGCGCCGTAGGCGGCGGCCGCCTTGGTGCCCGGCGCGACCACGCAGGGATAGGCCCCCAGGCGCATGGTGCCGCCCTTGTCGCTGGTCGGGTCGCGGTGCTCGATGGTCTGGGTGCGGAAGTCGTACCACTCGCGCATGAGGTAGATGACCGGATGCTGGGTGGTCAGGTCGAACTCTTCGGAGTTGGCCCCATCTAAGCCCAGCACGTTGCGGGCGTATTCGATGACCGCGCACTGCATGCCCAGGCAAATGCCGAAGAAGGGAATCTTCTTGGTGCGGGCGTATTCGATGGAGGCGATCTTGCCTTCCACCCCGCGCGAGCCGAAGCCGCCGGGAACGAGGATGCCGTCGATGCCCGAGAGCTTGGCGGCCACGTTGTCCCGGGTCAGCTCCTCGGAGTTGACATAGACGAAGTTGACCGAAACCCCGGCGTGGACGCCGCCGTGGACCAGGGATTCGTGCAGGCTCTTGTAGGCTTCCTTGAGGTCCACGTACTTGCCGACGATGGCGATGGACACCGTGCCGACCGGGTTCTCCAGGCGGTACATGAGGTCGCGCCAGGGTTCGAGCTCGGCGTTCTTGGCCGGCAGGCGCAGCAGGATGGCGATCTTCTGGTCCACGCCCTCGCCGTAGAGGCGCAGCGGCAGCTCGTAGATGCTCTTGACGTCCACGGCCGTGAACACGGCGTCGGCGTCGACGTCGCAGAAAAGCGCGATCTTCTGCTTGATGTCCCGGGGCAGATCCACTTCGCTGCGGCAGATGATGATGTCGGGCTGGATGCCGATGGAGCGCAGTTCCTTGACGCTGTGCTGGGTGGGCTTGGTTTTGACCTCGCCGGCCGTGCGCAGGTAGGGCACGAGCGTCAGGTGGATGTAGAGGGCGTTTTCCTTGCCAAGTTCCATGCGCAGCTGGCGGATGGCCTCCAGGAAGGGCTGGCCCTCGATGTCGCCCACCGTGCCGCCGATCTCGATGATGGCCACGTCCTCGTCGGTGGCGACGCCCAGGATGGAGCGCTTGATCTCGTCGGTGATGTGGGGGATCACCTGGACCGTGCCGCCCAGGTAGTCGCCCCGGCGCTCTTTCTGGATGACGCTGAAATAGATGCGCCCGGAGGTGAAGTTGTTGTTCTGGCTCATGGGCACGCCGAGGTAGCGCTCGTAGTGCCCGAGGTCGAGGTCGGTTTCGGCCCCGTCGTCGGTGACGTACACTTCGCCGTGCTGGAACGGGTTCATGGTGCCGGGATCGACGTTGATGTAGGGATCGAGCTTCTGGATGGTGACCTTGAGTCCCCGGGCCTGGAGCAGCGCGCCGATGGAGGCGGCGGCGAGTCCTTTGCCCAGGGAGGACAGCACCCCTCCCGTAACGAAAATAAACTTGGTCTTCATGGCATGCCGTCCTTGTTTCACGGGTCCGTCCCGGCGACCCCGGCGGAATGCGCCCACCGGCGGGCCTTTGGCCCGGGCGCGGTTGACGCGGCCGTTGCGGCCCCGTATGTTCAGCCGCGCAAAGTAAGCTTTCGGAAGCAATTTTTCAAGGAACCCTTGGGAGGATTTCCCCGTATGCCCCAGGTGCGCACCCTCGTGATCACCGGTTTCGGCTCCAACTGCGAGGTCGAATCGGCCCATGCCGCCCGCATGGCCGGGTCCGATGTCACCGACATCGTGTTCTTTTCCGACATCGTGGCCGGCCGGACACGGATCGACGCCTACAACTTCTTGATTTTTCCCGGCGGGTTTCTCGACGGCGACGATCTCGGCGCGGCCCAGGCCGCGGCCGTGCGCTGGAAACATGCCCAGACCGACGCGGGAGAGGCGCTGCTCGACCAGTTGCGCGCCTTTTTTGACGCCGGGGGCCTTGTCCTTGGCATCTGCAACGGCTTTCAGCTGCTCGTCAAGCTCGGATTGCTGCCGGCCCTTGGCGGGGCCTACTTCGCCCGCCAGGTGAGCTTGGCCAACAACGACTCGGCCCGCTTCGAGGACCGCTGGGTGACGCTGCGGGCCAACCCGCAAAGCCCGTGCGTGTTCACCAAGGGCCTCTCGGTCATTGATCTGCCCGTGCGCCACGGCGAGGGCAAGCTCGTGCCCATGGAGCCGGCCGTGCTCGACGAGCTCATGGCCAGCGGCGCGGTGGCCCTGCAGTACGCCGACCCGGCCACGGGCGCGGTCACCATGGACTATCCGGCCAACCCCAACGGTTCGCCCCAGGCCATCGCCGGCCTGACCGACCCCACGGGCCGCATCCTCGGGCTCATGCCCCATCCCGAGGCCTTCAACCATCCGACCAACCACCCCGACTACACCCGGGGGGCGCGCCCGACCCTGGGCACGGCCCTTTTCGAAAACGCCGTGGCCTTCCTGCGCGCCGGGGCCTGATCGGACTTTTCCGCCAGCCGACGGCCCGGCCGGGAACTTTCCCTGCCGGGCCGTTTTTGCCGCTGCCGGTTCGAGAACGTCCGTCGCCCTGCCGATGCCGTCGCCTGACGCCGCAGTCTCGGGCAGAGTCCAGCCCGGAAAGTCGTTGCCGGGCTGTTTTGCCGGAAACGCCTGACGGCCAGAAAAGCCGCGCTCCCTGTGCCTCTGGCCAACGAGCCGCCTCGACAACAACCTCAACCGCCGCGCTTCCCCAGTCAAGCGCGCCAGCCGGAAGACGCCATGGCCCTGCTCCCCGCCAAACGCTTCGACGCCGCCTTGGGCGAACTGCCCGCCCCGCCCCCGGGCTGGCCGGATTTCGAGGCGGTGATGGCCCTGGCCCTGGACGAGGCCCGGGCGGCGGCGACCCTTGGCGAGACGCCGGTAGGCGCGGTTTTGCTGTCCGCCGATGGCGCATTGCTGGCCCGGGCCGGCAATGCGCCGATCACCACCACGGATCCCACGGCCCACGCCGAGATGCGGGTCTTGCGCCAGGCGGCGGCCACGGTCGGCAACTACCGGTTGTCGGGCACGATCCTGGTCGTGACCCTGGAGCCGTGCCTCATGTGCCTGGGGGCCATGATCCACGCCCGGGTGGGCCTGCTCGTCTACGGCGCGACCGACCCGCGCACCGGGGTCGTCGACTCCCGGCTGCCCGGCCCGGACCTACCCTTTTTCAACCATCGTTTCGACGTGGTGTCCGGGATCATGGCCGGGGAATGCGGCGGGCTGTTGCGGAATTTTTTCCGGGAAAAGCGACGCGGCGCAGCGGGTTGACGCCTATTCGCGGCCGGTGTGAAAAAACGCTTGCCAAGCGGCCGTGCCGAGGATAATTTGCCGACTCCCTTCCAGCTCTCTGTGCGGAGAGGTACCGAAGTGGTCGTAACGGGCCCGACTCGAAATCGGGTTGCGGGTTAATAGCCTGCACGTGGGTTCGAATCCCACCCTCTCCGCCAATACAGATTCTCACCAAGCCCCACAGGCTCCCAAAAGCCTTGTGGGGCTTGTCTTTTTCATCTTTTGGACTCCCATAGCCTCCCATCGGTTCTATTGACAGCCCAGACAATCCGGGGGCAAAAGCTGGGGCAAAACACAGCCGGACGGCATTTCGAGGTGAATTTTGCCCCAACTCACCGAGGTAAAGATCAAATCTATCAAGCCATCCGGCAAGATAGAGCGATTCCATGACAGCCAGGGCCTCTACTTGGAACTCAGCGCTGCCGGGGGCAAGCACTGGCGGTGGAAGTACCGGTTCGACGGGAAAGAAAAGCGGATGACATTCGGGGCCTGGCCAGAGGTTTCTATCCGGACAGCTCGCGAGATGCGCGACGCCTGCCGCAAAGCTCTCAAGGAAGGGCTCGATCCGGCTGCGGAGAAGAAGCAGGCCAAGCCCGCAACGGGAAGCGGTGGCAGGACGTTCAAGGCCGTGGCCGACGAATGGGTCAAGAATCAGCGGAACGTGTGGGCAGAAAACCACGCAAAGACCGTCGAAGAGCGCTTGACCGCAAACGTCTACCCGTTCGTAGGGGACACGCCAATCGACGTCCTCGGCCCCCAAGACATTCTCGCCCTGCTCCGCCGCATCGAGGAACGCCGGGCTTTCGAGGTGGCAAAGCGGGTGTTGGGGATTTGCTCCCTTGTCTTTCGGTATGGCGTCGCCATCGGCGCGGTCTCTTCGGACCCTTGCCGCGATTTGCGGGGTGCGCTGGTGCCCCACCAGAAGGGCCAATTCGCGGCCCTGACGAAGCCTCAAGACGTTGGCGTGCTCATGCTGGCCATCGACGACTACAAGGGGTCAGGCGTTGTCCGGGCCGCGCTCAAGTTCTCGGCTCTGACGTTTTGCAGGCCTGGCGAGATTCGGAAGGCTGAATGGCAGGAGATTGATTTTGACAGGCAGGAGTGGACGATACCGGCCGCCAAGATGAAGGTTCGTGTTGAGCACCGGGTGCCGCTTTCCAGGCAGGCCCTCGAAGCCCTGAGGGGGCTTCATCCACTCACCGGAGCAGGGAAGTATCTCTTCCCTGGACCTCGCGGGGTGGACAAGCCCCTCTCGGAAAATGCAATCAACACGGCTATCCGCATCATGGGGTATGGAAAGGAGCAGATGACAGCGCATGGATTCCGGGCCATGGCGTCGTCGCTGCTTAATGAGATTGGGCACAGAAGCGATGTGATTGAAGCCCAACTTGCCCACAAGGGGGCGGACAAAATCAGGGCGATTTACAATCGAGCGCAGTACATGGACGAGCGAAGGCAGCTTATGCAGGCGTGGGCTGATTACCTTGACCAGCTGCGGGAATCGTCGGCACAGGCTTGCCGGGTAAGCTCTTGACTACTTCCCGGATGTCCCCCAAGCGCCAAACAGGCGTACACCCTAAATAGCTGGCCTTGGGGATGACCCCATTTGCGATATGTCGGTAGAAGGTTGATTCCGGCATATTGCCCAGCATGAGGCGCACTTCAGCGCCGCGCAACAGCCGGTCATCGTCGTTGAGAATTTCTTGTTCGGTCACGTCTTGCTCCTTCTTGCCGAACCTTGACAGTTCATGCCGCCAAGCTGTGCGGATAATCCACCCGCCAAATCCCCAGCCTCCCCTTGCAGGCGAAAAACGGCAGCGGCCGGGCGTCGGCCAGGACCCAATGCCAGTGGTCGGGCATGGCCCATGGCGACGGGTAGTTTTGAACGCAGTCCTCGATGGTCACGATGCCGACGATGCCGCCGCTTTGCGGCTTGAGGTCGTCTACCCAGAACCCGGCGCGGACCTTGAGGGCCTTGATCGCAGCCAGGGAGGCGACGCTGAGGGCGTGGAATAGGTCTTTTTCTATCTGCCCCCGCCGCGACCACTGACTTGCATGTATCAGGATCGGCCCACGGTGCTTCGTCGGCCACGTGCGGTTTTCGACGTCCTTCGCCAAATCGAACATCGCCCAGGGCCAGGGTTGGCGGACGGTGATGACGGGCATGATGGTCATCGTGTCCACCCCATGCCGCCGCACGTTTCGCACGTGGCCCGCTCCCCATCCCATCCGCCATCGCCGCCACAGTCCGGGCACGTTTTGCGATAGCCGGCGCAGCCGGCTTGCCTGGGGTCGCCATCGCCGCAGACGCCGGCCCCTGCCACCCCGCCGCCGGACAGGCAGGAGTCGTAGGGACAGCGGATTTCGGCCTCGGGGACGTGGTTTGACGGGAAGTGGCGCATGGGGCAGTCCAGGAAGTCGAGGAGGTTTTGGACTTCAACGTCGCGGGCGGCGGTCATGGCCGCACCTCCGGGAACTCGTTCCATTCCTGGCCGTCGAGCAGCCGGCCGGCGGCATGCTTGCCGACGCGGCACACGGCCGACCCAAAATCCTCGTTCAGGGATTTGCACGCAGGATCGACCTCAGTGCATTTTCCAGCCGGGCACGGCGCATACTCGCCCCACTGCTTAAAAAAGAATGGCACGGAGGCCGCCGCGCATTGGTCGCGCAGGGAGCGGAGCCAGTCGGGGTGCATGGGGCGCGCGCCGGGGCCTGTTTCGCCGCCGGCGATTACCCAGTCGAGAGCCGGATGTGTCGGGGCATCATCGCATGTCATGCCCCGCAGGGAGTCCAGCAAGCCAACCTCGACGTCATAGGCTTCCGGGTTGGCGATGGTCGTCAAGTCCATTTTTCCCAGCATTGGCTCCACGCTCACGAAACGCGCCGCCGCCGGCGTCTCCAGCAGGATCGGAATGCGGGCGTCGGCCAGGGCTTGGTTCTCGGCCGTGACGCCGAGCCAGACGTTGGGGAGCGGCTTCCCGCGCCGGAATCCCAAGGCAATGCGGTGCAAGGGATTGGGCGCGGTCTGCATTTGCTGCTCAAATCTCCACGCCTGTTCCGGGTCGTTTTGCAGGCCGAGCACATATTCTTTCATCCTCGCCGGGCGCTTGGTCAGCAACAGGAATGTATGTTGCGGAGCCAGGGCCATGTAAGCAAAGACTTGGTCCAAGAATTCGTCAGGTACGGCCTCATGAAAAAGATCGGTCATGCTCCCCACAAAGATTTTGCGCGGCTTCTGCCAACGGAGCACCTGCTTCATCAGATGCGGATGCAGGTTGACCTTTCCTGTCCATTTCCCAGCGTCATCGGTCAGCCCCGCGAAGTACGGAGGGATTTTGATGTTTGCAGCCAGTCGGTGTGCCATCCGCGCAGCGTAACAATGGTCGCAGGCCGGCGAAACCGGCGAGCAGCCTGCACAGGGATTGATCGTGGCATCCGCCCAGGCGATGCCGGTCTTGTCAGCCATTTGCCCACCTCGTTTGTTCGTCAAGCCGCAGATAAATCTCCATCCCCGCCGCCTCCGCGCTCTCGTCGCCGGCCCGGGCCAGGAATTGCCGCGTCAGCGTGCCCCAGGTCTGGCCCAAGTAGCTCCAGCAGCGCGGACGGCCCTGGATGATGCTGGTCTCCACGTCCTGGATCAAGGCGTCAATGCACAGGAGCCAGGCTGCCCATTGCCCGGGTGTGGTGCAATCACCGACAACCGCCCGGCGGGCCGCGTCCACCATGGCGCTTTCCCGATCCGCCCGGCGCTGTACCTCAGCCGAGAGCGGCTTGCCGGCCCCCTGGCCAACCGAACGCCAGCACTCATCAAGCCATCGTCGTATTTTGGCGAGGTGGGCGGACACGCTCTTTCTGCTTCGGTAGACGTGCTCAATCTGCATCAAGGCAACCTCGACGACCGTGAGCTTGATTTGCCATGTGCCGATGATGTGGGCGCGCTCCTGGCGTAGGGCCTTGGGCGACGGGGGCGTGGGCGGGTAGGTCATGGCTGCATCCACCCCTTCACGATCTCTGCCGCCCGCTTCGACGTCTCGAAATCCTTGATCAGTTCACGCAGCAGCCGGGCCGAGCATCCCGGGCAGATGTCGAGGAACACGCCCTTGTCGTCCTTGGCCCCGGCGGCGTCCATTTCGCGCCCCGCGTAAAGGAAGAGCATGGACACGCCTTCCACGCAGCCGCAGCTTTTGATGTCGCAACGCTTGATGTCGGCCATCCTCACTTCCTCCCGCAGTACGGGCATTCCTTGAACCGATGCACCGTCCCGCATCCCCGGCATGTGTGCGCCCTGGTCCGGCCGCCGTGGGGACCGCCGCCCATTTTGACAGAGTTGATGCGGGCGAAGTCTTTGCGCTTGGCCGGCTTCTTGGTGGGGTCTTTCATGGGGCACTCCAAATAAAAAGCCGACCATGGGCCGGCTGTTGCGTGTTCCTCGCCTCAATCCCGGCCCTTCCCGGGACAGGGCCGGTCAGGGGCGGGGCTAGGGGATGTATTGCAGGAGCATGGCGTCTGACACGCCCTCGGGTACGGGGCAACCGTCCATGACCCTGGCGCAAAAGCCTTCCTCGCGCAGGATGAAGACGTTCTTTCTGCCGGTGCTGCGTTCCCACTGGCACAGCGCATCGCGCAGGCTGACCAGCGCCCGCTCCACATCGTCACAGGGGTGTCGTTGGTAGCTCATGCCCTACGCCGCCTTCTTCGCCCGGCCGCCGACGAACTTGATCTTGACCTTGTTCGCGCCGGTCCCCAGGGTGATCTCGTTGACGCCCTTGGCGGTCATCAGGTTCCGCATCGCGGACCCCTCGGCCTCGCCGTACATCTCCACCAGCGGATCGGGCTCGGTCTCGACCATCTTGAGCTGCACAGCCTCAGCCGACTCCCGCCGGGTGACGATAGAGCCGTCCGTGGCCAGGGTGAGCTTCCCGCCCGTCGCCTGGGCCGGTGTCTCGGGCGAGACTTCGCCCAAGACCATCATCGCATCATCCTCGTGAGGGTCGGGAGAGCAGTTCAGGGTGACTTTGACCTTGCCCTTGTACTTGGCCATGTACCGGGACCGCATATCGTAGGCCACGGTCTGGAGCGCTTCGGCGATGGCGCGAACGGTCTGGCCCTTGTCGATCTCGATGAGCGCCAGGATGTTCTTGGCCGTGCAGCTCAAGTCAGCCGGCAAATTGGCCCGCTTGAGCTCGTCCAGCAGTTCGCCCATCTCGTCAGCGTAGGCCGTGACCTCAGCGGTGAGGTCGTCGATTTGGGCCTGCAGCGCATCCCGGTCCCGGGCGCGTTCGGCGCGGTCCATGACGCCCTCGCGCCAGTGAGCCAGGGCCACGTCGGACTCGTAGGGGATCTCGGCGTGGACGCCGGCGGCGAAGGTGGCAAGGGACAGGTCCAGGAGCGCGGTTTCGGCCTGGCCCACTTCGGAGGCCGCGGCCTCTTCGGTCTGGGTCTGACCGGCTGCGACCGCCGGGCCATCCGCCGGTTTGCGGGTCCTGGCAGCCCGGGGAGGCTGGTTCGGTGGGGGCGTGGTCGGGGTTCTGGTCTGGCTATCGGTTCTGGCTTCCATGGATTCTCCCTATTCCTTCACCGGTCTGGTGGTTTTCCCTTCGATTTTCCGCAACTGCTTCCGCGCCCGTTCCCGATGCGGCCAGGGCGCGGCCTGTTGCTCCAGGGCCTTCACGCGGCAACGCGCGCGGGCGACTTGGACGGTGCGCTTTTGCTCGTGCTCGTGCATGGGGCCTCCTTGCGCTTGGCGGCGTGCAGCCGTTTGGCGGCAGTGATGATTTGCTTGAGGTCGGCGAAGGCGTCGTTGACTTGGCGCATTTCGGCGGGGGTGAGGCGGCGCAGGGGGTCGTTCATGCTGCCACCGCCGGCAGGTTGTAGCCGTTGCGGCTGGCCTCGGCATGCTCCTTGACCCGGGCGACGCATTCCCGAAACAGAGGCTCAAACCCCTTGGTTTCGATCAGGGCTTCCGCGATGTCGTGCAGGCCGTCGATTATCTCCAAGGGGTAACCCTCGGTGACCAGCAGCTTGAAAAGAGCGCTGGATCGTTCAAAGACTTCATATTCATGAAGGCTCAAGGACATTACTCCCCACCTCCCATGGCCTCGGCCACGAACCGGCTCACCGGGGACACGTAGACTTGCATCTGCCCATCCCGGCCGGGCTTCTCGCTGCGCTCCGGCCGCACTGCCAGGGTCAGGCAGTCCCGGGCCCGGGTGATGGCCACATAGGCCAGCCGGCGTTCCTCCTCCAGGTCGCCGGATTTCACGGCGCGTTCGCTGGGCAGGATGCCCTCGTTGCAGCCGGCCAGGATCACGTAGGGCCATTCCAGGCCCTTGGAGCCGTGGATGGTAGCCAGAGTGACAACGCCGGGGCCGTCGGGGTCGGCTTCGGGGATCTCGTCCTGGATGTCGAAGGTGGAGAGCCATTCGAGGTAGGCGGAAACGGTGCGCTCATGCGGGGGGCGGCCCTGGCAGTAGGCGTCGATGAAATCGAACACCGGGCCAGTGGCGTCCTCGACATCGGCCTCAGGGTGCAGCCTGAAAAACACCTCTCGGCAAGCGTCTTCGACAAAGTCATCTTCGGCCCAATATCGATAGAAGTTCGCGCCCCCGACCTCCTTGATGGCCTGCCTCTGGTTCGAGTCCAGCCACGCCTGGAGGTGGCTTTGATCCTCGCGGATGGCCCGGGCCCGGAGCACGGCATATTCGTCATCCGAGACGCCCAGGGCTTCCCGGATGAGCAGAAACGCGAAGTTGTCGAACGGGTTCACCAGGAGCTTGAGGAAGGCATGGAACCGCCGGAACTCCTCGGTGTTCGTCAGGGCGGCCTTCTGGCCTACGTAGAGGTACGGCACGCCACGGGCGTCGAGCTCTTCGGCCACGCGCTGCAGGAGGATGTGCTTTCGGGCGAGGACGGCGATGTCGCCGGGCTTTTGGCCTTGCGTGGTCGTCGCCTTCACCCATTGGGCAACGCGGGAGCTGTCCATATCGGGAGCTCGGCCCAACAGGGTGAAATCCTCCCGGCAGGCCTTCATGGTCTTCGGCAGCCGGGCCATGTTGTGGCCGATCAGCCGGTTTGCCGCCTCGACGATGCCCCGGCCGGATCGGTAATTTAGCTCCAGCCGCAGCACCTTGAACGTGTCGGCGTTTTCAACCAGGTATTCCGGGGCGGCCCCGCGCCAAGCGTAGATGGACTGGTCCACGTCCCCGACTGCGAACAGCGTGGCCGGCAGCCCGGCGGCCATGGCCTCGATCAGCCCCCATTGCAGCCGGTCAAGGTCCTGCACCTCGTCCACCAGCACGTGCCGCCATCCCAGGTAACCCATGACCTTCGGCAGGAGCAGCATGAAGCCGGTGAGCAGCCCGCCGTAGGTCAGGGCGTTGTTTTCCCTGCACCGGGTCATGAAAGCGCGGAAGAGGTCAAAGGGCTTGTCGAACTCGCACGGCTCAATGCCGGTGGCGTAGAAGGAGCCGAAAGCCGCGTCGATCTCCTTCTTCGGGACCTTCCAGGCAGTGCCCTTGAGGACGCCCATTTCCTGGGCCACCTGCCGCAGCAAGACACTCTCCTCCCATTCGCTGTAGACCGTGATGTTGTCCGGCCGCAGGCCGATCATCTCGCCGAACCGGCGAAGCTGCACCAGGGCCAGGGCGTGCATGGTGCCCATGGTCACGCCGTAGGCCTTGTTCCCGATCCGTTTCACCAGCCGTTCCCGCATCTCGGCAGCGGCTTTGCGGGTAAAGGTGACCGCCACGACCTCGGACGGCGCGGCTTTGCACTCCTCGATGAGGTAGGCAATACGCTCGGTCAGCACGCGGGTCTTGCCGCTGCCGGCCCCGGCCAGGACCAGGGCGCGGCGGGCATCGGAGGTGACGGCGGCAAGCTGGTCCGGGTCAAGCGCGGCGCGCGCGGCGCAGGAGGGGTTAGGCGTCTCCATGGTCGGCTCCCATCTCCACCACGCTCCATCCGGCCGGGACTTCGGCCGGCGCGTGGCAACTGTTGATGATGATCTGCGTCCCCGGGTTGCTGGCAGCCATGTGTTCCAAGGCCTGGGCCAGTCGGCCCGAGTCCAGTTCGGCCGCCTCCAGGATCAACGACCGGTGCGGGGTTTTACCAAGGAGCGCGTGGGCCAAAGCCGCGTCGAAAAGGACCCGCTGCCCGCCGCTCAGGCCAGCATGGGGCACAACCCGGCCGTCCGGCATCAGCTGCCCCAGGAGCACGCTCCCATCGTCCTCAATGCGCATGACCGCCGCGCCCTCAGGCAGGATGTGTCCCATGGCCTCGGCCAGTTCGGTGCAAGTCTTGTCGACGGCCTTGGCCTTCTGGCTCTTCAGGCCTTCAAGCGCTGCTTTAACTTCGCCCTGGGCCTTACGCGCCGCATCGGCGTTGGCGCGCTCGGATTCGGCGGCCTCGTCCAGGCCCTTGGCTTTCTGGAACAAGGCCAGTTCGCCGCGCAGATTGCGCAGCCGTTGTTCCAGGCCGGCGACTTGGTTTTCCAAGATGCTGGGGTCGGCGTTCATGCCGCCTCCCGGGGCTGGCTCTGGCCGGCCTTTTTGAGTTCGGATTTGATGACCATGCGCGCGGCGCACATGCTGCAGCCGGCCCGCTCCATGGTGGCAAGGATGCGTTCAAGGATGGCGGTCACGTCCGGCCCAGTTCGGGTCGGTGCCGGGGCCAGGGCTTGCGGCTGCACCTGGGGCAGTGACCGGGGCTGAGCAGGGGCGAGGCTGGTGCGAACGGCGGCCGGCGGCGCGCCATAGCCCACAGGGGCCTCCCAGGGCTCTTCTTCCTGGCCGGGTTCGGGGCTGTCGGCCGGGGCCACCGGTGCCGGCTGTTCGGCCTGCAGCGCTTCGGCCTGGGCCTGCTCATCCGCACGGGCGGCAGCAATCCGCTCGGCTTCCAGGTCGGCCCGGGCCTGCCGCAATTCGGCTTCGGCCTGCTCAATCTCGGCGGTCTTCTCGGCCAGGGTCCCGGCCGGCAGTTCGATCTTGGCCCGCTGGGCCTGGATCGTGGCCACGGCTCGGGTGGCGTCCTGTTCCTGGCGCTCCAGGGCGTTGAGCTTCTTGGTTTGCTGTTCGATCTTCTCGGCCACGCTTTTTACGTCGCCCTCAGGCGGGAACAGCCGGAAGAGCTCGTCGATCTTTTTCTGGTCCGAGAGGCCAAGGAAAACGAACAAGTCCACCACGGCCACGCTGGCCAGGGCCCTGGCGAACTCGTCGGCCTTCACCTTGACGCCGCCAGCGAACGTCTCCATGGACACGCTGCCGGACCGGGAGCGCGAGAACCGCCGCTCGATCTTGTGGCCCGAATCCAGCACGACGCCGACGCGTAGTTCGTGCCCCTTGCCGCCGAAGGCATCCATGATGTCCGCGTTTCGCTTGGCCGTGCCCGGCACGTAGCCAAGAACGGCAAGCTGGATGGCCTGGGATCGGGAGGATTTGCCTGCCCCGTTCGGCCCCACCACCAACGTCAGCCCCCCCAAGGGGGCCTTGAACGAGGCCCCCTTGAAGTTTTGGGCAAAGACTTCGGCGATCACGATTCGCTGCCATCCACGATGGCGCTGGCGATTCGGTAGAGTTCCTGGGCCTGGGCCGGCGTCACATCCGCATCGGGGTGGATGCCCATGCGGCGCCGGGCTTCGGCGTCCTCATCGGGGAAGTTCTCCCGAGTGGTGCGATAGTTGGCCAGAGCCTTCTGGTCGGCTTCGGACAGGACCGGCGCGGCCGTGCCTTCCTGGCTGAGGGCGGGGCTGTCGGCCGGGGCCGGCATTCCCGGGGCGTGGTCGTAGGTGCCGTTCTGGCCCGGAGCCATGTCCAACGGGGCGGCTTCGGGGGCGTGTTCCTCGTCTTCGGCATTGATCAGGTCGGGCTCGTCGTCCATGCGTTCGGTGCCCTTGCGGAGTTCGATGGTCATGGGCTTTTCGCCTTCGCCCAGGGCGGCGAAGTTCTGGCCCTCGCCCAGACTTTCGATGCGGCGCTGGACGTTGGCGTAGGTGGTGGAGTCCCACTTCACGATACTGCCGCCGGTCGGCCGCCAGCAGATGACGGGGATGTCCCACACAGAGCCGGGGGCCTTTTGGAGTCCGGAGAGGTGTTTGCAGGCGTTGCGGCGGGCGAACGTCTGCGCGAAGTCGATAGCCTTCTTCTCGCGGTTGAGAATCTCGCCGTACCACTTCAAAGCCTCGCCGTGCTCGCTGTTGACCCACAGCACCATGGTTTCGTCGAAGGGATAGGCTCCCCAGGTGCCCTTTTCCGTCGGCTTTGCCATGTCCGCCGGCAAAAGCTTGAATGCCTGGGGTGTTTGCTTGGCCTTGGCGATGAGGTCGATGAGGCGATAGCTCGGGACGTCGTAAGCCGTGGTCCAGTCGGCCACCATGGGCAAGCCCTTGGAGGAGAAGCGGAAGGCCACGGCTCGGGCGTAGATGTTGAGGATACGTCGGTTGTTCGGGTCGCGGATCACGTGTGGGTTTGCCTGCTTGACGCCGTCCACCATGACCGACTCGGGAAAGATTACGCAGGCCCCGGCGGCCTCGGCCCACATTTCGTAGCCCTGAGCAGAGACGACGAAGGGAATTTTGTCGGAAAAGCCGGGCTTCACCAGCCCGCCGTTGTCCAGGGAAAGGGTCAGGCGCTGCTTGTAGGCCTTGATGTTGCCCTGCTTGTCGGCCAGGACAAACGCTTCGTCCTCGCCCAGGACTGCGACGTGCTGCTTGTGCAGGCCGGCCAAGTAGGCGCTAAGCGCCTTTCCCTCGGTGGGCATGGTGGCGATAACGGCGTCAAGGGCCGCCCGGGCCTGGGTCTGCAAATCGTTGTAGGTCATGGCTTCCTCCAGTGTGTTCGTGGTTGTCAGGCCGTTGCGGGCAATCCCCTTGCCAGCAACCGTGCCGCGATATGCAGCCTCACCCTCGTCTCGGCCTCCGCCAGCCGCCGACGCACCTCGCCGTGATTCCCAGCCAGCCCGAGCTGATAAATCTCCGCGCGCTGCCGCTCATCATCAGGGGCGAGCGACGAGACCCCGTCGAGTGGATCACGGGTCGAGGTGGTGGCCTGCATGGCAGCCTCCGGGGTTATTTGTGGGTGTGAAGCGAGGCGGGAGGCGGAGAGACGGGTTGGGCCAGGGCGTGGGCGGAGAGGGCGGCGTCTGCGCGCCCCTTGATGGCAGCCATTATTTTCTTAATGACCGCCCAAGGGATGTTTATCACGCGCATACGGTCGTTCCCGTCCTCGTCCAATTCGGGATATTTGACGAGAAATTCACCCATGTATGCGGCCTGCGTCTCGGCAGATGGCGTAAGCGCCTCTTTCGCCCTCTCGCCCCTGGCAACGGCGGCGTCACGTTCGGCCTTCAGCCGTTCGACTTCGGCTTTCAATCTCTGGTTTTCTTCCAGCTCCTCGCCAATAACCAGCTTCACAGCCACTGGATCGTGCCCGCAACAGGGGCAGGGTTGGTCGCTCATGCTGCCGCCCTCCTCCGCTCCTCGGCTTCGGCGTCCCGCAGCGCTTCCGCCTGCGCCGCCGGGCTATGGTCCATGATCTCGTCGCAGCAGAAATCCGGCGACACGGGCACGCGGATTTCGTCCAGGCACGACTTGGGCAAATCCACGCCGACAGCGATCACGCCCTCCCGGGCCTGTTCGGCCAGCCAGTCGCAAAATCCGGCGCGGAAATGGCCGCAGTGTTTGCACGTGCTCATGGCTCCACCCTGCACATGCCGTAGGCGCACGTGTCCTGATTTTTGGGGATGGTCGGGGCCTGGGCCGCTTTGACGATCATCACGGCCACCAGGGCCAGGCCGACGATCATGCCGATCCGGGTGATGTTGCGGTAGGGCGCGTCGGGGGCGTCGGACATAGTGGCCTCCTTTACGCCGCCTGAACCCTGGGCAGCTGTCGCATTTCCTGGATTTCCGGGACCGGCTGGGTGAAATCCATGTCGTCCATGGTGTAGACGGCCCGGGGCAGATCCACGGTCACCCGCGCGCCGGCCGGCACAATCATGATTTCGCGGCCGGGACCGAGCATTGCCCTGGCCGGGGCCAGGAGGTCGTCCAGGGTCGCCGGTTCGGCCATGGTCGCCGGGGCCGGGGCAATCGGCGCGCCCACCAGTTCGCGGCCCTCGTCCTCGGTCAGGTAGGGCCGGCCCTGGCCGGTGGTGATCCACGTCGGGTTGGCCTGCCGGAGGATGAAGAGGCTCACGAGCCAGGAGGCCGGAACGCTGGCCCGGCGCTTGGCGTCGGAAATGCTGGACTGGCGAATGCCGAGCAGTTCGGCGAGTTCGACCTGGGTGCGGGTGCCGGAAATTTTGTGGATGCGGGCCATGGCGGCCTCGAAATCGGGCATGGTTGGCTCCTTGGCTGTTCCTGCCGGCCATTCCGGCGGGATGGATTGCAAATGGGCCGCCCCGCGTTCGTGGGGGAGGTCGGAGCGGCCCGGGCTAGGGGTTGGGGGTTGGGGGTTGGGAGGGTCCCATGGGGCGATATGGTGGAGATGACCGGGATCGAACCGGCGGCCTCCTGCGTGCAAGGCAGGCGCTCTCCCAGCTGAGTTACATCCCCGAAAAATGACGGCTATGCTGCGCTGTCCCCACCGCCCTGTGGCGAGAAGCCGAAGTACCCCGGCGCGAGGCCGGCCCCGCCGCCGTGGCCGTAGTAAAGGATCGTAGCCGGGGCCTCCCGGCCGACCATGGCGGAGCGTTCTGCGTGATCGCGCGCCTGCATCAGGGACAGCACCTGACGCACAGCGGATTCCTGCTTTTTCATGGTAGCCTCCTTGCCCTGGTCAGGCCCCACGCCGGTTGCGCGAGGCCAGTCCCAGGGGCGGCCTGTGCCGCCCCCATAGGTTGCCCCTGGCTAGCCGTTGCCGGCGGTTGTGCCGGTTGCTCGCTGCGTAAGGGGCCTGGTTGTCAAAGAGCGTCATCAAAAGGCTTTTCCCGTCTCCCCGTCCCGCTTCCGTCCCCTCCCGTGGCGTGCCCCCTATGTGAGAGGTCTTGCTGTTGCGGGGCTGTAGGTCGCTGTCCGGGTTCCCGCCGCGCTGGCTCCCTTTCCGCCCGTGGGCGTATTCGGGGGCCGTGGTGCGCTTCGTTGATTCGGAATGTAGACTTTCGTCTAAACACGGTCAAGCCAAATATAGACAATAGTCTACATAGAGGGCCTAAAAAATCCCCGCCGGGACGAGTCCGAGCGGGGAAATGAAAAGGCCCGCGGGGGCGGGGCCGGGGGGCTAATATTTTATAACACCATGGAAATTTTACTCAAATTTTTTTCTAATTTCCTTTTTTACCAGCACTAGCACATCATCTTTAACTGTCCCAACTTTTCGTCTTATATACCTAGAGTTTATGGTCGCCAATCTAACTGGCCTAATATAGCTGGGGTTGTTAGGCATACGTCCTTCGGCCATATGTTCGTTACAAAGTTCGATGCAAGAATCGAACTTACTCTTAGTCGTTGTTACCATGCACCCTATGACGTCATCTCCAAATACATCTGCAACAAGAAGCACCGTCCTGTCTTGAAAACCAGAGGCATCGGTCTTTGGAAAATCACAAAACACCACGTCGCCTATTGCGTGCATTGCATTTCTCAATTTATTATTGCATTTCTTTAAATGCAGGCAAAGAAATAAGCATGCAATCTACGGAAAGATTGTTTGCCTCATCCACCTCTTCCCTGTACTTCTGCATAAAGTCGTGCTCCTCACCGGCTATCTTTTCCCAGCGAGATGCGTAGTCCAAAAAATTCTTTTCATCTCCAAGTTCAAAAAATGATTCTATAGCAATGTTTAACGCACTTAAATTTGCAGGATCAACTGTCCACGCCCTAACGGAAATATTAGCAGCGTCAGAGAACCTCCCAACGAATCTCATCGAGTTAGCATAATTCTGAAGCGCAATCGAGGGATATCTTGAGCAAGCCACAGATCGTTCGTGAAATTCAATACACTTTTGAACATTCATCGTTACGCACTCAAGTATCCCAAGTGCTGCGTAAGCATTGTCCGGCTCAACGCTCTTAAGCGCTACAGCCTTCTTTTTGAACCGCATAACATCAAATTCGGACAAGACTCCTCTGTTCAAGGATATCTTTTCCTTTATTTCATCAATCAAATTGCAACGCGCAGCAGCCTGCTGGCTAGCCATAACATCTCCCGGGGGTTGACATGCCCAGCCTACTGATACTTCTATCGAGTGCTGACATCAAGAAAAACTTAAAAGGCCTGCCCTGGCCTTGCCTGTTAAGTGTTACCTTAATTCCTTTGTCACCCCACCAACCCCGCCATCAACTCCTTGGCTGATCCGAATATCCGCCCACAGCTGCATTCGATCATGGCATTGGCCACCGAGTGCGGCGTGTCGCCGGCCTGCCGAAAGTCGGTCCTGAGGCCAATGATGGGCAGGCCCCGGGCATAGGCGTAGCCGATCTCCCAGGCCGTTCCGTCGTCCACCTGCGTGCCGTCAAGAAGCGCGACAACGTGCGTGGCCGCGTGGATCGCATCGCGGCAACCCTCGAAAATATGCTGTTTGGCGGCCGGGCCGAGGCTGGCCAAGTGGTCGGAGTCGAACAGGTCACCCGGCCAAGTCACGGTGACGCTGGGAATGACCTGGCGCAGCTGGTCGCGGAGTGCGGCGAGGTATGCGAGCTCGGCATGGGTGAACAGGGGGCCGGCAAGGTAGATGTGCATGGACGTTTTCAATAGCCCTCCGAATGTCCTCGGTGCCGCTCCCAATTCTCCATATAAAGCTGTGCAAGCGCCTTGTCCTTGATGATGAGCAGATTTTCCGCGTTCTTTTCCTCGGCGGCCTTCGTGAAATTGAAGCTCCCCGTAATGACAATCGCACCGTCAATAACCATTACCTTGTTGTGGGCGATGGCATGGGCTGCGTCGATATAGACGGGAATTCCCTCGTTTTTCAGGAACGTGGCCCCGGTGTAGGTCGCCTTCCGCTGGCTCTTGTCCAGAATCGCTTCGACCCTCACCCCGCGCTTGTGGGCTTCCAGCAGGGCCTTGGCAATCGGGGCGCTCGTAAAGCTGTACGCCTGAACGTAAACGGATTCCTTCGCCTTCCCAATGGCGTAAACAATGGCCTGTTGCCCGCCCCCCCTGGGAGAGAAGTAGACGCTGACGGGCGTGTCCTTCAGGGTCAGGTCGTAGGCGTGGGCAGGAAATACCGCCAGAATGAAGAAGAGCGCAGCAAGAACTCCGCGCTTCACGATTCGGTTTTTCATTGCGCCCACAATCCCTTCTGTTCATCTCGGCACTGAAGTTCCCAGGCATGCCATCCCACGCATTCCGGGACAATCGGTTCGCGGCAAAGCTGGATGTTGATCCTGGCCAAACACGCCTTCGCAAGCACGTTGGCCAAATCTTCTTGGCCGACAATCACCCGGGCAACCACGGCACCGCCCCGTTCTTCGCTCATAGGAATGACCGTCGCTACATCACCCCATTGGTGGGACCATTTTTTAAGCCGGGCCGCGGCATCATCCGCATGCGGCTGGCTCGGGTCCGGAGCTTTCACCGCGAAAAGTTTGATGCGCACCGTTTCGCCGTTATCTCGGGCCACGTCCAAAGTCTGGCCGTCAACAACCTGGGCCACGTGACCTTTCCACGTCTCTGCAGCCAGGGCTGACACTGAAGTAGATACAGCGAAAAAAACCAAGAAAATGCAAGCTTTCACTTACTATTTCCCCGTTATATCCTGCCACGCCCAAACACACCTACCAACAATGGCATCTGTGATGGTGTCGTTATAATCGCTTTTCAAACTGAAGGTTTCAGGCGGGTTCTCGGCGGTGTTCTCACTGTAGAATGTAATGAGTAAGTCATGGTCGACGGGCTTGGTAGCGACCCGCTTAATCATCGCACCGCCGTGCTGACCTGGCTCGCGGACCAGAAAGATGCCGCCTGGCTTGGTCGGCTTAAAGTCGTCTCGGTCGCATAAAACGATGTCGCCAGGGTGCAGCAACGGCTCCATGGACGTGGACCCCTTGCCGATCTCGACGGCCAGTAAATTCGATTTCAGCCTGACCGCGTGCTGGTGGCGATAGACCAACACCCAAGACTTAATGGCGTCGTTCGACATGACCCCAGGTCCGGCACCAGCTTCGCCGACAAGGGGGACGGCGAAATAAGCCTCGGACGGCGGGAGAGTTTGGCCATCGCCGGCCGGGACAACCTTTGCATCCACCCAGCACACGTCGCGGCTGGTGTCTGGGCGCTCGTATTTCGAAACGATTTTTAGACCGCAAACATCCGCCAACTTCCCCAGGGTTTCGAACTTGGGGAGATCATCTTTTTTCAGCAGCCTACCTAGTCCGGTCTTGTCGCAGCCAACGGCCTCAGCCATGCGCGAATCAACCCCGCCGAACTGCTCCCGATGGGCCTTTTTGATTGCCGCCAACAGGTCTTGGGTAAAGCTCATGGGCCATATAGAGCGTAAAGGTAGACAATTGTCTATGGTCATAGGTCCACTTCTCTTGTTGACAATTTAGACGTTGGTCTACAAAATTCCTCCATGAGCATACGCATCGTTACCCGCGAAGACCTGAAGCGGTACTTTTCCGGTCCCGGCGCACCTACTGCCAGCCGCTTGGCTGAGGTGGCCGGTGTTGCTGTCCAGTCTATCACCCGACCTCTGAAAGGTGAGCGAGGCCGAGAAAGGTGCGGGGCCGACGTAAGCGCTGCCATCGGGCCGTTTGTTCTCGACGGCCGCCCACTCCCCGCCCAGCCCCAGGACGCGGCATGAACCGCAACACCTTCCTTCCTCTCGTCCGGCTGTGCTGCCTGCCGTTTCTGGTCCTGGCCTTGGTACTGTCCATCATAAGCGCGGCCCTGCTGGCAGCCAGCCGGCTGGCCTCCGCTGTGTCCGATTTTTTCAGCGATTTTGTGGATGAGGTTGCCCGGTAATGCCCCCCTGCGCCTGCTCGTCAAATCCTCCAGCCTGGCCAACGCCGCCGGGGCTTGGGCTGCGGCACGATCCTGCGAAAAATCGAGCCAGCCGACCGCATGAGTTTCCGCAGTGCGTCAAAATGGATGCAGACCGAGCCGACCTCGCCCCCGTCGAGCTGGTAGCGCAGGATCATTATCCCGCGCTTGTAGCACACAATCGGCCGCTCGAAACTCACGACGCACGGCGTCAAACCTTGCCTTTCTTCCACTTTATCCACGTGGCCCCTCCATACAGCAATCGGGGGTCCACTATCGCAGGGCGGATACACGGAGCAATAATTTTTACGTCTATGGCAAACACGGTTGCATGTACATGTGATTCTATTTTCGTATCTCGGCCCTTCCCCGCTCACCCCCTGACATCGCCGGAATCTCCTATCGGCAAAGCCAATTGCATTGCCAGCAACCCTGGGAACCTCTCTATAGCCATGCGCTCGGCCTCGCGGACCAGCTGCGGCCAGGGCATGTCGGCCGGCCGTTTGACGGTGCGCCAGTGAACGGCGTGCGCCTCCCGGACGCGCAGCAGCACGAACACAATGCCGGGGAACTCGGGATCTCGGTAGGGATGGAAGGACAGATGTTTTTGATCGGGCATGGGAACACGGTAGCGATGCCAAGTCCAATTGCGAGGGATAAATGAAAGCCGAAAAACCCCCGGTTGAACCCTGGGAAATGATGCGCCAGGCCAAAAAGGCATTGGGAATCACCACGTTCCAAAAGCTTCTTGGCGTCGGAACAACCCAGGCGAACCGCTACTGCAGAAATCCGAAGTTCACCAGCGACTCTGAGAACAGCCAGCTTGTGCGGCTGCGCGACCTCTTTGACGAGCTCCGTGACGCGGGGGCCGAGGATTACGTGCGGCAGATGCTCAATTACCTCGGGGAGTCCATTGGCGAACGCGTCGGCGGCCGCGCCTTTACCCCGCCGGACAAGGACTCTCTGGCGGAAGAGTGCCTGGATGACCTGCCGTCCCTGGTTCTCGTTCACGATCTCATGAAATCCGGCGAACACCCCCGGGCCGTCCGGGACGCTTTTGACAAGCATGTGGACGAGGTCGGCCAAGACCTCGACCTCTACGAACGCCGGTGGCGGGAAAAGCAACAATGATCGGCATGTCCCTCCTCGCGCCTCAGCGCACCACCACCATCAACGCGGCCGGCACTGCCGCCGAGGCCGCGGCCTCTTCCGTCGCCCGGGGTGGCCGCCTCAAATGCAACCGGGGCCTGGGCTGGATGACCCTGCGCGAGTGCGTGGAGCGATTCCAGGCCGGGCAGGACAACCCGAACGATCAGAACAACCCTTGCGCCCGTGACCTCGGCTGCTCGGCCGGGCGGGCGCGGGTGAACATGCTTCAGGAGGACGGAGAGATGGGAAAGTCGAACTACGGCGCGTGCGTCGAATGCAATCGAAAGGGCAACCGGGACAGCGCGAACCGCTGCTACAACGTGGCCTGCAAAAAGGCCCGGGGCAAGAAGCCGGAGCCGACCCCGGAAGCCGCTCCAACGCCGACCCCGGCAACGGCCGACGGGCTTGATCTGGTGGACGACCTCACGCCCAAGGAAAGCCCGATCCTGGCCCCGGAAGAGGTGGCGGCTATGTCCACCGCTTTGTCCGCGTCCGGCCGGGATGAATTCCCCGAAAAAGCACAAGAATCATCCGAAAACAGGGTGGCGGCCGGCCAGGACGTTTCCACGCCCGTGTCCGCCCAGGACGTGACCTGTCACGATCCGGCGGCCGAGGCTGCGGCCCTGGATGCGGTCATGGGCCTGGATGCCCCTGCGCCGGTCGGAGGGCAGGACCATTTTGTTGAGCCCAACAAAATGGTCACCGACTTCACCCGGCCCTTCTCCTTCGCCGGGTTCGAGTTTGACCCGGGCACGCCCCCGCCACCCCCGGGCCTGCCAATCGTCCGTCTGACCTCTTCCGGGAATCTCAGCTTTTCCTTCGCTGCTACCCAAACCCACGGCCTGCAGCGGTTCCAGTACGTCCGAGTCATCCCGGACAAGACCGGATCGGCCCTGGCCTTGATCTTCCTGAACGAAAAACAGGAAGGGGCGCGCAAACTTGGCCCCGAAGGCAAGTCGGCCCTTAAAATTTCCGTCGAAACCCTTTGCCGGACCAACCCCGGTCTTGTCGGCAAGGCCCTGGAACTGCGGCCCATGGGCCAGGACGGGGCGTTTGTGGCTGTGGCGGTTGAGGAGGCGGCGGCGTGACCGGTCCGCCTCGCCAATACGCCCTCCTACCCCTGGACTATGCAATCCAGGAGGCGATTAGCTTC
>JAEZMB010000202.1 GCA_023435825.1 Pseudomonadota bacterium | reverse complement strand
CTCGCTGCGCGACATGCCGCAAAGCAAAAGTTAAAAATTTCAGGAAGTACAGAATATTATGCCCGACACGAACACCAGTGCAGCATCGACCCAACCCCAGGAAAAAGTTTTTGGGGAAGGAGGGGGTCCGGGGGAGGAAACCCCGGGCCACGCGGCCCGCAGCGACGGGGAAACCCGGCCTGTGGGCGTGCCCAATGCCATCTCCACCATTGCTCTGGTCGGGGCAAGGGGCGGCATGGGCAAGCTGGTTGCAAACCGCTGCCAGGCAGCGGGCGTGGCTGTTCGGGAGCTGGATCGGCCGCTGACGCCCGACGGCATCGCGGCGGCCCTGGCCGGGGCGGACATGGTGCTGGTTTCGGTGCCGGTCTACGCCACGGCCGAGGTGACGGCCAGGCTCGCCCCGCATCTGGTCGCGCCGCAGATTCTGGCCGACGTCGGGTCGGTGAAGACGCTGCCCATCGCCGCCATGGTCGAGGGCTACGGCGGACCGGTGGTGGGCACGCATCCCCTTTTCGGCCCGGCTCCGGCCCAGGACGACGGGCTGCGGGTGGCGGTCATGGACGGCCGGCCCGGGCAGGACGTCTGGGCGACGGAGCTTGTGGCCGACTGGTGCCGCCGCATCGGCTTTGCCCCTTTCCCGTCCACGGCCGAGGAGCATGACAAGGCGGCGGCCTATGTCCAGGGCCTCAATTTCGTCACCACCGTCGCCTATCTTGCCGCCCAGGCGGCCGGCGGCGAGGTGCGCAAGTATTTGACGCCCTCCTTCGAGCGGCGGCTGGCCTCGGCGGAAAAGCTCATCACCAAGGACGCGGCCCTTTTCACCGCGCTTTTCGAGGCCAATCCGCACAGCCATGAGGCCGTGCGAAACTACCGGAATTTCCTCAATATCGCCGCAGGCGGCGACATCGACCTGCTGGTGCGCCGGGCCGAGGCCTGGTGGACCGAGAAGACGGAAAAAAAGGACAACCCATGAGTGCGATCAAGCTCCGCCAGGAAGGGACGTGGCTGCCGGCCGACGTCCAGACGCCCATCAGCCTGTTTCTCGGGCTTGTGGGCGAGCGGCCCGGAATCCTTCTCGAAAGCGCCGAAGTCGACGGCCGCCTGGGCCGTTACAGCCTCATCGCCTGGGATTTCCGCCTGCGCATCCGCCTCAAGGAAGGCAAGCTCGACGTCAGCGCCCGGGACCAGCGGCTGGCCGGCCTGGAAAAGCATTCCGGCCGGGGCATGATGGAGGGGCTTCGGGCCGTCCTGGCCGACCTTAACATCCTGGCCCCCGAAGGCTTTGACGACGTGCCGCCCATCACCCGCTCCCTGGTGGGCTATTTCGGCTACGGCGTGGCCGGGGTGTTCGAGCCGAAACTCGCCAAGGTGTTGCCGCCCGACGAGGCCGAATTCTGTCTGGTGCTGCCCGGCCGGGTGGTGCTGTTCGACCACGTCAAGCACCGCTGCCTGCATCTGTCTTTAGATGAAGGGAAAAAAGCCAAGATCGAGCACGCCAACATCTTCGCGCCCATGAACCGGCCGGTGCTGGGCAAGGTGGTCAACACCCCGGACGCCGAGGGCTACATGGACGCCGTGGCCCAGTGCAAGGAGATGATCCGGGCCGGCGAGTGCATCCAGACCGTGCTTTCGACGCGCTTTGCCGCGCCGTTTTCCGGCGACCCCTTCGTGGTCTACCGCCGGCTGCGGCAGGTGAACCCCTCGCCCTACATGTTTTTCATGCGCCTGCCGCGCGTGACGCTGCTGGGTTCCTCGCCCGAGCTGCTCATCCGCTGCCGCGACGGCGAGCTGACCACCTGCCCCATCGCCGGCACGCGCCATCGCAGCGCCGATCCCGTCGAGGACGACCGTCTGGCCGAGGAACTGCTGGCCGATCCCAAGGAGCGCGCCGAGCATGTCATGCTGGTGGACCTTGGCCGCAACGACCTGGGCCGCATGGCCGAAAAGGGCACGGTCAAAGTCGAGAAATTCATGGCCGTGGAGCGGTTTTCCCACGTCATGCACATCGTCTCCTACGTCACGGCCAAGCTCAAAAAGGGCCTCGACGCCCTGGACGTGCTGCAATGCGCCTTCCCGGCCGGCACGCTGTCGGGCGCGCCCAAGGTGCGGGCCATGGAGATGATCGCGGACCTGGAAAACCGGCTGCCGCGCGGCCCCTACGCCGGCTGCATCGGCTGGATCGGCCTGGACGAAGGCCACGTGAACCTCGACACGGGCATCACCATCCGCAGCATGTGGATTCGCGACGGCATGGCCTCGTGGCAGGCCGGCGCCGGCATCGTCTACGACTCGGACCCGGCTTCGGAATGGAAGGAGTGTCAAAACAAGGCCCGGGTCATCGCCGAAGTGCTGGCCGCCAAGGAGGAAGGCGATGTTTTTACTTATTGATAACTTCGACTCGTTCACCTTCAACGTGGTGCAGGCCTTCCAGCAGTGCGGCCACGATCCGGTGGTGCTCAAAAACGACGACCCCAAGATTCTGGAGCTGGCCGCCTCGGGCAAGCTGGAGAAGGTCTGCATCTCCCCCGGCCCGAGCAACCCGACCAACGCCGGGCTGTGCCTGCAATTTTTGGAGCTGCTGCCGGCCACGACCCCGGTCTTCGGCGTCTGCCTGGGCCATCAGATCCTGGGCCATTTCGCCGGCGCGCCGGTCGTGGTCGCCGACCGCATCATGCACGGCAAGACCTCCGACGTGTACCACCGCGAAACCGGGCTGTTCGAGGGCCTGCCCAACCCCATGGAGTGCTGCCGCTACCATTCGCTGCTGGTGCTGGCCTCCAAGGCCCCTGACAAGCTCGAAATCACGGCCTGGACCGAGCAGAACGAAGTCATGGGGATGCGGTATCGGGATAGACCGTGGGTCGGCGTGCAGTTCCACCCGGAGTCGGTGTTTACGCCCGACGGCATGAAGCTCATTGGGAATTTCCCGGACAAGATTTTGTAAGGACGGCCATACGTGAACACCATCCCTGCCCTCGTGGCAAAAGCCGAGGCCAGCCTTCGCGCCGCGCGGCTGCTTGGCAGCGAGGGCTACCTCGACTTCGCCGTGGGTCGCCTCCACGCCGTCATGCGCTACGTGGCCGAGGCCTTCCTCATCCGCCACGGCTACCCCGTGGCCGATGCCGCCAACATCCCCTCGGCCTTTGCCCTGCACCTGACCGCCACCGGCTACCTGCCCGAGACCTTCAACCGGTTCCTCACCGAAGCCGCCCGGCTGCGCGACCGGGCCGAAAACGAAACCGATACCGGCATCACCGCCGAAGACGTGTCCGAACAGATCGAACGGGCCAAGGCCTTCCTCTACCTCGCCCGGGAAGAACTCGCCGACACGCCCAAATCCCCCCCGCACGCCGCCGCATAAGGAGTCCACCGTGGAAAAACACGTTGAATGCCTCGAACTTCTGGCCATCGGCAAGGACCTGCCCGCCGATCTCGCCACCTACGCCTTCCGGGCCATGTACACCGGCGAAATGCCCGCCTCGTGCGTGGGCGCGTTCCTCATGGGCCTCAAGACCAAGGGCGAGGCCGCCGTGGAAATCGCCGCCGGCGTCACCACCGCCCTGGAACAGGCCAGGCTGGTCGAAGGCCTGACCGGCCCGCGCATCGACACCTGCGGCACCGGCGGCGACAACACTTGCTCGTTTAACTGCTCCACCGCCGTGGCCCTCTTCCTCGCCGCCATGGGCCACAAGGTCGTCAAGCACGGCAACCGCGCCGTGTCCAGCGCTTGCGGCAGCGCCGACGCCGTGGAATCCCTGGGTTTCCCCCTGGTCGTCGAACCCGACGCCGTGGCCGCCGAACTGGACAAACACAACTTCGTCTTTCTCTTCGCCCCCAACTACCATCCGGCCTTCAAGCGCATCGGCCCCATCCGCAAGGAACTCGGCGCGCGCACGCTGTTCAACCTCATGGGGCCGCTTTTGAACCCCGCCCGGCCCACCCACCAGATTCTCGGCGTGCCCACCTCGCGCCACGTGCCGCTCATGGCCGAGGTGCTGGCGCTCACCGGCCTGTCGCGCGGCGTGGTCGTCCACGGGGCCGGGGGCTTTGACGAGCTGACCCCGTTCGGCCCGGCCGACGTGTGTTGGGTCAAGGACGGTTGGCTCAAAAAAGAGCGCATCGACCCGGCCACCTTGGGCGTGTCCGAAAGCAAGCTCGGCGACGTGGTGGTCTCGGGCCGCGACGAGGCCGTGGCCGTGCTGCAAGGCGTGCTGTCCGGCAAAGGCCCCCAAGCCATGCTCGACATGGTGGCCTTAAACCTCGGCTGCGCCCTGCATCTGCTGGAAGACGGCCTGACCCTGCGCCAGGGCGTGGACAAGGCCAAGGACGCCATCGCCCAGGGCGCGGCGGCCGCGTTTTTCAAGGACGTGTTCCATGCTTGAGAAGTTTCGGGCCGCCAAGGCGGCCGAAGTGCGCCGGCTGGTCGGCCTGGAGGCGGCCCAGCAGTTGCCCGAGCCATACAAGGGCAAACGGCCGTCGTTTTCCGACGCGCTCATCGCCAAGGCGCCCATGGCCGTCATCGCCGAATACAAGCGGGCCTCGCCGTCCATGGGCGACATCAACCTCGGCCTTGGCCCGGACGACGTGGCCGCCATGTACGCCGCCTCGGGAGCCGCCGCCATCTCGGTACTGACCGAAGAAACCTACTTCAAGGGGTCCCTGGACTACCTCGAAACCATGAGCCGCTGCGGCCTGCCGCTTCTGCGCAAGGACTTCCTGCTCCATCCCTTGCAGGTGGTGCAGACGGCGGCCACCAAGGCCTCGGCCTTGCTGCTCATCGTGCGGATGCTCACCGATGTCGAACTAAACGAAATGCTGCGCCTGACCTACGACGCGGGCCTGGAAGCCGTGGTCGAGGTCTTTGACGAGCGCGACCTGGAACGCGCCGAGGCTGCCGGCGCGCACATCATCCAGGTCAACAACCGCGACCTCGATACGCTCAAAACCGACTTCGCCGTGGCCACGCGGCTGGCCGCCTACAAACGCCCCGGCCGGCTGTGGATCGCCGCCAGCGGCATCAAGACCCGGGCCGACGTGGACGCCATGCAGGCCCTCGGCTTCGACGCCGTGCTGGTCGGCACCTCCATCATGGCCGAGGCCGACCCCGGCGCGGCCCTGGCCCGGCTGGCCGGGAGCGCGGCATGAGCGCCCCCCTGGCCAAGGTCTGCGGCATGACCCGCGCCGAGGACGTCGTCGGCTGCGCCGAAGCCGGGGCCGATCTGCTCGGCTTTATCTTCGCCGCCAAAAGCCCGCGCCGCCTGACCCCGGCCCAGGCAGCGGCCCTGCCGCGCGTCGCAGCCAAGCGCGTGGGCGTCTTTGTCGAGCAAACCCTTGAGGAAGTGCTCTGCATCATGGCCGAGGCCGAACTCGATCTGGCCCAGCTCCACGGCGGCCAGGGCCCGGATTTCTGCCGGGCCGTGGGGCCGCAGCGCGTCATCCGCGCCTTCTGGCCCCAGAAGCATCCAACGCTGGGCAGCCTCGCCGCCGAGATGGCCGCCTTTGACGGCGCGATCCGCTACGCGCTGCTTGACGCCGGAACGTCCGGCGGCGGCCACGGCAAATCCCTGGATTTCAGCGCCCTGGCCGAACTTTCCCCGCCCATGCCCTGGCTTTTGGCCGGGGGCCTGGGGCCGGACAACGTGGCCGAAGCGCTGCGCATCGCCAAGCCCCACGGCGTGGACCTCAACTCCGGCGTGGAATCCTCGCCGGGCCTCAAAGACCTCCAAAAAGTCCGGAGGTCCCTTTGGGCCGTGAAGGGCGTGTAGTTTTTAATCGGGGCGCTGCCCCGAGCCCCGCCGGGGGCCTGAGGCCCCCGGACCCCCCATTTGGGGTTGCGGCGTTCACCGCCGCTAACGTCGGAAATTTGCGCGCACCCATGCGCCACCCCGTTAAAAGTTTTTGGGAAGGGGTCCGGGGAAACCGTTTTTGGAAAAAAGGTTTCCCCGGCCGGCGGAGGCCTCGTCAAAATGGACCTGACGA
>JAEZMB010000172.1 GCA_023435825.1 Pseudomonadota bacterium | reverse complement strand
CCCCCCCCCCCCCCCCCCCCCCCCCCCCCCCCCCCCCCCCCCCCCCCCCCCCCCCCCCCCCCCCCCCCCCCCCCCCCCCCCCCCCCCCCCCCCCCCCCCCCCCCCCCCCCCGCCGGAGGCATCCTCTCTCTTCTCTTCCCTCTCCCTAAGCCACTACCCAGACCGCCAGCCCCTTGGCGGCGTGGATGATCTTGGTGGAGACGCTGCCGAAAAGGAATTCCTCCTGCTTGGACACGCCGCGCCGGCCCACGACCACGGTGCCGTAGCCGCCTTCCTCGGCCAGCCGCAGCACTTCCAGGGCGATGCTCGTGCCGATGCTGCATTCGGTGGCTTCCCGCAGGGGGGAACGGCAGCTTTCCACGAACCGCGTGCCGATGTTGCCGTCGGGAATGCCGGCCGCGACGAGCATGGCCCGGGCCTGGTCCAGGGCGTCGCGCATGGCGGCGTTGCGGCGCTGGCATTCGGCTTTCCAGGCCGCGTCGTCGGCAAACAGGTCCCGGTCGGCCGGCCGTTCGATGGCGGCCACATCCACTTGTCGGGTGGCGTCGCGTCCGACCATGGCCGCGACATAGGCGACGGAGCGCTTGGCATTGTCCGAGCCGTCGTAGGCAATAAGGATTTTGTCGGTGTTCATGGCTGCTCCAGGTCAGATGCCGTTTCGGCCAAGGGCTTGGCGGGCGCGGCAGAGGTCGTCGATGAGTTCTCCGGCCGTGTCGTAATAGACTTCGGCGGCCAGGGAAAAACGCCGCAAGACGTTGGTCATTTCGAGCGGGATGTAGGGAAAGAGCTTTTGCAGATTGACGATGCGGTTGGGAAACATGATGGAACAATCGTCGCTGGTGATTTGCGCCCGCAAGGCCGGCGAGATGGATTGCGTGGTGTGTTGTCCCATGCCGACCAGGAATTGGATGATGTTGCCCAGACCAAAGAGGTCGAGGCCGAAAGGGCTTTCCTGGAAGTCGAAGGTGTAGTCGAAATCGATCCAGCAGTACTGTCCGCTGTCGTGAAGCACGTAGAGGTGGTCTCGGCGCACGTCTCCGTGTTTTTCATTGCGGTCATGGAGCCATTTGATGGCCTGGCAGGCCTCGATGAAGCGTTCGAGGACCGTGGGGAAGAGGTCGTGGAAATAGTCGCGGTGCGGCATTTCCAGGGCCTCGATCTTTTCGTCCAGGCGCTTGCCGGCCACGAGGTCAAGGATGCGCACGGGGTTGCCGGCCGCGTCGTAGATGGTTTCGCCCTGCATGAACCGGGGGTCGCCGCGCACGAGATCGAGGATGCGGGTCTCCTTGCGCGGGCTTCTGGTGCAGGTGACCACCATGGAGCCGATGGTCATGGGAAAGTTCTCGTGAAAAACGAGCTTGACGATGTTGCGGCCGCCGGTTTCCAGGCAACGGCAGCGTTTGACCCAGAATTTCGGGTCTTCCATGCCGAAGCGGCGTTCGGCCTCGTCGCGAAGGACGAGGAAGTGGCGCTCGCCAAGGACCATGACGTCGCCGTAGCCGATGCGCATGAATTCGGTGGTGTCGTCGTAGAGTTCCCCGACGTGACGGGCCGGAAAATCCGGGGCCAGACGGGCAAGCAGTTCGCGGGCGGATGGGGCCAAGGACGCCTCCGTGGCGGTTGGACGTTTCCTATTCATATGCCCGATTTCGGGTGGTTGGGCAATGGCGAAGCCAAGGGCGAGGCTCTTGTCGGCGATTCGGGGAGGGGCTAGGATAAGCGCATGTCCAAAATGCGTCCGGTCGTCTCCTTGGCGGGCCGGGCGCCAGGGCCGGGGAGGGTGTATGGAAGGAAAACGCGTGGCCATTGTCACCGGAGCGTCCCGGGGCATTGGCGCGGCCGTGGCCCGGCGTCTGGCGGCGGACGGGCTGGCGGTGGTGGTCAATTACGTCGCCGGGAAAGCCCGGGCGGAGGCCGTGGTGCGCGACATCGTGGCCGAGGGCGGTCACGGCGTGGCCATCGGGGCCGACGTGTCCGACCCGGCCGACGCGGCCGCGCTCTTCGAGGCGGCGCAGGCCGTTTTCGGCGGCGTCGACATCATCATCAACAACGCCGGGGTGATGCAGCCGGGGCTGGTCTCCCTGGCCGACACCAGCGATGATCTGTACGAGCGCATCGTGTCCATCAACCTCGGCGGCACGTTCAACATGCTGCGCCTGGCCGCGACCCGGCTGCGCGACAATGGGCGCATCGTCAATTTCTCCTCCAGCGTGGTCGGGCTGCGGCCGGCCGGCTACGCCGTCTACGCCGCCACCAAGGCGGCGGTGGAAACCATGACCGCCATTTTCGCCAAGGAGATGGGGCCGCGCGGCATAGCCGTCACGGCCGTGGCCCCGGGGCCGGTGGGAACGGAGCTGTTTTTGACGGGCAAGACGCCGGAGATGGTGGAGCGCATCGCGGCGGCCACGCCCCTGGGGCGGCTCGGCACGCCCGAGGACGTGGCCGGGGTGGTGTCGTTTCTGGTGGGCGATGACGGCGGCTGGATCAACGGCGCGGTCATTCGGGCCAACGGCGGCATGGTGTAGCGCGGCCCTTGAGCCGGTTTCCCTGTCCGGCCTGTTCAGACCGCCGAGACTGCCGGCCTGTGCCGGATTTCCCAATCCGCCTGGGGCCTACTTCCGGCGCTCATGAGGCCGGACGGGCGCAGGGCCACATATTTTTGACCGAAAGCGAAACGGCGCGGACAGTCCGCGCCGTTTCGCTGTTTTTTTGTCTGCCTGCCGGTTAGGCGGCGTGGGCGGCCGCCTGTTGCGAGAGGCCGGCCAGCCCGGCGAGGTCTTCGTCGGAAAAGACCCGGGCCGTGTCGAGGATAATGATGAAACGGCCGTTGTGGCGAGCGATGCCCTGGATGCAGGCCCGTTCGACGTCGGTTCCCATGGTCGGCGGCGGCGCGATGGCCTGGGCGTCGAGTTCCAGCACTTCCTTGACCGCTTCGGTCAGTGCGCCCACCAGTCGGACGCCGCCGTCGGGGTCGGGCTGCTCCACGATGACGATACGCGTACTCAGGGTCTGGTTGACCGGGCCGAAGCCGAGTTTGCGGCCGAGATCAAGGACCGGCACGGCATGGCCGCGAACGTCGACCACGCCGCGCATGTAGTCTGGCATGTGGGGCAGCCTGGTGATGTCCATGTAGTCGAGGATTTCCCGCACGACATAGATGTCGATGGCAAACACCCCGGTTTCGCCAAGGGTCAGGGTCAGAAATCGCCGGACGCCGGTGTTCGAAGTCTGGTTCATGGCCGTCCCCGATCTAGAATTGTTCGAAATGTTCGTCGCCAAGATCGACCTTGGTCGCTGCCGGCAGCGGCACGCCCTTTCGCGGAGCAAGGGCCTTGCGCGGGACGGCCTTGCCGCCCGTGGGCGTCCGTTGGGCGACCCGGGGCGCGGCTTGGCCGGCCACCTGGAAGAACGCGACGGTGCTGACGAGCTGCGCGGCCTGGGAAGAAAGCTCCTCGGCCGTGGAAGCCAGTTCCTCGGAGGCCGAAGCGTTTTGCTGCACGACCTGGTCAAGCTGCTGCAGGCCCTTGTTGACCTGTTCCACGCCGGAGCTTTGTTCCTGGGAGGCGGCGGCGATTTCCTGGACGAGATCGGAAGTCTTGAGGATGTCCGGGACGAGCATTTCCAGGAGTCGGCCGGCCCGTTCGGCCACGTCGAGGCTGGAGGCGGACAGGGTGTTGATCTCGGCGGCGGCTCCCTGGCTGCGTTCGGCCAGCTTGCGCACTTCGGCCGCGACAACGGCGAATCCCCGTCCGTGGTCACCGGCCCGGGCGGCCTCGACGGCGGCGTTTAAGGCCAGCAAGTCGGTCTGGCGGGCGATTTCCTCGATGATGGAGATCTTGGCCGCGATCTGCCGCATGGCGGCCACGGTGTCGACCATGGCCTTGCCGGATTCCTTGGCATCGGCGCCGGCTTTCTTGGCCAGGGTTTCGGTCTGGCGGGCGTTGTCGGCGTTGCGCATGATGGAACTGTTAATCTGCTCCATGGAGGAGGAGCTTTCCTCCACGGCGGCGGCCTGTTCGGACGCGCCCTGGGACAGCGACTCGGAGGAAGCGCTCAGTTCCTCGGCCCCGGAAGCCATGTTCTCCGCGCCGCTTTTGACTTCCTCGACGATCTCGGTGAGCCGTTCGATCATGGCGGCCAGGGAGCGCATGAGGACGTCCTCGGCGCAACGCGGCTCCACCTTGATGCGCAAGTTGCCCTCGGACATGGTCTCGGCGATCTGGCTGACGCGCGTTTCGGCCTCGGCCACTGCGCGCATGGCTTGGCAGACTTGTCCCACTTCGTCTTGGCGATTCACGTCAAGGGTATGGCTGAGATCGCCCCGGGCCAGCGCTTTGGCGAAATCCATGCAGGCAATAAGCGGCTTGGTGATGACGCGGGAGATGCCGACGCCGAGCAGCAGGCCAATGACGATGCTTGTGCCGATGATGGCAAAAAGCACGTTTCGGCTCGTTTTGTAGATTTCGCTGGACTCGTTGTAGTATCTCTTTGCGTTGTTTTCCTTGATGCGAACAAGTTCGGTAATGATGTCGTCAACGACATTGACCTTTTCGCGTCCGACCCCCAAGGCAAGGTCAATGGAAGTTCTATTCGACTGCAGTTCTTCTTTGTTGCAAGCCTCGATGATTTGATTCCACACGGGTTGCAAGGCATTCCAGGCGGCATCGAGTTTGGCAATTTTCTCTTTTCCTTCCTTTGAGAAGAACAGATTCCTGGCAATATCCATCTGTTCCTGATATTCGATCTTGTATTTTTCCAGACTTTTGATGTTGCGGGCACGGTCTTCAAGTGAATTCGTCATGATCATATTTCGTATAGACCGATCAGCATAAAGAAGGTCGATATTGGCTTCTTTGACAGCAGAAATGCCTAGGAGCTCTCGTTCGTACATTGTGTCGTTCATGCTATTTATGGTACCCATGTTGCTCAAGCCAAGGTACCCAACTATGCCAGTTATCAAAGCCATGAGGATGAAAGCAATAATCAGTTTCTTGCCGACGCGTAAATTGTAAAACCACTGCATAGAAAACAACTCCATAGCAAAACAATAACGTAAAATACCAGCCAGGCGGTTGTGCTCTGACTGATCACCCAAAACCGCTTCCCCCAATCATCAACTTCAACGCCCCGAACAAGCCCCCCGCCTGCATCGGGATACGCCCTTGTCACCGGCAGTCCTTTTTGACCGAGGACATGCGGCAATCTGGGTTGGCGACTCGCGGGCATGGCAAATCCAGATCGCCTTGCTCTGCGGATTTACTGGATTTTTATTGCTTGTCGCGAATTGACCGCCTTTCGTAATTTAAATGGACCATTAATGTTTTGCAATACAATTTGTTACGACGCCAACCATACGATCTAAAATGATTAATTATACAAATAGTTGTCGTTTCTCCATGACGCGCCCAAGGACGGACGACAGAACAGCTTTCATCCGATGATGACGCCGGATATCGCCATGCACGATTGAAGAGGCGAGGCATGACCAGCTTTTAAAAGACGAGTGCAACGCCCATCAATTGCGAGGCAGTGGCGAGGCGTAAAGGGGATCAGGGGAACAGGCAAAGTGGCGACGACGGATGACCTGAGGCCTTGTGAACGACAACTTTATGAAAATCAATCCTCGTTCAGTCGAGAAGCGTCAAGATGGCGGAAAGATGCTCTGGCGGCAGGCGGTTTGCCCAGCGTTCGGAAAGGCCATGCCTGGTGCCCCGGTTTCGCCGTGGCCAGACGTGGCTGGCTGATTGTGCTGCATAAAAAAAGGGCCTTGCGACATCTGCCGCAAGGCCCTTGCAATCCTTTGGTGGAGGCGATGGGACTTGAACCCACTACCTATGCGTTGCGAACGCATCGCTCTCCCAGATGAGCTACGCCCCCGTTGGGAGAAAGGTTATTAAGCGTATTCGCCGGCCCGGTCAAGAAATCCTTTGTCGTTTTCGTGGCGTTAGCCAAATGTCGTCGGCCGGCGGTTGACCTCGGGCGTTCCTGATGCCACTATGCCAATTGCAAGATCCCTGAAACCATTATGCCTTTTTTGGCGATTTCGCCTCTGGAGACCCGGCCATGAAGATCCATCGCGCCCTGCGCATGGAGCGCTGCATCGGTTGCCATTCCTGTTCCCTGGCCTGCGCCCGCCTCGTTTACAAGTCCATGTCCTGGCAGACCGCCGGTATCCGCATCCGGTCCACCGGCGGCGTGTCCAGCGGCTTCCAGGCCATCCTGTGCCTGGCCTGCGATCCGGCCCCGTGCGCGGCCGCCTGCCCTACCGGGGCCATGAGCCAGCGCAAGTCCGGCGGCGGGGTGACGCTCAAGAAATCCCTGTGTATCCAGTGCGGCCAGTGCGCGAGCGCCTGCCCGGTGGAGGCCATCAATCTTGACGCGGCCGGCAATCCCGCTGTGTGCCTGCACTGCGGCCAGTGCACCGCCTATTGCCCCCATGACTGCCTGGAGCTGGTCGAGGCCGACACGCCCGCCGCTCCCTGCCTGGAGAGCTGCCATGTCGAATGAGGCAAACGATCTGTTCCGCGTCCTGGTCTATGACCTCGAACGCGGTCGCGGCGAACTGGCCATCCTGCCCGGTCGGCGGCAATGTATCGGCGGCTCGGGGCTGGCTGCGCTCCTCTACGAAAAATACGGCCTGCCCACGGCTCCGGCCTTTGATCCCCGCCAGCCGCTCGTTTTCGCCATCGGTCCGGCCACCGGCTATTTCCCGCTCATGAGCAAGACCGTGTGCGGCTTCAAATCGCCCTACAACGAAAACTACGCCGAATCCCACGCCGGCGGTCGCTCGGCCCTGGCCTTGCGCTTCGCCGGCTATGACGCCCTGGTGGTCATCGGCAAGGCGCCGAGGCTGTCCACTTTGGTGGTCGGCTCGCGGCGCATCGAGCGCCTTGACGTCCATTATCTGGCCGGGGCCGACGTGTTCACCACGGGCAAGCTCCTGCGAAAGATCGCCGAGGGAGCCTCGGGCCACCGCAGCATCCTGCGCATCGGCCCGGCCGGGGAGAACGGCTCGGGCTACGCCTGCATCAACGTCGACACCTACCGCCACTTCGGCCGCCTTGGGGCCGGGGCGGTCATGGGCGCGAAAAATCTCAAGGGCATCGTCATCCAGGGCGACGGCGACTTGCCGCTTCCGGCCGACAAGGGCTACGCCAAGCTTTTCAAGGAAATCCATGAAAAGGTCACGTCGTCGGGGATGATGGAAAAATACCACAACCTCGGCACCCCGGCCAACGTGCTGCCCCTAAACGAACTCAAGTCCCTGCCCTGGCGCAACCTGGCTGCCACCAGCGACGCCGAGGCGGACAAGGTCTCGGGCGAGGCCTTTGCCGAAAAGCTCCTCATGCACAACGCCGCCTGCGCCGGCTGCCCGGTGGGCTGCATCCACGTCGGCATGGTGCGCGAGATGTTCTCCTCCTCCCACCGTTTCGCCATCCATCAGGTGGCCTACGACCACGAGCCCAACTTCGCGGCCGGCCCCATGCTTGGCGTCACCGATCCGGTGGAAGTGCTGGCGATAAACGACATGGCCGACCGCCAGGGCCTGGACATCATCTCGGCCGGCGTGGCCCTGGCCTGGGCCGTGGAAGCCACGCAAAAGGGTGTGATTTCCGAAAAGGACACCGAGGTGAAGCTCACCTTCGGCGACGCGGCCGCCCTCAAGCGCGCCATGTGGCTCATCGGCCACAAGGCCAACGACTTCTATGCGCTCCTTGGCCAGGGGGCCATGGCCGCCGCCGCCCATTACGGCGGGGCCGACTACGCCTGCGTGCTGGGCCAGGAAATGGCCGGCTACGCCACGGGCGAGACCTATTTTGCCTCCCAGACCGTCGCCTTCCGCCATTCCCACCTCGATACCGGGGCCTACTCCTACGACCAGAAGCACAAGGAGCAGGACGTGGCCAAGGTGGTGGATTTCCTGGTCAAGGACGAGCGCGAGCGGGTGCTCCTCACCTGCCTCGTGGCCTGTCTTTTCGCCCGGGAGGTCTACAAGCCTGAAGTCATCGCCTCGGTGCTCGGCTGCCTGGGCCACGAGGAACTGGCCGGTTCGTTCGACGCCGCCGCCGAGAACGCCCGGCGCGCCCGTTGGCGGCTCAAGATCGCCACCGGCTACGATCCCCGGGCCACGCGCATCCCCAAACGCTTCACCGAGGTGACCACCTGGAAGGGGCCGGTGGACGCGGTCTACATGGAGGCCCTGCGGGCCGCCTACGCCGAGGCCGTAGCCGAACTTGGCGCGCCGCCTGCCGCCGCCGAGCCCCAGTCGCCGGCTGTGTAGAAAATGCTGTCCCCGCCGTGCAATCGACGCGGCGATATGCTAGGCCATACGGCATCGGCCCCAAACCGGGGCCGATGCCGTATTTTATTCTTTTTTCCGCAACAACGGCGTGTTATGGCAGAAACGTCGTCCGGCCGCGCCGCCCCGGCCAAGGCCTTGATCCCCAGCCCGCGACGGTCAAAGGAGACCCGACATGGCCCAACTCACCGAGCATCCGGCCCACAGCGCCCTCGTCGCCCACCATGAGCGCGTCAAGGAACTGCACATGCGCGACCTGTTCGCCGCCGACCCCGGCCGGTTCGACAACTATTCCCTGCGCCTGGGCGACATCCTGTTCGATTATTCCAAGAACCGGGTCACGGACGAGACACTGGGCCTGCTGTTCGATCTGGCCCGGCAGGCCGGGGTGGAAGCCCGGCGCGACGCCATGTTTGCCGGCGAAAAAATCAACCGCACCGAAAACCGGGCCGTGCTCCATGTGGCCCTGCGCAACCGGGCCAACCGGCCCATCCTGGTGGACGGCCGCGACGTCATGCCGGACGTCAACAAGGTGCTCAACCAGATGCGCATTTTCTGCGGCCGCATCCATTCCGGCCAGTGGAAGGGGTACACCGGCAAGGGCATCACCGACGTGGTCAACATTGGCATCGGCGGCTCGGACCTGGGGCCGCAGATGGCGAGCCTGGCCCTGGCCCATTACGCCGTGCCCGGCATCACGTCGCATTTCGTTTCCAACGTGGACGGCGCGCACATGGTGGACACGCTAAGCCGCGTCTCCCCGGAGACGACCCTTTTCATCATCGCCTCCAAGACCTTCACCACCCTGGAAACCATGGCCAACGCCCATGACGCCCGGGGCTGGTTCCTCGCCCAGGCCGGCGACGAAACGGCCGTGGCCAAGCATTTCGTGGCCCTGTCCACCAACGCCGAGGCCGTGGCCGCCTTCGGCATCGACACGGCCAACATGTTCGCCTTCTGGGACTGGGTTGGCGGGCGCTATTCCCTGTGGTCGGCCATTGGCCTGTCCATTGCCCTGGCCGTGGGGTTCGACAACTTCGAGGCCATGCTCGAAGGCGCGTTTATCGCCGACGAGCATTTCCGGTCCGCCCCCCTGGAGCGCAACATTCCGGTGGTCATGGGACTGCTCGGCATCTGGTACAACAATTACTTCGGGGCGCAGACCCAGGCCATCCTGCCCTATGACCAGCACCTGACCCGGTTCGCCGCCTATTTCCAGCAAGGCGACATGGAGAGTAACGGCAAGTCCGTCACCAACGACGGCCGGTTCGTGGACTACACCACCGGCCCCATCATCTGGGGCGAGCCCGGGACCAACGGCCAGCACGCCTTTTACCAGCTGATCCACCAGGGCCGAAAGCTCATCCCCTGCGATTTCCTGGCCGCCGCCATCACCCGCACGCCCCTGGGCCGGCATCAGGACATGCTCTTGTCCAACTTCTTCGCCCAGACCGAGGCTCTCATGAAGGGCAAGACCGTGGAGGAAGCCCGGGCCGAGCTGGCCGGCAAGGGCTTGGACGAAGCGCAACTGGAACTGCTCTCCAAGGCCAAGTCCTTTACCGGCAACCGGCCGACCAATTCGTTTTTGTACCGCGTCCTCGATCCCAAGACCCTGGGCACGCTCATCGCGCTCTACGAGCACAAGATCTTTGTCCAGGGCACCATCTGGGACATCAACTCCTACGATCAGATGGGCGTCGAACTCGGGAAGGTGCTGGCCGGGACCATCCTCAAGGAACTGGAGAACGACGCACCGGTGACATCTCATGACTGTTCCACCAACGGCCTGGTCAATTACTACAAGGAACTGCGGCTGGGCGATTAGGGAGGCCTCCGGCGGCCAGGGCTTTGCCCTGGACCCACCGGGGGGATGATCCCCCCGGACCCCTGCAATGGGGAAAGGGGGTAAGGGGCTGGACTAATGTTTGGGCCTGTCGTGACTGGCAGTGAGGGAAACCCCTCTGCCGCAGTTTCAAAGGGCAGCGTCCTTTGGAAACCGCTGTTATGGCATCTCGTTGACGCCCCTCCATCGGTTTAGGCGGCGACTGGTGGTGAATCTTGCACTTCTTGAGTGGGTATTGTTAATAATATTATAGACTTTACGTCCGTTGTCCACGAAACGACAAAGGCCTTTTCGTGGACGCGACATTCGTCCGGCCCGGAAACGCCAAGGGGCCGCCCAGGATGTATTTCCGGGCGGCCCCTCGGCGTTTGAGCCTGCATGAGGCTACTGGGCCAGCCCCAACAGCCGGTCGGCCATGAGCGACGGGGCCAGATCCCGCTTGAGGCCGGCGGAGAGCGTCAGCTCTCCGCGCACGTCCATGGGCTGGCTGGCTCCGGCCGCGGCGAAAGCCGCCTCGAAGGCCCGGCGCAGGGCCGCAAACGAGGCTTCCACTTCCGGATAATCGTTATCTTCACGCCAGGGCAGGCGCAGCGATTGCCGCAGCCTGCCGGTGGCGTGGTTGGGCGTGGCGAGTTGGTAGAAGCCGGCCGGCGCGGCCCCGGCCCGTTCGTGCTGGCCGGGATAGCAGTGGGCCTGCCAGGAAGACGGCGGCTCGGGGATGGTCGAATCAATGCGCACGTAAGGCAGGGCCAGAGCCTTTTCGTGGCCTTCCAGGATGACCTCGTACACCAGTTCGGGCCGCAGGTTGCCCCTTTTCTTCTGGATCTGCCAGGTGATGCGCATGGGGAGACTCTCCTAGTCCAGGTGGACGACGTCGCCGAAAGGCGGTCGGTCCTTGACGGTTTTAGGCACGATCCACAGCACCGGATAAGCCGGCTCCTCGGGAAACCGGTCGCACTGGAGATCGGTGAAATAGAGCAAGCAAGCCGGCCGCAACCCGTCGGCCTCGATCTTGGCAAAGGCCGGGCGGTAGTCCGTGCCGCCGCCGCCCGGCGGGGAGAGGGACAAGGGCGGATCAGCCCGGGTATAAACGCGGGCTTCCCCCACGGCTGCGTCGCAGGCGTAGACGTGAAGATTCGCCTCGCAGGCGCTCAGGATGGAACCGAGTTCGGCGCAAAAGGCGGCTAAAAGCCCTTCGTCCACCGAGCCGGAGGTGTCCAGGACCAGGGCCACGTCGCCCAGGGTCATGGAGCGCGGCGAGGGGAGATACAGGCCCAGGTGGATATGGCGACGGCTGGGCGGCGACCAGGAATAGTCGCTGACCGCCCGGGCCAGGATGAAGCGGCGAAGCAGCGCCGCCCAGTCAAGCCTGGGCGCGGTCAGTTCGGCCAGCAGGCGGTCGAGGCCGGCCGGCATGTTGCCCATGGCGCTGGCCGCCCGGCGCGACTGGTTGACGTCCTGGCGCAGTTTGTCGGTCAGATCGCGGTGCTCGGACTCCCGGCGCTGCCCGTCCAGGTCCGGGTGGTCGCGCACCTCGCCGATGCTGCGGCTTGGCGTTTGGCCAAGTCTTCCGGCCCCGTCCTTGTCGCCCGAAGCGCTTTGGGGCTGTTTGTCGTGGCCGGTTAGCGCGGAGCCGGACGGCGCGGGTTCGGTCTGCCCGGCCTTGGCGGCCAGGGGCGTGTCCCCGTCGCCGCCGCCCGGGGCCGTGTCGGCCGGCAGGGCTGAAGACTTGGCCGCATCCGTGCCGCCGCCGCCGTGGCGCTGGTCGATTTCTCCGGCCAGCACGGCATAGATGGCTTCGGCCGGTTTGCCGGCGTGGGCGGCCTCGAAGGGGTGGCCCGGGGGCAGGGTGAAGCCTGCTTCCACGAGGAGCGCAGCCACGGCCAGGTCGCAAGCCCGGTTCCACAGCGCCTTGTCGCGGTCCTTGCGGCGCAAATGGTGTTCGCAGGCCAAGTGCAGGATTTCGTGGGCGAGAAGCGCCGCGATATCGTCCTCGCCGCGCTCGGCCACGAAGAGGGGATTGTAGCCAAGCGTCACGCCGTCGGTCCAGACGTCGCGGCAGGAGGCGTCGGCCTGGGGGGAAAGGCGCAGGGCCATGGCCCCGAAAAAGGGATGGGCAAGCACCAGTTCCATGCGCGCCCGCACGAGCTTTCGGCCCACGGCGTCAGGCGCGGTCACACGAACACCTCGGCGTTGTCCCGGGCCCAGGCGGCAAAGGACGGCGTCTTGGCAGTGCGGCTGTCGCGGCGCACGGCGTCGCGCATGAGCAGCACCCCGAATTCCACCGGCAGCCGGGCGGCGTAGCGGGTCAGCGCCGGCATGACGTCCGGGCAGGCCAGCCGTCCCAGGGCCTCGCAGATGGCATAGGCGGCGGCCGGCTCCACCGGGGCCGGGGCGGCGTCGGGATCGGCCAGCACGGCGTCGGTGTCGGGCAGCTCGCGCCAAGTGCTCAGAAATCCGGAAAATTCCAAGGCCGCGCCGTCGCCCACGGCTCCGCGCAGCAGTTCCAGCTCCACCTGCGGATCGGTCGCGCCTCGCAACATGGCGGACACGAATTCCCAGGATCGGGGCGTG
Organism: Pseudomonadota bacterium; assembly: GCA_023435825.1. Lineage (GTDB taxonomy): Bacteria > Desulfobacterota > Desulfovibrionia > Desulfovibrionales > Desulfovibrionaceae > Solidesulfovibrio. The sequence continues at coordinate 18,902 of JAEZMB010000172.1, read as the reverse complement.
GGAAAGGACCGGGCGGCCCGTGTCGGGTCGAAATCGTGGAGCAGGGCGGGCCGGAAGCGCAGGAAGGCCATAACTTCGGGCGCGATGTCCGACCGTTCGGCCCAGGCAATCCAGTCCTCCAGGTGCGGTTCGATTTCCAGGTGGACGAAGCGGTTGGCCAGGGCGGTCGGCATCCGGTGGGTGACGGCCCGGTCCTGGTCGCGGTTGCCGGCGGCGATGACGGTCCAACCGTCCGGCAGGCGGTATTCTCCCAAGGCCCGGTCGAGGATGAGCTGGTAGCAGGCGGCCTGGACCAGGGGCGGGGCGGCGTTTAATTCGTCAAGGAACAGGACGCCCTGGCCGCCGGTCGGCAAAAACGCCGGGGCGCGCCAGTGGGTGCGGCCGTCGGCGTCGATCTGCGGCAACCCGCGCAGATCGACGGGATCAAGCAGCACGGCCCGGATGTCGATGAGGGCCAGACCCAGGGCCTCGGCGGTCTGGGCCACGATCTGGCTTTTGCCGACCCCGGGCGGTCCCCAAAGAAATACGGGCTGACGGATGGGAAGCAGCGTGGACAAGGCGCGGGCAACATGGGACGGGATCAACGGCAACCTCCGATGGAAATGTCCCGGGTCGACGCCGTCATCGGAGCAGGAGCGCGGAAGGCGGCTTGGCGCGGACTTCCAGGCCGCCTGACACGCCGGGCATGGCCACCGTCCGGCATCGCCCCGGGATGGAAAGCTGATAATGAAATTGAGAATTGATGTCAATTGATGAAAATGGGAGGGAAAGGGCTTCGACCGTCTTGTCCGGTCAGCTCATACTCGGCAGCGGCAAGTGGGAGTGCCGCATCAACGGGGCTCTGCCCAAGCCGAGCGCCAGAAGAGCGAAAGAGCGGCGGCCGAGTCAGGGTGCGATTCATGCCGGCCGTGGCAGCAGGCAGTCAAACGTCATGATCCTGGGTCAGGCCGGCACGTCAGGCGTCAGGCGGGATTCCTGGCAAACGGCCAAATAGTCGTCCACGGCTTCCTCAAAGGCGCGCTGGAGCGCTTCGGGGGTGGCGGCGTGGAAGGTGACGATGTCGCGGATGCCGTCGATGCGGCCGTGGAGCGTGCCGTCCCCCTCCTCGGAGCAGATGAGGCAATAGCCCTTGTAGACGGCGTAGCAGGCGGCGTTGTCCATGAAAGCCTCATCTTCTTGATGCCAACATGGCGGCAGCCATGTTGGACGAAGGTAACCAATCCCGGAGAATTGTCAGTCTGCTGTTTCGCTTGGGAAACAGCAACGGCATCAGGCCGCCGCGCCGGCCCGGACGAGGTATTCGCGCACGTCGGCGGCGCAGCCCTTGTCCAGCACGTTTTCAGGGTGGGGGCGGTGGAAGAAGCCCTTGACGCCGCCAAGGACAAACCGCACCCGCGAACCGGCGGTTTTTTGGTGATGGTGGATTTCCCGGCCGCCCAGGGCGCGAATCAGCGCGGCCACGTCGTCCCAGAGGATGTCCGGCCGGGCGGGTACGCAGAACAGCGCTTCCCAGGTCTTTTGCCGGGCGCTGTTGAGTTTGATCACAGGCTTGTGGGACAACACGGTTGGAGATGGCATGTTCTCAAGAGAAGATCAGAAGCGCATGCCCGCCGTCAAGAGGCGGTTCGTGTCGCGTCACGTAACAATACAATCATATTGTTAAGAAACATTCATGATTTGACACTGTTTTCAGCGAAATGCCCGATGTGCTTTTCGTGGACGCGGCACGAGAGGAAAAAAGAACCCCGGACGGCCTTGGAGGATGCGGGGATGGGGCCGTCCGGGGCGAGGCGAGGACAGGAACTATCGGCTAATCGCGGGTCCAGTAGAGCACATGGCCGGTCTTTTCGAGCTCGGCTCGCAGTTCCCGCTCCCGGGTCTCGGGCAGGCCCTGGATGCGGATGGACACGTCGCGCTGGCCCGGGCCGCCCCGGTCGTAGGACGACAGGATGCTCACGATGCGGGCCTCGAAACGGCGCAGTTCGTCGAGCACCGGCTTGAGGCTCCCTTCGGCCACGCCCAGGCGCAGCCCGATCTGGATGCCGCCCTGGTCGATGCCGGTGATGGAGACGAACAGGCGAAAGATGTCGGTGTCGGTGATGATGCCGACCACCTTGTCCGTCTCGTCGACCACCGGCAGGCTGCCGAACTTGCGGTCGCGCATGATAAGGGCCGCCCGCTCCACGGTGTCGGTGCGGCGGATGCGCACCGGGTCCTTGGTCATGATGGCTTTGACCTTGAGCTCCGAGAGCAGGTAGGTCATCTCGTACATGTCCAGTGAGGTGGCCGTGGACGGCGAGGCCGCCTTGAGGTCGCGCTCGGACACGATGCCGACAAGCTTCCCGTCCTTGTCCACCACGGGCAGACGACGGATTTTTTTGTCGCGCATGATCCGACCGGCCTTGATCATCGAGACGTCCTCGGTCGCCGTGGCCACGTCGGTGGACATCCAATCGCCGACAAGCATGTGCCGCTCCTTTGGGATGCTTTGGGTTAGATGACGGCAGCGCCGGCCGGTACGCCCTGGGGCGACCAGTTGCGCAGCCGGTAGTAGTCGGCCAGCATGGCTTCAAAGGCCTCGCGGGGCAGTTCCTTGCCGCTTGGCAGGGGTTCGCGGTGAAGACGAGCCGGGAGGCGGTCGTCGTCCGGGGTCAGGCCCTCGCGCAGGTTGAATTCCCGGGTCATGTCGGCGATGGCCGCAGCCCGGCGCCTCAGCGCCGCTTCGCTGGCGTCGAGGCCGGTGGTCAGGCCGATGACCTGGGTCAGTTCGTCCCAGGTGTAGAGATCGCGGAAGAACCGGCACAGGATGAGCGTATCGAAGATGGTGAGCCGGTCCTCGAACTCGATGAGCATGGCCGCCTTGCCGTCCACGGCGTCGGGCGGGATCATGCCGGCCAGTTCGGGTTTGTAGAAGGTGGTGCGCAGATGGCAGGCCCCCCGGTCCGAGGTGGCGTAGGCCAGCCCCATGCCGCGAAGCGCCCGGGGATCGTAGCCGGCCGGCTCCAGGCCCTTGACGTGGACGGCCAGGTCTTCCAGCCCCCAGGCCCGGGCCGCGACCTTGATGCCCTGGCCCAGAAGCGCCCCGATGCCCGTGCCCGAGGCGATGTCCTGGATGAGCCGGGCCGCGCCGTCGGGATCGTTGTAGGCGATGGGGTAGTCCACCCGGCCGCGCGAGACGGCTTCGACGGTGAAGGCGCAGAGGTTGCCGGCGGAGATGGTGTCGATGCCCAGGCGGTCGCAGAGGTCGTTTAAATACACGATCTCGGCCATGTCCTCGATCATGCACAGCCCGCCGAAGGCGTAGATGGTTTCGTATTCCGGCCCTTCCAGGGTCAGGCCCTTGTGGCGGCCCGAGGCGAGCTTGGCCATGCGGCCGCATGACATGAAGCATTTGGCGCAGGCGTGGGCCTTGACCTCGTGCTCCTTGTGGAAGGTCTCGCCCGAGATCTTCTCCCAATGCTCGCAGTTGCCCTGGGTCCAGTACTTGGCCGGAAAGGCTCCGGCCGCGTTCATGACCCCGACCATCATGGTCGTGCCCATGGCCTTGTAGACCTGCACGCCCTTGGTCTCCACGCCGCGCTTGGCAAAGGCGGCGGCATGGGCGGCCAGGCCGGCGGGATCGGCCGCCTGGCGCTTGCGGTCGCCCTGGAACACGATGGCCTTGACCCGTTTGGAGCCCATGACCGCGCCGACGCCGGTGCGGCCGGCGCAGCGCCAGCGTTCGTTGGCGATCATGGCCAGCCGGCACAGATTCTCCCCGGCCGGGCCGATGACCACCGCGCCCACGCGTTTGGCGTCGTCGCGGGGCAGCACGAAACGCTCCCGGGCCGCGTCCTCGGTGGCGTAGGCGTCGAGGCCGGCCAGATCGGCCGCGTCGTGAAAGGTGCAGCCGTCGGGGTGGATGGTCAGGGCTGTCAGCGCATTTGCCGCGCCTGTGAGGACCACGGCGTCGAAACCGGCGGCGTCCACGGCCTGGGGCGTGCGGCCGCCGGAATAGGACTCGGTGTAGAATCCGGTCTGGGGGGATTTGGTGAAGACGCCGTAGCGGCTGGCCCCCCAGGCCACGCCGCCGCACAAGGGGCCGGCGGCGAAGATGAGGTTGTTCTCCGGAGCCAGGGGATCGACCCCGGCCGGGTTGCGGTCAAGGAGCAGCCGGGTGGCCAGCCCCTTGCCGCCGAGATAGGCGTCAAGATGGGCCGTGTCGGCCGCTTCGATGGCAAACGCGCGCCGGGTCAGGTCAACGGTGAGGATGCGTCCGTGAAAGCCGTGCATGGCTTTTCCTTTTTAAATGCCGAGATAGGCCGATTTGACGTGGGGGTTTTCCAGCAGTTCCTTGGCCGAGCCGGACATGGCCACCCGGCCGTGTTCCAGGACGTAGCCCCGGTCGGACAGGCGCAGCGAATGGTTGACGTCCTGTTCGACCAAAAGCACCGTGGTGCCGGTGTCGGCGATCTTGCGCAGGGTCTCGAAGATCGACTTGACCAGGATGGGAGCCAGACCCAGGGACGGTTCGTCGAGCATGAGCAGGCCCGGCAGGGCCATGAGCCCCCGGCCGATGGCCACCATCTGCTGTTCGCCGCCGGAGAGCGTCATGGCCAGCTGGGTCTGGCGCTCGAGCAGGCGCGGCAGCAATTCGTAGACCTGGCGCAGGGTCTTGTCGCGGTCCTTGTAGGCCCGGGAGTTGTAGGCCCCGATGTCCAGGTTCTCGGCCACGGTCATGAGCGAAAACAGCCGGCGGCCTTCGGGCACGTGGATGACGCCGCGCTCGACGATGGCTTCGGGGGGCAGGGCCTGGATGGCTTCGCCCCGGAACCGGATGGTTCCGGAAGACGGCGGCACGAGGCCGGAGATGGCCTTGAGCAGCGTCGATTTGCCCGCGCCGTTGCCGCCGATGATGCTCACCACCTCGCCTTCGTTGACCGTCAGCGAGAGGTCGTTGATGATCTGCACGTCGCCATAGGCGACGTTGATGTTCTCCACGCTAAGCAGCGTCATACTCGCCTCCCAGATAGGCCTTGATGACGTTTTCATCCTTGGTGACGGCCTCGGGCGAGCCTTCGGCGATCTTCTGGCCGAACTGGATGACCACCACCCGGTCGGACAGGGCCATGACGGCGCGCATGATGTGCTCGATGACGAAAACGGTCACGCCCCGGTCGCGCAGCCCCCGGATGATGGTGATCATGTCGTCGACCTCGGTGGGCCGCAACCCGGCCATGACCTCGTCGAGGAGCAGCAGCTTGGGATTGGTGGCCAGGGCCTTGGCGATCTCCAGGCGCTTGCGGTCGGCGATGGTCAGGTTGGCGGCCAGCATGTCCTTGGTGTGGTCAAGCTGGAGGGTGACCAGCACTTCCTCGGCGATCTCCCGGGCCTTGTGGGTGGAGTTGGTGCGCAAGAACGCCCCAACCATGACGTTGTAGAGCACGGTCTTGCTGCCAAAGGGCTTGACGATCTGGAAGGTGCGGGCCAGGCCCAGTCGGGCGAGATCCCAGGGCTTTTGGCCGTGAGTGGTCTGCCCGGCAAACTTGATCACGCCTTCGGACGGGGCGAACACGCCGGCAACGAGGTTGAATACCGTGGACTTGCCGGCCCCGTTGGGACCAATCAGCGCCAGGATTTCCCCCGTCTTGATGTGCAGATCCAGGGAACTGACGGCGGTTAAGCCGCCGAAGTGCTTGGTGAGGTTGGTGACTTCCAGGATGTTGCTCATTTCGCTTCTCCCTGGACGGTGATTTTGCGGGCCAGCCGGTCATACAGGGCGGACAGCGGCGCGGTGAGGCCCTTGGGCAGGTAGATCATGACCAGGATGAGGATGAGCCCGAAGATGACCAGATGCAGCCCGGGCAGCATGTCGCTTAAATAGATACGGGTGAACTCGTTAAGCGGTCGCAAGAGCAGCGCGCCGATGACCGGGCCGGCGATGGTGCCCCGGCCGCCGATGAGCGCGATAAAGGCGATCTCGAAGGAGAGATCCAGGCCCATGAGGCCTTTGGGATAGAAGTAGAGCATGAGCTGGGCGTAAAACGTGCCGGCCAGGGCGGTGAGGAAGCAGGACAGCGCCATGGCGAAGAGCTTGTAGTTGGCCACGTTGATGCCGATAGCGGCGGCGGCCTCGGGTTCCTCGCCGCCGGCGGCCAGATAGTAGCCGATCTTGGAGCGGGAGATGAACCAGGTAAAGGCCAGGACAAGGATCAGAAGCACCAGGATGATGTAATAGTACGGCAGCTTGGACATGAACTGGTAGTCCCAAAACGTGGGGTCCTTGAGCAGCGGCACGAGCAGGCCCCGGGGGCCGTTGATCTTGAGCGGTCCCAGGGTATCGATGTTTTCCACCATGACCCGGATGCCTTCGGCGAAGGCGATGGTGCACAGGCAGAAGTAGGCCCCGCGCATCCGGAAGGTGGGCAGGCCTATGATGACGCCGATGACGGCGGCGATGGCCCCGCCGACAAGCATGCCGATCCAGGGCGAAACGCCGTACTGCAGGGTCAGGATCGAGGAGGTGTAGGCCCCGATGCCGACGAAGACGGAATGCCCCAAGGGCAACACGCCGGCGAAACCGCCGACGAGGTTCCAGGCCGTGGTCAGGTAGGCGTAGAAAAAGAGCAGGATGAGAATTTGCAGATAGGTGGGCGAGGTCACCACCAGGGGCAACCCAAAGGCCGCCAGGGCGACCACCGCCAGCAATATCCGGTCGAGTTGTTTTCGGCTCACGGCGCGCCTCCTACCAATCCTGTTTGTGGCCGAAGAAGCCGGATGGTTTGACGAAGAGAATGATAAGGAAAATGGCGTAGATGATGGCTTCGGTCCAGGTCGAGGCCATGAACTGCGAGAAGACGGATTCGATGAGCCCGATGACCAGGCCGCCCAGGAGCGCGCCGGGGATGCTGCCAAGGCCGCCAAGCACGACGATGATGAAGGCCCGGATGTCGAAGACCACGCCAACCGACGGGTAGACGTAGTAAAAGGGGATGAGCACGCAGCCCGCGATGCCGGCGATGGCCGTGCCGAGGCCGAAGGCGATGTTGTAGATGCGGTACTGGTCGATGCCCATGAGGTTGGCCGCCTCGCGGTCGAGGCTGGTGGCCCGAAGCGCCTTGCCGGTCTTGGTCTTGCGCATGAAAAGCGCCAGGCCGATGGCGGTGGCGATGGCCACGACAAAGCCGGAAAATTTGGGGATGGAGATGATGAATTCCCCGAGCGCGAAGGATTTGTTGGAAATGGCCGTGCGCACGGTGCGATACTCGGCGCCAAACAGCATGAGCGCCAGGTTGTCGAGCACGTACCAGACGCCGGTGGTGACGATGATGACCGTCAACGGTTCGCGCACCTGGCCTTCGGCTTTGAACACGGGTTTAATCACCACGTTCTGCAGATAGTAGCCAAAGACGAACAGAACGGGGGGGACAATGACAAGGGCCAGATACGGGTGGATGCCCGTGAGCCGAATCAGCCAATATGCGCTGAACATGCCGACCATGAGCAGCGAGCCGTGGGCGAAGTTGACCACCTTCATGACCCCGAAGATCAGGGTCAATCCGAGGGCGGTCAGCCCGTACATGGCTCCCATCATGGCGCCGTTGAGCGCCGCCTGAATCACCGCGGTCATGAAGCCTCTCCGGACGTTTGCCCCGGACCGGCAGGCCGGCCCGGGGCGTTGGCGCGAATGGTCGTACTACTTGTTGGCCGGGAAGGTCGGGACGTAACCGGCGCGGCGGGCGGCCTTGGGCCACACGGTGACGCGCTCGGGCTTGCCGTCGACGTTGGCCACCTGGACGATGACGATGCCGGCGTTCTTGTTCTGGCCGGTCTCGTCGAACTGGACACCGTCGTAGGAGACGATCATGCCCGGTCCGGTGGTCAGGTTGGTGGCGGCCAGGGCGTCGCGGATCTTGGCCGGGTCGGTGGAGGCGGCGCGTTCCAGGGCGTCGGCGACGACGTACATGGCGACGTAGGCGTCAACGGACTCGCCGGTCATATCGTAGCCGTACTTCTTCTTGAACTTCTCGTTGGCCGGCTTGGCGGCGGGCTTGTTGACGTCGGTGTTCCACTCGACTTCGTCAAAGATGCCCAGGGCGTTGGTGTCGGTGTTCTCCAGGAACTTGGGATCGGCGTGGCCGCCGCCGCTGGCCAGGACGACCTTGGGCTTGACCTGCATTTCGGCCATGGTGTTGGTCAAAAGGATGGCGTCGGCGGCGTTGGACACGAGCATGACGATGTCGGGCTTGGCGGCCTTGAGCTTGGTCACGACCGGGGTGAGGTCGGTGGCGGTGCTGGGATAGGGCTCGTCGAGAACGACCTCGTAGCCGTCTTTCTTGGCCAGCTCGCGCCACTTCTCGGCAAATCCGGTGCCCCAGTCGCCGTTTTCAAAGACAAAGGCGATTTTTTGCAGCTTCACGCCGGTTTCTTCCTGCATGTCTTTGAGGAAGCGGAACTGGTCGCGCACCCACCAGGAGTCCTTGGCGGCGATGCGGAAGACGTTTTTGAAGCCGCGCTCGGTGATGGTGTCGCGCACGGCCACGGGCACCACGAAGGGGATGCCGTAGCGCTCGGCCACCTGGGTGGCCGGGTAGGTGACGGCGGAGTTCCAGCAGCCGGTCATGAGGTTGACTTTTTCGGTGTTGATGAGGCGCTCGGTCTCGGTGACGCCGACGGTGGGGTCGGACTTGCTGTCGGCGTAGACCAGCTCCAGCTTGGCCCCGCCCAGGGACTTGATGCCGCCGGCGGCGTTGATCTCCTCGATGGCCATTTCCCGGGCCTGCTTGCCCTGGACGCCGACCGAGGCCGACGGGCCGGACAGGGGCTCGACGTTGCCGATCTTGACGGTCTTGTCGGCGGCCAGGGCCGGAGCGGCGAACAGGGCGGCGGACAGGGCCATGCCCATGCAGCCGGCCAGAATCGTCGTGATGGATCCGTTTTTCATGCCTGCACCTCTTTACGTTGTCGGTTGGCTGGGACGGGCCTTGTTGCCGTTATTTGCCGAGGCTTTTGGAGACCTCGCGGATGCCTTCTTCCATGATGTCCAGGCCGCGATCGAGCTGGTCGCGGGTGATGACCAGCGGCATGAGCACGCGGATGCAGTTGCCGAAGTTGCCGCAGGACAACACGAGCAGGCCGTTGTCCTGGCAGAACTTGGCCACGCCCTTGGCCGCTTCGGGGCAGGGGGTCTTGGCGGCGCGGTCGGAGACGAACTCCAGGGCGCGCATGGCCCCAAGGCCGCGCTCGTCGCCGACGAGCTGGTACTGCTTTTTAAACGCGGCAAACCGGCGCTTGACCACGTTGCCCAGGCGCTCGGCCTTGGCCAGCAGGTTATCCTGTTCGAAGATGTCCATGACGGCCAGCCCGGCGCGGCAGGCCAGCGGGTTGCCGCCGTAGGTGCCGCCGATGCCGCCCGGGGGCACGGAATCCATGATCTCGGCCTTGCCGACCACGCCGGCCAGGGGCAGGCCGCCGCCCATGGACTTGGCCACGGTCATGAGGTCCGGGGCCACGCCGAAATGCTCCATGGCAAAAAGCTTGGAGGTGCGGCCAAAGCCGGATTGGATCTCGTCGGCGACAAAGACGATGCCGTATTCGTCGCAGATGGCGCGCAGCTTCTCGAAGAATTCCTTGGGCGGAACCACGAAGCCGCCTTCGCCCTGGACCGGCTCGGCGATAATGCAGGCGATGTTCTCGGCGGCGGCGGTGGCGATGAAGAACTCGCGCAGCTTGTCGGCGCAGGCCACGCCGCACTTGGGATAGGTCAGGCCCAGGGGGCAGCGGTAGCAGTAGGCGTAGTTGGGGTACTGGTAGACTTCGGCGGCCATGGGGCCAAAACCGAACTTGTAGGGTTTGACCTTACTGGTCAGGGACATGGCCAGCAACGTCCGGCCATGGAAGGCGTTTTTCATGGACACGACGCCGGCCCGACCGGTGTGGCAGCGGGCGATCTTCACGGCGTTTTCCACGGCTTCGGAGCCGCTGTTGACGAACATCGCCTTTTTCTTGAAGTCGCCCGGAGCGGCCTCGGACAGGCGGGCGGCGAGCTGGACGTAGGGCTCGTACATGGTGACCATGGAGCAGGTGTGGAGATAGCGTCCGGCCTGATCCTTGACGGCGGCGACGACCTTGGGGTGGCAGTGGCCGACGTTGAGCACGCCGATGCCGCCGACGAAATCGATGAACTCGCGTCCGGTGACGTCGCGAAGCAGGGCGCCCTTGGCGGATTCGACGAAAAAGGGCGTGGCGTTGGGATGCCCCTTGGGGACATAGCGATCACGCAATGCTTGCAGTTCCTGCGCCTTGTCGGTGGTGTTCACGGATCATCCTCGGATGTTTCAGGTGGTGGCGTAAGTGCCTCGTACCAAAATGCACACAGTTGGCAAACAGCCTTCTCAGCAAGAAGCGGACCGAGTTTATATATTCAAATATATTAGTATACTATGAGTCATATGACGAATTTTGCCTGGAGACTATGATTCTATTATGAATCAGCAAAAATGTTAAAAATGAATAAATACAAAGTGATGTCGTGAGACAAGATGCTGAATCAAGCTGAATCAGCATTTTTCGCCACGGACACGGCCGGAAACGCCAGGCGTGTTCCAAGGCCCTCTCCGTCAGAAAGCGTCAATCACGTGAAAATCCCAAACGATAGGCAATAAGCCGCCAAACCGGATAAAACGAAAAAACGTTCTTCCCGGTCCTGGCCGCAAACGGCTGATGCGGAAGTGAATCAGGAGCGGGAAAGGCCGTAGCGCTTGAGCTTGCGCACCACCGTGGCCTGGCTCACCCCGAGATGCACGGCCATCTCCCGGGTGGTGCGGCAGGCGGCCATGGCCTCGCGCAGGCGTCGAATGGCTGTCTGCTCGGTGGAATCGGCCAGGGGGCGGGGGCCGGACGGTGTGTCCACCGCCACCGGCGCGTCGCCGGCCAGGGCTTCGATGAGCGCGTCGGTCAAGTCGTCGTCGTCGCTCATGACAAAGGCTTTCTGGATGATGCTGACGAGTTCCCGGACGTTGCCGGGAAAAGCGTAGCCCTCAAGCTGACGCATGGCCCGGGCCGAGAGGCGCTTGGCCTTGCCGTGGCGGGCGTTTTGCTGGGCCAGGTAGAATTCGGCCAGGCCGAAGATGTCCTCGCGGCGCTCACGCAGGGGGGCAATGCGCACCACGAAGGTGTTGAGGCGGTAATAGAGGTCGGTGCGGAACTGGCGGCGCTCGACCAGGCCTTCCAGGTCACAGTTGGTGGCCGCCACCACCCGGCATTCCACGGTGCGGGCCTCGGCCCCGCCCAGGCGGCGCAGTTCGTGGTCGTCGAGGTATTTGAGCAGCTTGGCCTGGATGCCCAGGGGGATGTCGCCGACCTCGTCGAGAAAAAGCGTGCCCCCGGCGGCCAGTTCAATAAGCCCCGCCTTGCCGGCCTCGCGCGCGCCGGTAAAGGCCCCTTTTTCATAGCCGAACAGCTCGGCCTCGAACAGATTTTCCGGCACGGCCGGACAGTTGATCTGAATAAACGGCTTGGGCGAACGGGGGCTGACCTGGTGCAGGAACTTGGCAAGCAGCCCCTTGCCGGTGCCGGATTCGCCCAGGAGCAAAACCCGCGAGGCATCCATCTGGGCGAGTTTTAAAAGCGTGCGCAAGGTGCGCTGCATTTGCCCGCTTTGGGCCACGATGTCTTTTTGGGAAAGCTCGAACAGCGACAGCTCGGCCAGTTCGCTGCGGTAGCGCTCCTCGACCTTGCGGGCGTTTTGAAGCCCTTGCCTGAGATTTTGCAATTCCGTCACATCGCGCTCGTTGACCACCACCAGGGCCACCTCGCCCTGGTCGCCGAGCACGGGCGTGGCCGTGACGAGGAGCTGCTTGCCGGTCTTGGTGATGTGCTGGATCATGCTCGACTGGCGTTTGGTTTCGAGCACGTCCAGGGTGGCCGAGCGGTCGACCATGCGCTGGGCCACGATCAAGGAGACGTTTTTCCCGACGTAGTCCTCGGCATTGACGGAATTGAGGCGCTCGGAGGCGGCGTTTATCGAGAGGATGGTTCCGCTGCCGTCGCAGATCCAGATGCCGTCGGACACGGAATCGAGAATGGCCCCCAGGCGGCCTTCCATGGCCGGATGGGCTTCGCCGGCGCAGGGGCGGCAGATGCAGGTGGCCCCGACCACCCGGCCGTCGCGGCGGATGGGGAAGGTGGTGGCGACCACGGTCTTGGAGCCGACATTGAGGCGATCATAGACCACGTCGCCCTCGGCCAGGCATTTGGCCATGGGCTGCCACAGGTCGGGCCGGGCCAGGGGCATGGCCGCGCCGGGCGTGGCTACCTCGGGGCCGAACATGGAAAGCGCGGCGGGGTTGGCGTTGGCCACCCGGCCGTCGGCGTCCACGGCCAGGACCGGCCGCTCAAGCGACCCCAGGATGTCGGGCACGGAAAAAGGGGCGGGCATGGGCGGTCAAGGCTCCCTGGGCGCGTTGTTTGGCTGGTGGAAGCCTTTTACTGCCACGAAAAAGGCTTCGGAGGCAAGGAAGACGCCTGGAGCGGGAGGGCGTGGAAGACTGGTCACGGACGTTTTGCCGGGTAGCGGCGGCGCGGCGGCAATGGGCCTGTCGGCATTGGACTGGGCGGCAATTTCTCCACCGCTGCGGGCCGTATCCGACCCTTTTGCCCGGTGCGCGTCAGCGGCAGGACGCCGCGCGTCCAAGGGTCCGCTGAAGCGCGTCGGCCAGCGTCTCGCCAATGCTTGCCAACATTTCCTTTCCGCCCAGGGCAAAGCGTTGGTTCACTTCCAGTTCCACGCCCAGATAGCGCTGGCCGAAACGACGCCGCAAGGCCGTGACCAGCCCGTCGGACACGCCTTTGTACGGATAGTTGCGCCGCAGGATCAGATCGCCGTCCAGACAGGCCAGCTCGCGCAGCCAGGCACGGCAAAAGTCTTTTTCGGCCCCGCGCCCGGGGTCGTAGAGAAAACCCACGTCGCAATGGCGGGTGACGCCGCGTAGGCGCGGAGTGAAGCTGTGGCTGGCGATGTGCAGTACCGTGCGCCCGGCCGCGATCCCCTCGGCAACCACGGCGGCCACGGCGTCGCGGTGAGGGTGGTAGTATGTGGCGAGGATCGCGTCCTTGTCCCGGCGCGGCAGCCCCTTGGTTGCCTCGGAAAAAAGCCCGGGATGCCCAAGCGAACGGTTGAGGTCCACGAGCATCCGGCTGGTCGTTGCAAAGAGCAGCGGCGCGTGGGCGGCCCGGGCGAGCCCCCGGGCCGTTTCAAGCGCGCCGAAATCGTGCCCCCGATGGCTGGCCAGGGCGTCGCGCCAGTCGTCAAAAAGCGGGGCATAGGCGGCGGGGATGTCGGCCCCGCCGTGCTCACAGGTAATAAGGAGCGCCCAGGATGCCGACATTGAAGGGCTCGTTTTTCTCCAGGCAGTCGGCCAGCTGGCCGTAGACGCGCCGGATGGTCGTCGGGCGATAGTCGCCGTCCACGGCGGCCAGGATGCGCCGGGCCAGGCTCGACTGGTCGACCAGCACGGCCAGGGCCTTTTCCCAGTCCGGATCGAGGTCCATGGTCGGCAACGAACTCATGGCCAGCCGCCGCCAGATGACCCGGGCCGGAATCCAGGACGGGGCGTAGACGCCAAACAGGCGCGCGTATTCGTCGGGCACCTTGGCCCGGCCGGCGTTTTCGATGGTGGCGTTAAAGATGCCGGCCAGTTCGCTGGTGGCCCAGGCTTTTTGTTCCTCATAGGTGGACCAGCGTTCCTCCACCAGCCCCTTGAGGGCCGAGACCACGACGTCGGCCAGAGCGAAATCGGCGGCCGGGCATTCCTGGGTGTCCAGCACCCGGATTTCGATGGTGGAGCGTTCGAAACGCGCGATGGCTCCCCGGGCGTTGAGGAAATCGCCGCGAAGCACGCCCTGGGGGTCCAGCGGCGCGATGTCGCGGTACAGCGGCTCCAGGATGCGCGCGTGGTATTCGTCGATGGAAAAAACGGCTTCCGGGATCACCGCGCCCATGACCGCCGGAATCCGGTCAGCGTTGTGGGCGTAGTGGTGCATCCTGGCGTCGAGCCAGGGCGTGGCCTTGCCGTCGAGGATGGGCGTGGAGGCGGCCAGGGCCGGCATGATGGGCATGAGCACGCGGATGGCGGCATGGAGCCGGCCGAACTCGTCGTCGCCGGCAAAGGGCAGATTGATGTGCATGCTTTGCAGATTGGCCCAGCCATGGCCCTTGCAATTGAAGATGGCGTCGAAGGCCTTGTAGATGTCGCTGCTCTCGTGGGGCCACAGCACGGTTTCCGTGAAGGGGTTCATGAGGGGATGCGCCCCGGTGGGGAGCAGGCGCGCGCCGTGGGGAGCCAGCAGCTCCTCGGCCTTGGCCACGCTGGCGGCAAAGGCGGCGGCCAAACCCTTCAAGGTCTTGGCGGGCTTGGTGACCTTCATCTCCAGCACATGGGCCACCAGTTCGTTGGACCAGGTGACCGGCCCCAGTTCGACGTCGCTGGCCTCCGGGACGCCGGCGGCGGCGGCCAGCAGCGTGTCGGCGATAGGACGGACCGCCAAGGTCTGGCTGTCCACGATCATGTATTCGATCTCGATGCCGAAAGCGGAGAACAGATGTCTGGCCTTGCTCATACGTTGAGGCTCCCGGTTTTGCGGCGTTCGATGCGTTTGAGAAAGACTTCCACCACGCGCAGATACAGTTCGTCCTGCAGCACCTCGTCCTCGAACCCGGCGTCGATGTTGGGATTGTCGTTGACCTCGATGACGTAGACCTTGTCTCCCACCTGCTTGAGATCCACGCCGTAGAGCCCGTCGCCGATGGCCGCCGCGGCCTTGAGCGCCGCGTTGACCACCTTCTTGGGGGCCTTGGCCACGGGCAGGGTCTCCACCCGGCCGTAGACGTCCTTGCCGGACTTGCCCTTGCGCAGAATCTGCCAATGGCCCGAGGCCATGTAGTACTTGCAGGCAAAAAGCGGCCGCTTGTCCAGCACCCCGATGCGCCAGTCGTATTCCGAGGGCAGGTATTCCTGGGCGATGACCAGATCGGACTTGGAGAGAAGCCGCCTGGCCTCCTGCATCAGCGCGTCGGATTCGCGCACCAGCACCACGCCTTGGGAAAAGGCGCTGTCGGGCTGCTTGAGCACGCAGGGCAGGGGCAGCTCCTCCAGGATATGATCGATATTCTTGCAATGGGCGATGACCGTGCGCGGGGCCGGAATTTTCAGGCGTGACAGCACCTCGGCCAGATAGACCTTGTTGGAGCACCGCAGGATGGATTCCGGGTCGTCGATGACCACCAGCCCTTCGGCCGCCGCCTTGCGGGCCATGCGGTAGGTGTGGTGGTCCACATTGGTGGTTTCGCGGATGAACAGCGCGTCGAACTCCGACAGGCGGTTGGAATCCTCGCGGGTGATGATCTCGACGCCCAGGCCGAGGTTCTCGGCGGCCTTGACAAAGCGCTTGATGGCCCGGGCGTCGGAGGGCGGCCGTTCCTCCTCGGGGTCGTGGAGGATGGCCAGATCGTAGCGGCTCACCTGCCGCTTGGGGATGGTGAGCTTCTTGCCGGTGAAATAGTCGGTGGACACGGCCTCGGCAAAGTCGCGCTCTTCCTCGGGGATGTCGCGCAGAGGCAGGGGCGAGACGTTTTGGAGCTGCCAGCCGTTTTGCCAGTTGCAGTCGGCCCGCAAAAACGGCGTGGGAAAGAGCTTGAACAGCCGCGAGGCGAGCTGTTCCAGGCCCTTTTCCGGCGTTTTGCCGAAATAGGCCGAGAAGCTTATTTTTTCTTGCGGCCTGTCGGCCAGGGCGCGTTCCAGGAGTTCGGACAGTTCTTCCGAGGCCAGGCGGATGATGCCCACGGACTTCATGTCCTGGATGGCCGTGATGGACGGGATGGGCTTGTGGCCCCGGGCCTCGGCCAGCAGCGACACGTAATAGCCCATGGACTGGTAGCGGTAAGAGCGGCAGAGGTTGATGATCTTGACCCCGCGCAGGGCGGTGAAGGCCTCGTCGGCCAGATAGCTGCGGGCGGCGACGGGTTCGACGCCGGAAAACACCAGGGAACAGTCCTCGGGGTTTTCCATGACCACCAGAACAGACACTAGAGACTCCTTTGCCGGTCCTCGGACCGGCTTTTCTTCCGGGGCGAAAGCACGAGCAGGTTGGCGTCGTCGGTGATGACGCCAAGCATGACGGCGCAGACCAGATGATTGAGCGTCACCTCGTAGTATTGGCTGCGGCTGATGGGATTGGGCAGGAGCGGATCGGCGATATGGGTGACGCGGGCCGAGGCGTCGTAGCCGTTTATCACCACGAAATGTCCCGAGGGCTTGCCGCGCAGATCATCGAACACGGTCTTGCCGGCCACGTCGCGCTCGCGCGGGGTGCGGTAGAGGTAGGTGGCCGACAAGCCGGCCAGGATGGGCCGGCCGCGCTTCAATATGTCGCGGATAAGCGGTGCGGTCAGATCCTCGAAACGGATCTGGCCGCCCAGGCGCAGGAATTCCAGATAGGCGGCCGAGGCCTGATGCAGGCGGCGGCCGGTCTTGACGGCCAGCTGTTCGGTCAGCTTGGCGGCCAGATCGATGTCCGGGGCGAACCAAGTGACGTCGAAGACCGAGAGGTCGAAGGTGTAGAGCTTGGCCTTGTAGCCCCGGCGCAGGGCATGGCAGCCGAGATAGGCCCCAAGCGTCCCGCCGCCGGGCAGGGTGGGCGTTTCGGCGATGACGTCCTCCAGGGGAAGGCGGTCGCCGTAGTAGCCGTAGACGGCGTGCAGGCAGGTCGGCCCGCAGGTGGCGTCGTCGGGCTGGGGCAGGATGGACAGGGCCAGGGTTTGTGGTTCCACGAGACGGGAAACTATCACGGTCGCAAGGGTGTGACCATGACGCATTTGCAAGGTTTGTGAAAAATTGAACTATTGGAAGCGGTTGTCGACGCTGAAAAAAAGCGCGGCCAGGCTATTCGAGGCGGATCTCTTCTTCCTTGACGATCTGGAAGGCCTTGTTGGATTTGACCAGGCCCGGGATGCCCTGGAACTTGCGCACGCCCTGGATCTCGGCTTCCAGCAGTTCGTCCACATCGTTTTCGAGCATGAGGATGTCCCCGGGCTTGAGCGACAACAGCTGGCGGCCGGTGATCTGGGAGCGGCCAAAGCGCACCAGGAGTTCCACGGGCGTTTCCATGAGCCGTTCCTTGAACCGGGCGATCCAGGCATGGTCCACTTCCAGGCGTTCGGTCTGGAAGGAGGCGTAGAGCTTGGAGCGGATGGGCTCGATGGTGGCGTAGGGCAGGCAGACGATGAGGGAACCGATGGCGTTTTCGAGTTCGACCTCGAAGGTGACGACCACGACCACATCGCTTGGCGGCACGATGGCCGCGAACTGGGGATTGACCTCGCTGCGCACGAGTTCGATGTGAACCTCGTGAACGGGCTGCCAGGATTCCTCCATGTTTTCCAGGGCTATGCGCACCACGCGGTTGATGATGGCCTGCTCGATGGGGGTGAAGTCGCGGCCCTCGATCTTGGGCTGGGAGCCAGCCCCGCCGAAAAAGCTCTCCACCATGGCGAAAACGAGCCTGGAGTCGACGACGAGGATGGCGTTACCGCGCAGCGGATCGAGCTTGAAGATATTGATGGAGGTGGGGACGGGCAGGGAGCGCATAAAGTCCCCGAACTTGGACATGTCGATGGAAATGGGGTTGACGTCGGCACGCTTGCGCATGGCGTTGGCCATGGCGTTGGACGCCAAGCGGGCGAAGCGGTCGTTGATGATTTCCAGGACCGGCATGCGGCCACGGATGATGCGGTCCTGGTTGGACAGGTCGAAGACCACGACCCCGGAGTCGTCCTCCAGAATGTCGTTTTCCGCTTCGATCTCGCCGCCGGATAACCCCCGGAGCAGCGCATCGACTTCGTCCTGATCAAGAATTTTGCTCATGCCCGCACCTTTCGGCCGTTTATCGGACCACTATAGGGCTATCGGCGCGAAATGAAAAGGGAGGCGTGCAAACGAAAACCGGCCGCCCGTGTTGGGGCGGCCGGATCCTTCCTCCGGGGCAGGCCCCGGTCAAACGGGCGTGGCGAACGCCCGGGGTTGGCTAGAAGCTGACGTTGAGGCCCAGGGTGCCGCCGAAGGCGTTGATGCCCTGGGTGTTGAACTGGCCGATGTGGAGGTACTTGACCGATCCCTTGAGGCTCAGCTGCTGGGTCAGGGAATAGGTCGCGCCGATTTCACCGTTCTCGGTCAGGTTGTTCTCGAAGCCGTTGTACGGGGTCTGGGCGTCGGCCCACAGGCCGCCGAAGCCCGCGCCGGCGAACATGGTGGCTTGGCTCGTGGCCACGAAATGCCAGCGCACGTTGAAGTTGGCCCCGATGCCGTTGGCCGGGTCGGACTTGTTGCCGTAGCCCAGCGCGGTCTCGAAGCGTTTGTTTTGATCGACGTAGACGCCCATGCCTTCGGCTTCCACGGCGAAGTTGTCGAAGACGTAGTAATTGAAGGCGCCGCCGTAGGTCATGATGGAGTTGACCCGGGGGTTGGAGGTCCCGTAGGCGCTGAACCGGGGTTCGAAGTTGAAGCTACCGGCCGAGAAGTTCTGGGCCATGACCCCGCCGGCCGTGGCAGCCAGGCTCAGGCAGACGGCGGCAAGAACGAGCAAGAGTTTTTTCAGCAAAGCATCCATAGCCTTCTCCCTGTAGGGCGGATTGATTGACACGCTATGGTTTTCAATTGCCATGCCAACTTTGTATTTTCATGATTATCCCGTAAATACGGGAGGATAAAAAAAACCCCGGTCCTGGCGGAGCCAGGCCGGGGCGTGGAGTGTTTGGTTTTTTAAAAAACTGAAACAAATGCGGCGCGTTGAGGCGTCTGCCCGGGGGCAGGAAGCGCAGGCCCCTGACCCCTTTTCCCATTGCAGGGGTCCGGGGGGATCATCCCCCC
>JAEZMB010000114.1 GCA_023435825.1 Pseudomonadota bacterium | reverse complement strand
GCCCGGGCCTGTTCGGCCTCGGCCACGGCGGCCCGGGCGCGTTCGGCCACGGCGGCGGCCTCGCGGCTCTTGTCCTCGGCCTGGGCGATCATCTTCTTGAGGTTGTCCACCATGCGGGAAAGCGCCCCGGCCAGCACGCCGATCTCATCGGCCTGCTTGACCTCCAGGGTATGGGAGAAATCGCCCTGGGCCACCTTCTCGGCGAAGCCGGCGGCCAGACGCAGGGGCCGCACCATGCTGGCGGCGAAAAGCCACATGACGCCAAGGGCCAGCACCGTCACGCCCAGGCCCACGACGACCTGCCACCAAGCCGCTTCCTTGGCCTGGGCGGCCATGTCGGCGTCGAGCTTGTGGCGCTCGGCCAAAACGATGTCCGGATGCACCCGGATGAGCACGGCCCAGGGGCGGTCGGTGCGGCCGAGCTTGACGGTGGCCAAGGCCCGATAGTTGCCGGTGACGTCGCTGACGTCGGTGATGCTCTTGCCTTCCTTGACCGCCTTGGCCAGTTCTTCCCAGTCCTTGGAGATGGCGGACAGGGGCTGGCCCACGGTTTCGGGCTTCTCGCTGCTGGCCACGACCAGACCGTCGTGGCTCACGATGGCCACGTCGCCCTTGCCGCCGTAGAGGCTGGAGTCCACCTTCTTGGCCAGCTCCTGGAGGAAATCCAAACGCAGGTCGGTGCCGGCCACGCCCAGGAACTTGCCGTCCTTTTTGACGGGAACCGACAGGGTGGTCAGCCACTCCTGCTTGCCCTGGACGATGTAGGGGAAGGGATCCAGCACGCTTTCCTTGCCGGATTCGCGGGGCCAGAGGTACCAGCCGCCCTTGCGCACGCCGTTGGGATGGCGGTCCTGGCTTTCGAACTCGACAAGCGGCTGGCGGGCGATCTTGCCGGCCTTGTCGCGGTTCCAGTAGGGCACGAACCGGCCGGTCTCGTCGTGGTCGTCCTTGGCCGCGCCGGCGTATTCGCCGTCGCGCCCGTCCAGGGCTCCCGGCTCCCAGGCCGAATACGTGCCCAGGTATTGGGGATTGTTTTTCAGCACTTCGACAAGGATGGTGTCGAGGGTGTCGCGCACGGTATTTTTGATGCCCTCGCGGGAGGCCGTGGCAGCGGTTTTCTCCCGCAGCACCTCAAAGACCTTGCCCATGGTCCGGGCGGTCACCAGGTTGTCCTCCAGGGCGCTCTGGATGACGGCGGCCTGGCTGGCGGCCAGACTGGTCAGGTTGCTCTTGGCCTCTTCCTCAAGCAGTTTGCCCACCCGCTGGGACACCAGGGCCTGGTTCTTCCCGGCCGAATACAGGCTGTAGCCGACCAGCGCGGCCGATGTAACGAGGAGACAGGCTCCGGCGAGCAAGACGATCTTGGTCTGGATGGATTTGAGCTGCATCACGTCCCCCATGCGGCACGCATTGAAAATGACTATCATGAACACCGAAACCAATGCCTACAACAAATAACTCCGTCCAGGACGCCGTCATCCCTCTTGCTGATGACGGTTGCAATGCTCCACGGGATAGACGTATCCCACAGAGGCATAGTCTCATGGTAGGGAATACCACCCATGCCTTTCCGACGCAACAGGAGAAGATCTCTACTCCTGTGATTCCAGCGACAGCGGGTCGGCGGTCTCCATCACGGAGGCGACCATGGCGCTGGCTTGAAACAGTGGATTGGACATGCTACTTACAAATTTGACATTCTCGCCCCACGCAACACCTTCGCAGCCCCAGCCAGGAGGCCTTGTGCCCGTATCGCTCCGGCTCCGTCTTTCAGCCCTCGTCCTGGTCTGGTTGAGCCTATGGCCCATGCACACGGTCCAGGCGGCCGAACTGGACCTGCCCTTGCTCATCCCCTCCGTCATCACGCCCCTTGGCCGCGACAGCGACGGCGACGGCCTGCCCGACGTCTGGGAAACAAACGGTTATACCGAGGGCGGCGTCTTCGTGGATCTGCCAGGCATGGGGGCCAACCCCTACCACAAGGATCTGTTCGTCTGGATGGACTACATGGTGCGGCCGGGCGGCACGAGCCTGGCCCCGTCCCAGGCGGTCATCGACAACATCAAGGCGGTATTTGCCAACGCGCCGGTAGCCAATCCCGACGGGACCACCGGCATCACCATCCATCCCCTGCTCAAATTCCAGGTGCCCTTCGCCCAAACCCTGGGGTCAGCCACCAATGAAAGCCAGGTCTGGGTCGACTTCGACGCCCTCAAGGCCCTGCATTTCCCGGCCGCCTACGCCAAATCCTTCCGTTACATGATCTGGGCCAACTCCTATGACGAAAGTTCGTCGAGCGGTCTGGCCCGTGACATCCCGGCCACGAATTTCCTGGTGACCCTGGGCCTGTGGAGCGACCAGGGCGGCACGGATTGGGAAAAGCTCGGCACCTTTGTCCACGAGCTCGGCCACTGCCTGGGGCTGACCCACGGCGGGTCGGACCACGACAACTACAAGCCCAACTACCTGAGCGTGATGAATTATTTCTTCCAGATCACGGGCCTGTACAAGAACGGCGTCTGGGGCGACACGTCGCAAAACCCCCTGCTGTTTGACTACCAGCGCATCGACACGCCGCCCCTTGACGAGAACAACCTCAACGAGTTGGTGGGCCTTGGCTCCGGCGTGGCCGGCTACGGGACCAAGTATTACGGCCCGGGGTCACCCGGCGAGTATGCCGTCGCCGACGCCAGCGGCTCCATCGACTGGAACAGGAACAGCGTCTACGAAACCGGCGTCGTGGCCGACATCAACGGCGACGGCGCGCGCACCCAGCTGATTGCCCAGAACAACTGGCCGCACATCAATTACAGCGCGGGCGGACTGCTCGGCCCGGCCGGCACGGCCGCCGCCCGGGCCAAGGCCGACGCCGCGCCAAGGCCCGATGCCCTGCGCCACGAACTGGATCTTGAAACCAGCCGCAAAATCGTCACTACGCGCGGCGCGGACAGGCCGGCCAACTGACGCGCAGCCCCGGCCCGACCAGCAAGGGCGGGACGGCCCGACATCGGCGACACAGGGAACGGTCGCCAGCGCCGCGTGTCGGCCACTGGCCCAATACACTAGCATTTCAGAAAAAATCTCCAGCCCTCGTCCGTTGGCCATAAAGCGCCAAGGGCGTGCGTCCTGGGCGCGACACAAGACGGACGGCCATGACTTTTGCGCCATCCCTTGCTACGAAGCCTCACCCACGACAGCGACATGACAAGCGAGACGCCATGGACTCCTGGTTTTCCAGCCACTATGTGCAGGCCGCCCGCATCGCCTGCGGCCTTTTGGCCGAACAGATGCCCCTGGCCGGCGCGAAAATCCTCGACTTCGGCTGCGGCGACGGCATCACCGCCGCTGGCGCGGCGGCCCTGGGCGTGGGGTTCGTGGTCGGCGTGGACGTCCATCCGTCCTTTGTCCACCTGCCCGAGCGCCTGGCCGCCAACACCGGCAGTCCCGCGCCCCCCCCGAACCTGGCCTTTGTCCAGTCGGGGCCGGACTGCCGGCTGCCCGTTGCCCCGGGCTCCTTCGACGCCGCCTACAGCTGGTCGGTCTTCGAGCACCTGCCGGACATCCCGGCCGCCCTGGAGGCCCTGCGCCTGGCCCTGCGTCCGGGCGGCCATTGCCTCATCCAGATCGACCCGCTCTACTACTCGCCCTTCGGCTCCCATCTGCGCCGGCTGGTGGACAGACCCTGGGGCCATCTGCTCATGAGCCACGCCGCCTTCGTCGCCCTGGCCGAGGCTTCCGAGGACCACGACGCCAACCTGGAAAAAGACGATCTGCTCTACGCCCAAAACGACTTCGCGGCCTACAAGAAATATCTGACGGAACAGTTCCTGGACCTCAACCGGCTCACGGTGCGCCAACTCCTGCACCACGTCGAAGGTTCGGGGCTGGTCCCGGTGCGCCTCAAAACCGTGCCCGTGTCGCCGGAGCATGTTCCGCCGCCGCAACTGTTGTGCGTCCATGCCCGGGACGATCTGCTGACCAGCACCGTGTATCTGGTCCTTCGCCGCTAGCGCCGCGCCCTCCCCTGGTGCTGGCCCGCCGTTCGGGCTGGCCCGGCCCGACGTCGCGTCTGGCCCGCTCGTATCGCGTCCATGAAAAGCGCATGGGGCAGTTCTCGGGCAACACCTCAAGACCAACCTTATTTCTGAAAAAGTACGCTCGTATTTTCCAGGGGACGCTGCACTGGGGCTGCGACGTGTCTTGCACGCCCCCGGCCTGGAGCGCGCGGCATTGCAATTTGGTCATGCAGGTCCGTCGGCCAGGCAGCCCCGGCGTCCGCCGGCCCCGGACGGCAGCGGCCGACGCCGCGAAACCCTGCCGCTCCTTCGGTTCCCGGGACGCGGCGCGCCGACGGCGCGGCGGCGGGGACGTTGCGC
>JAEZMB010000348.1 GCA_023435825.1 Pseudomonadota bacterium | reverse complement strand
GCCCGGGCGTCCTTTGCCGCCCTGGGCCGAGCCGCCGGCGTGCCGGCCGAGGCCGTGGCGGTTCCGGCCGGGCGCAGCCTGCTCCTGCCGGCCGGCCAGCCCGGCACGCTTTTGGTCGTCAAACGCCTGCGCCAGGGCGAATCCCCCCTGGGCCTGGCCCGGGAGGCGGCCTGGATGCGCGCCCTGGCCGACGAAGCCTTTCCGGTCCCCTGCCATGTGCCGACGCCGCTTTTTTCCGGCGACGCGCCCTTGTGGGCCGTGCCGGACGCGCCAAGCCCCCTGCCCGGCCTCGACCCGGACGGGCGCTGCCTGGCCTATCTGGCCCGGGCCGACTATTTCGCCTATCCCAACGCCCCGGCCGGCCAGGAGGGACTTGCCGCCGAGGCCTTTGCCGAGGTCATGTCCCGGGCGGCCCATCTGCTCGGCTGGCTGGCCGGCCGGGGCATCGTCCACGAGGCGGCCATTCCGCTGTTCCACAACCGGGTGCAGCAGGGCCGGCGCGAGGACGGGGGGCTGTATGACTGGCGGTTGCCGGGCCGGCTGGACCGCTGGCTGGCCAGCGCCCTGCATCCCAATTTCGGCCTCTCGGGCCTGCGCGACTTCGAGCATTTCGCCTCGGTGGGCGCTCGGCCGGCCCGGCTCTACCGCCAGATGGGCGACCATCTGATCAGCCTCTACCTCGTGGCCGGCAGCTATTTCCGGATGCGCGATCCCGCGCTTTGCGGCCACGGCCCGGGCGGCGTCCCGGCCGATGCCCGCCATCTCTTTGACGAGGCCCTGCTGGCCCGGGTGGTGGCCGAAACCACCGCCCGCTACCACGAGGGCTTTGCCGGCGCGGCCCCTGGCCAAGCGCCCTTTGACGCGGCCGGCCTGGCCCGGCGCATGGTGGAGGAGATGGGCGTGGACCGCCACATGGACGAACTGCTGCGGGTGGACGACCAGGCGGCCATGACCGACGCGGCGTTCCGGGACTTTTTGATCGGCCGGGGCATGGCCGCCGAAGCCGTCGCCGGCCTGCGGCGGGGCGAGGCCGATGTGGCCATCGCCACCGGCCCCCATCTCGGAGCCTTCAACGACCGCACCAGCCTGCCCGAGCTTGGCGAATGCACGGCCGCCGCCGTGGCCGCCTGTCTGGCCGCCCGCCACGAGCGGGACAGGGTTGCCGCGTAAGGCGGCCAGGGCGCACAACCTGCTGTTTTAAAAAATACTCTCGTATTTTTTGGGGGGGACTGGCCGCCGCCTGAAGCGGGCAGGGCAGGCAACCAGCCCTTTGACAAGACGTTCGTATTGTTTACGGAGCGGGATCGCGCCGCCCTCTAGGCCGCGCTGTCGCCCTGGCCCCGGCGTTCCCACAGGCGCAGTTCGCGCATCTTCTTGCGGCGCTCGCGCTGCAAGGCCTTGCACACCAGCGGCATGTCCCTGGCGTAGCCCCACTTGGCCCGGTACTCGTCCGGGGTGAGCCCGAACTTGGCCAGATGCTTGCGGGTGAGGATCTTGAAGGACTTGCCCGATTCCAGGCAGGTGATGGTGCGTTCCTTGATGGCCCGCTTGGCGTCGGGCGGCATGCCCGCGCCCGTCGCCGCCGCCAGATCCATATCGCGTATGGTGGCCGACAAGCTGGCCACCATGGCCCGTATCTCGTCCTCTTTCATGTTGCGGACCTTGGCCTGGGCTTTGACGATCTCGATGGCCATCGCCAGATGGTCTTCCATACAGGTTCCTCCAGAATGCGGCATTGCGCCGGTGCAGGGCAAAAGTGCGCCGGCGTCCCGTATGTCGCGCGCCATGGGAAAAAGGTTGCAGGTTCCCTGGCGACAAAATATCCAGACCATAAATCCGACCGCAAAGGACGTTCCATGACCATGACCCCGCGCCCGGCGATCCGCGCTGCCCTGCTGGCCTTGCTGGCCCTCGGCCTTGGCGGCTGCGGCCCCGTCTACTACAACCCCAATCTGGTCGATCAGTCCGAGTCCAAGACGCGGCTGGCCGAGGACACCACCATCTGCACCAACGAGGCCAATTCCCAGGTGCCGCCCACCTTCGGTCGGGAACGCTTCGAGACCGATCCCACCATCGAGGCCCAGGCCACGCGCTGGGTGGCCAACGTGGCCGAGGACGACGCCAACCAGGACGTGTTCGCCACCTGCATGAAGGCCCGGGGCTGGGTGTTCAAAAAGCGGAAGTAGCCAGGACGCGAAAAAGCCCGGAAGATCGGCCTCCGTCGATCTTCGGGCGCAAAAAAGGCGGGAGCGCGCTGGCGCTCCCGCCGAGAGCTGTTTCTTTCGCGGGCGGGTATGGCCCAGAGGGCGAGGATTGTGCCGCCTCTCCAAAGAGGCGAGCGTCTGTTGCGCAAAAGCGCCTGGGTGGCCTGCGCTGCCCGCCCAAAGCCGCGGGCTCCCGATGCGTGGGAGGCTAATGCACCGCGCCGCTGCCCGGGGTGGCCGGATTGCCGGCCTGGGCCAGGCTGGCGGCGAAGCGGGCCACGGCCGGGTCCTGCCGCCAGGCATTGAAAAGCCGTTCCCATTCGGCGAAAGGCATGGTTTCGGCGTCGAGCAGGGCCTCGTGGCCGGACAGCCAGACCGTGAAGAGCTTGAGCAAAAGCCCGAGCCGCGCGCCGTCAAAGGCCTTGGCCACCAGTCCCGGCGGGTACTGGCCGCCTTCCATGGTGCGGAACACGTGTTCGCCCACGGCCCGGCGCGAGGATTCCATGTCGATGCTCTGGCCGTTGACCCCGGCCACGAACTCGGCCAGGCCCGCGTCATGGGCCTTTAAGGCTTCAATGGCTTCGTCCGGCACGTCCAGGAACACCACCTCGCCGTTTTGCATGGCAAAATAGTAGCGCACCCAGTGTTCGGCCATGAACACCCGGAAGATTTCCTGGCTGGCTTTCTCGATGTGGTCCATCGCGGTTCTCCTTTTATGTGAGGCGCAGGCAGCGCGCAAAGTGTCCGGGGGCGATCTCGGTGAGCGCCGGCGACTGCTCGGCGCAGACCGGTTGGGCCTGGTCGCAGCGCGGATGAAAGGCGCAGCCCGTGGGCACGGCCGCCGGACTGGGCGTCTCCCCGGCCAGACCGGCCGGCCGGCGATGTCCGGGATCAAGTCCGGGCACGGCCGCCAGCAGCGCCCTGGTATACGGATGCGCGGCCCTGGCGTAAAGGGCGGCGGCCGGGGCCTGCTCCACGATGCGCCCCAGGTACATGACGGCCACCCGGTCGCTTAGATGCCCGACCACGGCCAGATCGTGGGAAATGAACAGATAGGCCAGGCCGTGGCGGGCCTTGAGGTCGGCCAGGAGGTTTATCACCTGGGCCTGGACCGAGACGTCCAGGGCCGAGACCGGTTCGTCGCAGACAATGAGCTCCGGCGACAGGGCCAAGGCCCGGGCGATGGCCACCCGCTGGCGCTGGCCGCCGGAGAACTGGTGGGGGAAGCGCCGGGCGTGCTCCGGGGCCAAGCCGACCTGGGCCAGCAGCTCGGCCACCCGCTCCCGGCGCTGGGTAGCCGACAGTCCGCCGGCCGCGCGCAGCCCTTCCGCCACGGTCCAGCCCACGGGCAGGCGCGGATTGAGCGACGAGTAGGGGTCCTGAAAGATCATTTGGGCCAGGCGCGGCAGGCGCTTGCGTACGGCGGCCCCGCCGTCCCAGGGATCGAGCCCGCCCAGGCGGACCGTGCCGGCGCTTGGCGGCAACAGCCCGATGGCCATGCGGGCCAGGGTCGATTTGCCGCAGCCCGACTCGCCGACCAGCCCAACGGTCTCGCCCGGGACCACGGCCAGATCCACGCCGTCCACGGCCCGCACGATCCGCTCGCGGCGGCGGAAAACCCCTTCCCGGGAAACAAACGAGCGGGACAGGCCGGTCAGTTCCAGCACCGGGCCATCGTTACGCGCCATGAAGCCAACACCTCGCTTGTCCGCCGCCGGGAAGCTCGAATAACGGCGGCGCGTTGTCGGCGCAGGGGGCAAAGGCCTGCCCGCAGCGCGGATGGAAATGGCAGCCGGTGGGCAGGGCGGACAGGCTCGGCACCATGCCCGGAACCGGCGTGAGCCGCCGGCCCGGGTCGTCCAGGCGCGGCAGCGAGGCCAGAAGCCCCTTTGAGTAGGGATGGGCCGGCCCCTGGAAAAAGGCGTCCACCGCGGCCTGTTCCACCAGCCGGCCGGCGTACATGACCGCCACCCGGTCGGCGGTCTGGGCCACCACGCCGAGGTTGTGGGTGACAAACAGGATGGCCGTGCCGGCGTCCCGGGCCAGATCGAGCATCAGCGCCAGGATCTGCCCCTGGACCGTGACGTCCAGGGCCGTGGTCGGCTCGTCGGCTATAAGCAGCTCCGGCCGCAGCATCAGCGCCATGGCTATCATCACCCGCTGGCGCTGGCCGCCGGAAAGTTCGTGGGGATAGCTCCCGAGCTGCCGGCTGGGATCGGGCAGCCCCACCCGGGCGAGCATGTCCTCGGCCGCGGCCAGGCTCTCCCGGCGCGAGGCTCCGGCATGGACGCGCAACGGCTCGGCCACCTGCTCGCCGATGGTCAGCACCGGATTGAGCGCCGTCATGGGCTCCTGAAAGATCATGGCCGCCCGCTTGCCCCGCACCTGTCGGCGCTGGCTCTCGGGCAGGGCCAGCACGTCGGTTCCGCCCAGCACGGCCCGGCCCGAAACGATGCGCCCCGGCGGCGGCACAAGCCCCAGGATGGACAAGGCCAGCATGGTCTTGCCGCAGCCCGACTCGCCGACCACGGCCACCACTTCGCCGCGCGAAACCGTGAGGTCCACGCCGTCCACGGCCGTAAGCGGCCCGGCCGGCGTCGCAAAAACCGTGGAAAGCCCTTCCACCCGCAACAGCGTCTGCCTCATGCGTCTCCTGTGTCGCGCCGCCGCCGCGCCGGCCCGGTTCCCCTTGCCAGCGGCCTCTCGGCGCGTTATAGACTAGGGATAGTCTACTATTTTCCCTTGAGGAGGATGCTCATGAGCTACCCATATCGCTCGATGCAGACAACCCAAGCCCGCGTCGAAGTTGTAAACGCCTTCATGCGCGGCGTCTACGGCTGGATGTGCCTGGGCCTTCTGGTCACGGCGGCGGCCTCGGTCTTCGTGGTGTCGAGCCCGGCCCTGATGCAGGCCGTTTTCGGCAACCAGATCCTCTTTTTCGGCCTCATCATCGCTGAACTGGCCCTGGTCGTGGCCCTGTCCGCCGCCATCAACCGCCTGTCGGCCGGCACGGCCAGCGGGCTTTTCATGCTGTACAGCGCCCTAAACGGCGTCACCCTGTCGGCCATCTTCGTGATCTACGCCAAGGCCACCATCTTCAAGGCGTTCCTGGTCACCGGCGGCATGTTCGGGGCCATGAGCCTCTTCGGCCTTTTGACCAAGCGCGACCTGACCGCCATGGGCAGCTTCATGATGATGGGCCTTTTCGGCATCATCATCGCCTCCCTGGTCAACATGTTCACCAAGAGCGCCATGGCCGATTTCATCATCTCCTGCATCGGCGTCCTGGTCTTCACGGGCCTGACCGCCTATGACACCCAGAAGCTCAAGGTCATGGGCGACATGGCCCCGGCCGACGACGCCACGGCCGTGCGGCGGGGAACCATCATCGGCGCGCTGACCCTCTACCTCGACTTCATCAACCTGTTCCTGATGATGCTGCGCCTCTTCGGCGGCGGCAACAGGGACTAGGCCAGCCAGCCCCCAAGGCCCGCCCCCGGCCCCACCGGCCCGGGGCGGGCCATTTTTTCCGCCATGGCCAACGCCCGTCGCACCCGGCGGCGAAGGACCGAACCTTCGCGCCGCCCCCTCGCTTCGTCGCCGTCGCTGACGCCCAAGGACATCCTTCGCCGGATTCTGGCCGGACTTCTCGTCGTGCCCGGCCGGGTCGTGGCCGGCTATCGCCGCCTGGAAGCCCGGGCTTTCGGCCTGGGCCTGGGCAAGGTCTGCCGCCCGGCGGCGGCCACCGTGGCCGTGGGCGGCATGTCCCCGGACTGCCGTGGGCGGGTGATGCTGACCTCGTGGCTCCTGGGCTGGGCCGCCGCCCGAGGCGTGTCCACGGCCGTGGCCGGACCCGTCGGCGACGGCGCGCCCTCGGCCAGCCCCTTCCAGGTGCTGCCCGGCACGAGCCTCGACGAGGCCGGCATCGAAGCGGCGCTCCTTGCCCGCTACAGCCCGGCCGGCCGATTTCTCATCGACGCCGACCCGCGCGTCGCCGCCGCCGCCGCCGTGCGCGCCTTCGCGCCGTCCATGCTGGTGCTCCAGGACGCCCTGGGCGAACCCCGGCTGCGCCGCGACCTCGAACTGGCCATCCTCACCCCCGACGACCTCGGTCCCGGCTTCGGCCGGGTGTTCCCGGCCGGCTCCTGGCGGCGCGGGGCCGATGTCCTGTCCCGGGCGGCGGCCTTTGTCATCCACGCCGGACCGCAATCCCTGGACGCGGCCATGGCCGCCGCCGAACGCCGGCTGGCCGGCTACGGCAAGCCCATCTTCGGCATGACCTTTTCCCTGTGGCGCTGGCGCGGCCCCGAAGGCCCGGCCCCGGCCCCGGCCGGCCAGCCCTATGTCGCCATCCTTGGCGAAACCGACCGCGACAGCCTGCCCGACCTCATCCGGGCCGACCTCGGGGCCCAGCCGCGCATGGCGTTTTTCGTCCACGACCGCCACCGCTTCACCCGCCAGGACTTCGAACACCTGCGCGCCGACGCCGTGCGCCTGCGCACCGCCGTGGCCGTCACCAGCCCCCGCTTCGACCTCAAGCTGCGACAGGGAGCCGGCCAGCTCGGCGGCCTGTCCGTGTGGACCTACGACCCCGAAGTGGTCTTCGGCCCGCGCCTGCTCACCGACCAACCCTTCCTGGCCTGGTGGGAATCGCGTCTGGCCGAGGTGCTGACCGAGCGCCTTGGGGTGTAAGGACGAGGGAGAGGGAAGAGGGAAGTGGAAAGCGGGGATGCCTCCGGCGGGGGGGGGGGGGGGGGGGGGGGGGGGGGGGGGGGGGGGGGGGGGGGGGGGGGGGGGGGGGGGGGGGGGGGGGGGGGGGGGGGGGGGGGGGGGGGGGGGGGGGGGGGGGGGG